>JAILBN010000068.1 GCA_024680915.1 Treponemataceae bacterium | reverse complement strand
TGACTCCGTCAGGAATCATCTTAGAACCTGCTGTTGGCTTTCGTTAGGTTCATCTCTGAACCAGACTACTTACTTTCGTTTCTTTCCTTCCCTCTTCTTTCAAACATCCTGCTTCCCTCAGCTTATCGCTCAGGAAGCCTTCGCTTTATCTCAAGCAAGAAAGATTATATAACCTTTCTCTCTTTTTTGTCAATACCTGATCTTTCTTTTTTTTATCTTTTTTTAAGAAAGATTTTTTCCGCTCCGCCCTGCTCAGGCGGAACGTTATCCAAGATACTACTTATCGCTTCTCTTGTCAATATCTTTTTTCACTTTTTCCTAAAAATTGATTTAAAATTTTTCAAATAATCGAAAAAAGATAGATAGGAAGCAACTAAACATAAAATCGACATAACCAATATTACCACGGAAGTTACTTCTTCATAGTTTTCGGCAGGAATTCCTATCCTTTTCAAGCTTTCTACTGAAAGACAGATAAAACTAGTGACTATATATAAGACTGTTTTAAATTTACCGCCTTTCTTCGCTCCAATTGCCACACCTTGTTTGGCTGCAACCATCCTTAAAAACAACATTCCTGTCTCTCTATAAAAAAGAAACAAAAGAATGATGAATGACATATACCCTGTATGCACATAACAAAAGAAACAACTTAAATGAAGGAATACATCTGCAAAAGGATCATAAAGTTTGCCAAAATCACTTACGCTCTTTGTTTTACGGGCATAATATCCATCTAAATAATCCGTAAACTCTGCGAAACAAAGCAAAGGAAACATCAAGCATCCAGACAAAAAACGCAAAGACGGAATAAATTCCGGAATAATATACAATAACAAAAAAACTGGTGCAAAAACTATTCTTACTGTTGTAAATTTATCAGCTTTATTCATGTATAAAATATCTGAACTTATAGAGAAAAAGTCAACAAGATTTTAAGGATATGCCTTATAATCCTGAACTATACTAATACAAGACTCAATCTTCTTTCCTTTCATAAGTTCTGTTGAAATTGTCACAGCTTTTTCTGCTACAGCTGCAGAATCCGTAACACCATGCAAAACAACAACATCACCGTTAACAACCGCTTTCAAGAAAATAATATTGAGCTTATGATCAAAAATCAATTTATTGACAAGTCTCTGAGCTTCAAACAATGATTTAATTTTTTCTTCACCCAGCTTTTCTTTCTCAGGAGTAATCAATGTTTTTCGTAAGCAATCAATTATCGATGCGGCTTCCTTTACATTAAGTATACCTGTATTTAATGTCAAATGGAAATGAGAAGGGTCCTCATTAATCAGATTGAAAAAACTCTTATGAAAACCTAATCTATTTGAATCGCTTTCTTCAATGCGCATCAACGCCTGTTTTTCGGTCCAATTGAACTCATCCATCAATCTCTTTATACGGACATCATCTCTTGCTACAAATCGAACAGAAATCAAATTTGGAACAGATTCCAATACTATAAAAGCACCGCGACCAATTAATATGCAATTTCCTTCTGATGCAGCCTCAAGAACAGCAGTCTGAAGATAATCAAGATATTCATCCCTGTTTTTTGCAAGAGATGCAAAGAAACCTGGTTTTCGCTCATCATATTTTTTCATTTTATCTTCTGGAAAACCAAGCTCAATTATTCTTTTTTCTATATTTTTTCTATCAACAAATTTATATCCAGTTTGCTTTGATAGCTCCTGCGCGACTTCATCACCAAGAGCAGCTACCTGTCTTGAGATTGCTATAATAGCCATACTTTACTCCTAATAATCTCATAGTATCTATATATAGAATAATATTAATAGGCTAAATTGTCAAAAAAAAGGCTGCTTTTTTAAAGCAGCCTTTTTCAAAATTACATCAACTAAAATTATTTAATACTGAAAGTATCATATGTAATTGAAGAATCATATGTACCTGAGCGAACCTCACCAGCGATACTAGGAATTTCAATCTTCATACCAGGATGGATAAGGTCAGGATTGGAAGGATCTTCCATGTTGGCCTTATTTGCATTATACAGATTCTCCCACAATGTAGGATTATTGTATACATAAGACCTAGCAGAAATATTCCAGTAACAATCCTTTGTTTCGTCCCAAGGACGTACAATATAGTACTGAGGAAGAGGTGTCGTGTCTGAAATTTCAGCCAAAACACTTATCGCTTCTTTTGCATAGAAGGATGCTGAATCATACTCACCATCTTTATATGCTATTTTAGCATTCTCAATTGCCTGTTCACCAGCTGAGTAGGTCATAGGATAATATACATCACCCTTTGCATTTTTGGCCCACTGAAGCTGATTTTCAGCAAGTGCTATATTGTTTTGAGCTTCTGCAGACTTCCGAGCTTCAGCTTCTTTTTTTGCACGGGCATTTGCCTCTGCAATTTTTCTTGCTTCTTCTCTTTTCTCAGAATCAATTTCAGCTGCAACCATCCTTTCGTTGATTACAACCTCAACTTCACTACGTTTAACCTCTGCCTGTTGTGATAACTCCAAAGCTAAGGCGTAATCGCCTTTGTCAAAAGCCTCCTGTGCAAGCTTATCGTAATCATCGGCCGCTTTCAAAGATTTTGAATCAGCCCAGCTTTCACAAATAACAGGCAGAACCATGCAAAAAACTACTAATAAAGAACAAATAATCTTCTTCATCACCTTGCCTCCTAATTATTTGAAAGAGGAGCGATTATATCAGCCTGAGCGGCGAGAACACTAAGCTCTTCAGCACGTGCACGGCCTCTTTCCAAAGCTTCCATAGCTGCATTACGTTTTGCAAGTACACTTTCGTATACAGAACGCATCTGAGCTTCTGCTGTTGTATACTCACCAAACGCTGCCTCATAAGTCATACGAGCAAACATTGCGTCAGCATTCTTCATATGAGCCTCAGCAGTAGCATAACCCTGCTTATCAGCAACACTAGCTTTTATACTATCCGCAACCTTCTTAACTGAAAGATAATCATTACGAACACCATCTGATTTCTTCTTGAAAGCGTTCTTAATGACTTTATCATATGCATCCCGAACTTCTATCGTCTTTGCAAGAAGATCTTCGCCTGTTGGGATTGAATATGCAAGTACTTCAAGTTCATCTGTAGCTTTTTCAGCTTCAGCAAAACCGTTTCTGTCATAAGACTGGAAGTCATTTTCTACGATACGTACATAGTAGTTAGCTGCAACAGATGCTTCTCTGAAAGCTTCATACACATTCTTAAAGTCCTCAGCATCAGCCTCAAGCTCTTCCTGAGTTCCTTCAGCATTGTAGTAGTCGATAGCATCATATGCATATTCATCAGCAACAGAAAGCTCATATGGGAAGTAATAATCAGCACCTTCCTCAATAGCCTCATCTCTTACAGCGATAACTTCATCAATCATCTGACCATTATCGATAGCCTGATTATAAGCATCATCGATATCGTTAACAGCTACAAGGATATCCGCACCGTCGAATGTTGTATAAGCGATTTCATAAACACGCTCATCAGCTCTGTTTCCAAGCTCAACATTCTTAATATCATACAAATCGTAACCTTCATCAATTACGACGTCATATGCATCCTGTGCATCAACGGCAACGATGAAAGCATTGTAGATATTTGTGAAGTTTTCGATATCAGCATCGAGTTCTTCCTGAGAACCTTCCGCATTGTAATAATCTACAGCTTCCCAAGCAAGCTCATCAACAGCGGCAAATTCAACTGGGAAGTAATCCTCAGCTCCAGCCTCTGCAGCTTCATCTCTAAGAGCGATTAAGTCAAGGCAAGTATCGACATTGTCAAGAATCTTGTTGTAGTAATAGTTTGCATCAGAAGCACTAGCAGCAAGAGCCTCTCCATCAAGAGGAATCACTGCAAGCTCATAAATCTCTTCTACAGCAGCATTACCAGCGGCGAAGTTTCTGCTATCATACTCATCATATCCGTTTTCTATAACGATATCGTATGCATCCTGTGCTCCAGCTGCATCAATAAATGCAACGTAGATGTCTGTAAAGTTCTCGATATCAGCATCAAGCTCTTCCTGAGTACCCTCAGCGTTGTAGTAATCCAAAGCTTCCCATGCGAGAGCATCAACAGCAGCAAATTCCTCTGGGAAATAGTCTTCAGCACCAGCAACGACTGCATCGTCTCTTACAGCCATAACAGCATAGCACTTTTCAGAATTACTTATCGCCTGATCATAGTAATCAAGAACCACATTTATCTTCTCATATATAGCGAGTCCACTAATTACAGGAGCTGCAGCCAACTCATAGATATCACCTACAGCAGCATCACCAGCAAGAACATTCTTAGCATCGATGGTGTCATATCCATTTGCAACGATATACGCATATGCATCCTGAGCATCAACAGCTGTTATAAGTGCATTGTACAGATATCTGCAAGTATCGATATCCTCATTGAGTACATCCTGTGATCCGCCCTCGTTATAATATGCAAGAGAAGATACCGCATACTCATCAACGCTGTCGAATTCTTCAGGATAGTAATCATATGCGCCATAACCGATTGCATTATCTCTAAGAGCGTATACAAGTGCGATTTCATAACCATTATTGATTACTTTAGTATAAAGAGCATCAGCCTTATCGAGGTTCTCAGAAATTCTTGCACCAGACAGAGGCTCGAAGGCAATCTCGTACACTTCGGTAACACAGTCATTACCAGCATCGAAGTTCTTTACGTCAAACTGATCGAATCCCCTTGCGAGTATGTAGTCATACTTATCGTTAAGTGCGACAGCTTTGGCAAAAGAAACATACAAGGCTTCAAGATTAGCAGCGTCGGCGTCAAAATCATCCTGAGTTCCATCCTCATTGAAATAATCAAGACAGTCATAACCAAGAGCATCTACAGCAGCAAACTCTTCAGGATAGAATTCATCGGCACCTACAGCAATCGCCTCATCCCTTGTCTCCAAAAGATCTAAGACAGTCAAGCCATTAGCAAGGGACTGAGCATAGCTTTCATAAACAAAGGTTACACAATCATAAATCTCTTTTCCTCTAAGGATGTCAGTGTCATAATAAGAATCGATTATAGCATAACCTTCTTCTACAGCCGCATCACCGATCATGATATTCTTATAATCATATACTTCCAAACCTCTATCATAGATTTCGTTATATACATCATAAGCATCGCATGCAACATTGAATGCTTTGGCAATATTCAGAAGGATATCTGTATGCTCATCGAACTCTTCCTGAGTACCATCTGTATTGTAATACTCTAAAGCCATATATCCGAGATCAGCAGCAGCCTCGAAATCACCAGGGAACAAATCAGCTGCACCAGCTTCTTCCGCGGCAAGGTAATTCTCAATGATCTCATCGACGATATCACCATTAGCAACGAAGTTTGTATATGTCTTAAGGATTTCCTCTGACTTAGCGAAAAGCGCATCAGCATCTACAGGAGTCTCAGCAGCAAGAGCTTCAAGCTCTTCGAACAGAGCCTCTCCAAGAGCAGCGTTCTTAAGATCATACTCATCATAATAATTCGCATATGCTAAATTGCAGAGAGATTGTGCTCGTCCAAGATTTGCAAATGTATTATAAAGGGTAACATACTCTTCTGAAATACTTCCGAATTCTTCAGGATCTCCGCTAGCCTGATTAGCAGCAACAGCCTCATCAAAAGCAGCATCAACTCCATCGAAATAATCTTTGAACAAGTAACTAGCACCTGTAGCAACAGCTGCATTACGAGCTTTTTCTACAGCACTCATATTCTCAGCATTTATTGATGCCCAATCCACGACAGGTTCATCAACTACAGGTTCCGGCTCAGCAACTACAGGCTCAGGCTCAGGCTCAACGACAGGAGCAGGGGTCACTACAGGCTCCGGAGTTGGCTCGACCACCGTAGGTTCAGTCGTTTCTTCTGGCGCAGGGGCAGATTCACCACAGGCAACAAACAGCGTGAGAATCGTACACAGAAGAAAAATACGGAACAGAACTCTTTTCATATTTCCTCCTAATTTAATTGACTCTGTTAGCATTCTTACCAATTCAGATATGAAAAGGTAAAGATATCTTATAAACAGGAATCTTTTTTTTGTTCAGGTCGTCTAATTTTTAAACATACCTATTACTAGGATACACCACTTTTCGAATTGTTACAACTTATTTTATACCAATAAAAATAAAGTATTTTCACATTTTTTTAATATAGTGCTATACTTAATATACATTTTTTTTTCAGGAGAATAGAAATGGCAGATGATTTTTCCTTTCAGATTGTCCAATCTTTGGGAGCATTCTCAAAAAGCAAAAGCGGATGGACCACAGAACTGAACATGGTATCCTGGGGAGGAAGGGATCCAAAATACGACATAAGAAGCTGGTCTCCAGATCATAATAAGATGGGGAAAGGGGTCACTTTAACAAAGGAAGAACTCTTAGCACTCAAACAGCTGCTCAGCGAAACCGAAATCAACTGATCTCGAATTTGCATAACGGAGCACCTTTTTTTATACACAAGCAATAAACAAGAGTCTGCATACTTACGGAATCCACTCCCGAACCAGAAGAACGGATAAACATATCCATATCCGACAAAAGCGCAATTGCAGATTCCGTATCTTTAAGCGACCAAATTTGTGCTGCCATTCTGTATTTCTGCTGCATTTTCTTTGATTGGAATCCGTTTGTTTTTAAGTTAAAATCAGACATTCCACCCTCTCTTGCAAGGGTGTGCCATACTTTCAATCTTCTGAAACACCACGTTAAACCTGCTATGATCTGAACAGAAGCAGAATCTTTCGAATTCCGAAGTTTTTGCAAGACAGAAAGAGAATCAGACAATCGTACTCCTTCTCCATGGCTGGCATCCGCCATTGCATCAAAAAGAGTAAACGCAGACTCTTCCCTGTTGTGAGCCAACACAGCCTCTACATCATCAGAATCTATGATATGGTCTTTTTCAAAGCAAACAAAGAAACGGGAACATTCATTACGAAGAGCTTCGGTATTGTTCTCGACAAGGGAAAGAATCAGAGCAACTGCATCGGGAGTAAGTTTATACCCATTTTTATAGAAAAAAGATTCAAGCCATTTTTCTTTTCTATCTTCAAACAGCTCCCAGAAAATTTTTCTATGTTCTTTCGGAACCAAACCTTCCACTTTTTTTTCAACAGAAGTCTCATCAGACACAAGAACGAACCAGACATCGTCCGCCTGTGTTTTTTTCATCTCGTCACACCACTTTGCTAGCAAGTCTATATCATCTTTTTTCTTTATAGACTCAACGCCACGAAGAACCACAAAGCGGGCAGGGACAAAAAGATTACCGTTGCGCAAAAGAGAAAGAACATCCCCGAACGAGACATCCATAGTATAAAGCTGATGATAATCGATAGATCCGAATTTTTTTTCTGCCTGGCGTCTCAATTCCGCGACAGCATCATTTCTCTCACCAAATTCAGGACCTGTATAAAGGAATAATGGAATGGAATACATCAGTAGGAACGTATTATATTAGAAAGCTTCCCGATAATCCTGACATTCTGGCAGTATATGGGATTAAACTCAGGATTCTCTGGCTGAAGGCGGATTCTTGCCGGCTCCTTGAAAAAACGCTTCAATGTCGCAGAATCATCAAGCACCGCCACCACAATATCTCCGTTCTGAGCTGTACAATCCTGCCGTATTATCGCAAGGTCCCCATCCAAAATCCCTGCATTTATCATGCTTGATCCACGAACATGAAGGGCAAAATATTTACTTCCAGGAGAAAGCATGCTGTCAGGGAGTTTTATGTATCCTTCGAAATTCTCATCGCAGAAAAGTGGCTTTCCAGCCGCGACAGTACCAATAACAGGTATCTCAACAACTTTTCTGCCCCGCATCTCCGGCCTATCATCTATAAGCACCTTAAGAGACCTGGAACGCTTCTCAGACTGAGACAAATAACCTTTTTTCCTGAGTGCGGCGATATGATCCTGAACCGCCTTCAACGAAATAGAAAAATACTCCGCAGTCTCCCTTACCGTAGGAGGACATGTGTTCGCATCTGTATAGCTCTGGATAAAACGAAGAACCTGGAGCTGTCTATCTGTAAGTTCTTTCATATATACTATACACTTTACAATATGTTTTTAAAAAAAACAATAGTATAAAAGACAGCAGCTTTCAAAAGCTTGGCTAAGAATCAATCTTCCTCAAATTTATTCTCAAAAAGGGTATATATCGCATTGACGGCTTCCTGGGCATCACTTCCCTCTGCTTTCAGGGTAAGCACAGTGTTATATCCTGCCGCCATTGTGATAACACCCATTATTGATTTTGCGTTTATTGTAGTAGAATCTTTCTCGATAAGTATTTCTGATGCGAATTTATTGGCTGTCTGGGCAATAAGAGCAGCTGGACGGGCATGAATTCCCGCACGGTTTCTTACAGTAAGGATCTTCTCAACAGATGCCATGCTTTTCTCCTTCAAAATCACGATATATACTGTTTATGGTTTTATGGGATACCTTACGGAACCACTTAAAAAACCACATCTTTTCTTATAAAAGACTTAAAAAGAATAAACCCTCAAAGATGGCAGACTCTAATAAGAATCATCACTTCCATCATAAACTGACTGGGCCTGACCATTTTCTATCCAATTAAGGACATTCTGATTAAAATCACGGGCAGAATTATATCCCATCGATTTGAGTCGCTCATTCATAGCGGCTGTTTCTACTATTATAGGAACATTTCTACCAGGCTTTACAGGTATTTCAAGAAGAGGAATCTTCACTCCGAGGAGCTCCATAGTATTCTCTTTTGTTCCAAGCCTATCATATATTTTGTTTGTGTCCCATTCCTCAAGCTTTACTATCAGCTGAACTTCTTTCTGCTCACGGATCGCACCTACTCCATACAACTGCTCGATATTAATTATACCTAAACCTCTGATTTCCATATGGTGACTGATAATTTTATTCGCACCCTTTCCCAAAACAGAGTTTCCGTTCACACATCGTATCTCCACAATATCATCAGCGACCAGACGATGTCCTCTTTCTATCAGCTCAAGAGCAGTCTCGCTTTTTCCTACTCCAGAATCTCCTATCAGGATGATGCCCACACCAAATACTTCCACAAGAACTCCATGCATAGTTTTTTTGGGAGCGAATATGTTTGAAAAAACACGGAGAAGCCTGGAAGAGAATTCCGTAGACTCCAGGTCTGTTGACAGAACCGGACAGCCGGCCTGCTCTGCAAAGCTGCTGAACAGTTCAGGAATCTCAAGACCATGCGTAAAAATACAGCAAGGAATAGTATAAGTAAAAAGTTGGTTTATTGTATCAGTATTGTTCTCAGAGATAAGTTTATGAAGATAAGCAACCTCTCCACGGCCAAAGACTTGGACACGCTGGTAGGCAAAGGATTCAAAAAAACCGGACAAGACCAGTCCAGGCCTGTTAATATCCGGTATGGTAATCTTCCTGTCCAAGCCTCCACGACCATTTATGCAGCGAAGATTCAATGAGTTATGCCCTTTCAAGTTCAGATCCAAAAGATCCAGAACCGTAAAGTCTTTATCTGCCATATCGGAAATATACACACATCAAGGAGTTTTTTCAACAGGTATATTTAACATGAGCCCAAATCAATAAAAATGATGACCGGATCTTAGAGCAAAGCATGCTTTTCACGAACCGATCACCAATTTTTTACTGAAGACTCATTATTTCTGCTGAACCTTGTCCTTTTCTTTCTTGATCTTAAGATCAAGCACATCTATCATCTTGTTAAGACATGTCGCAAACTCATAGTCATCAGCTTCCACATGCGCCGTAGTTCCCCATCGGAAACTAAGTGTAGTATCGAAATAGTATTTTTTGTCTTCTTTTACTTTTACGGCACAGCTGATTATAAGGTCATCAGCATATTTAATACGCTCAAGCTTCTTGTTGACAAGATCCTGCTGATCCTGATCCATGGTAAAACCGACAGAGTTAACTGTTATATTCATCTGACCTCCTATAAAACCGTTGTGGCTACCAGCCAAGGATGGAAACGATTCATTCATCGCTTCATATATAATATAACCCGAGAATAAGGATTAGAAAAGAAAAAATCCATTTTATACGAGAATATTATATTATTCAGGGAAAAAGGGAAGAACTCCTGCGCTCTTCTTCCTGCTATGAGGTAAAAATATCCTACAAGCGTTCGAAAGATGATTTTATATTCAACTCCGCTCTATATTTCGCGACAGTTCTTCTAGCAATTTTTATACCCCTCTCTGCCAGTCTCTGCACAATTTTCTCATCGGACAGCTTTTTTCCCGTCCCAGAAGATTCATGAGATGAAAGAATCTTACTTATTTCCTGCTTCACGCTTTCTTTTGAAGGTCCGTCTCCATCCGTGGCTACGGAATTAGTGAAAAAATAACGGATTTCAAAAAAACCCCATTCACACCGGATAAATTTTCCGTTCGCAATACGGGAAATAGTAGCAGGATGAACATCTATCGCATCCGCAACTTCCTGCATCCTCAGGGGGACAAGATAACCCGGTCCCTTGTAGAAAAAAAGAGACTGCTTACCTACTATTACGCGAAGGGCATTATATACCGTCATTGTTCTTTGTTGTACAGCGTTGATAAACCAATCGGCCTTTTTTATGGAATCAGACACGAACTTCCCTGTATCCCCACCAGAAGAAGCCATATCTTTGAAATCCTTTGAAACTCCTATTTCCGGTAAAGACCCCTTCAGCATTTCGACAATGAATTCATCAGCTCCGCTCTCAATTTCCTCATCAGTACTTTTACGAATAAAAGCATCCGGCTCCACATAGGAAACAGAGCCACCGTCCGAATACTGCTGCGCAGGGTAAGGATTGAGGGTCTGTATAAAATCCAAGGCTTCTTTCACTGTTTTTAAGGAATAGTGACGGGCGAGAAGAGGATCCTGCTCCGCAATTCCGTCAAGAATATGCTGGGGGCGGGTTTTCTCCAGCAAGGGGAAAAAATCCCGGAGGATAATAACAGCAAGGGGAGGCGCAGTTTCTATCGCTTTTGCTTGCAAAAGCAGGCTTTCCTGAAGATTCTCACAGCAGACCCCTATGGGATCAAAAGATTGGACGAGCTCTACAGCTTCCCTCAGAAAAGAGCTTTTTTCATCTGGAGCAAGCAGGTTCTCGCAGGGTCCCAGAAAATAGCCTCTGGAATCAAGGTTACCT
Source organism: Treponemataceae bacterium (assembly GCA_024680915.1). Classification (GTDB taxonomy): domain Bacteria; phylum Spirochaetota; class Spirochaetia; order Treponematales; family Treponemataceae; genus Treponema_I. Next base: position 19,300 of record JAILBN010000068.1, on the reverse strand, counting down.
ATCACACGTTCCGCAAGATTCTGTATTTTTTCATCAACTTTTTTCTCTGAAAGCTGAAGTAAAAGATGATCCTGCAAGGTCTCCGCTGGTTGAGCCACACTTTCCAAAAAACGTTGGTGAGTATCGCTGTCTGTGGAAGAAACATAAACAGGATCCCTGATAATTTCAATCGCAGGATTAGATTCGACCTCTTCGTATATACGCTCCCTAAGCTGATCCATGGGCATAGCAAGAATGCCGATTGTCTGAATCATCTGAGGAGAAAGCTTCTGCTGCTGGGACAGCCGCTGTGTTACGGACATTTCCATAGAGGACATGCTATAGTGTAGCACAAAGAGAGCTGATTTGGTATATTCTATATATGGAAAAACTTACTTCATTCGGATTAAAGGTACCGGAAATTCTAATTCCGGCGGACTCTATAAACAGGGAAGCATGGGCCGTCATAGCCTGTGACCAGCACACTCAGGACAGAGAATATTGGAAAAGATGCGAAGCCAAGGCAAAGGGAATACCATCAACGCTGCACATTATACTTCCAGAAGTATATCTGGGGGATGAAGACAAACAGGAACGCATCAAAGAGATACATAAAGCCATGAAGGAATACCTTAAGGGAGGTGTTTTTTCTCCTGCAAAAAAAAGTATCATTTATATAGAAAGAAAAACTGCATACGGACGAATCCGAAAAGGACTTATTACAGCCCTTGATTTGGAAGCATATGAATGGGAACCTGATTCAAAAGCCTTGGTACGGGCAACGGAAGCCACTATAGTAGAAAGAATTCCACCAAGGATGGAAATCCGCCGAGGAGCCGCTCTTGAAAGCCCTCATATAATGCTTCTTGCAAACGATTCTGAGAAAAAACTTGTGGAAGAAACAGGAGAAAGGGCGAAAAGAGCATGTCCGGCATACACTACCAACCTGATGGAAAACTCGGGTTCTCTAAAAGGATGGTTTGTCGACAGCGACGATGATATACAGCATGTAAAAGAAGCTTTGGAGACTTTAAAGGAAAAAGGGACAGATACAGATGGGACATCATTCCTTTTTGCTGTAGGAGACGGAAATCACTCCCTTGCCACAGCGAAAGCTGTATGGAATGAATTCAAGCTTCAAAACGGTGGTGAAAAGGATGCGAAGGGAAGAATCTCAATCCCGGCAGGACTGGAAAATCATAATGCCCGTTACGCTCTTGTGGAAATTGTGAATATTTATGACGAAGGACTAACCTTTGAACCTATTCATCGAGTTTTATTCAACACGGATGCGGAAAAACTAGCAGGAACGATATGCAGCAGACTTGATGGAAAAAAAGAAAAATGCAGCTCAGAAAAAGAGCTGAAAGACAAGGTAGCTGGGTCGAAAGGTTTTATCGGGATTGTAACAGAAAAAAACGGTGCCCCGGAGTATACCCTTATCCGTACTGATATTACCGATTTGGTTGTAAGCAAGCTGCAGCCTGTTCTTGATGATTTTCTTAAAGAGGCTGATGTTTCTTCAGACCTAAAAGCAGAAATTGATTATATACATGGGGCTGACGAAGTATTCAGGCTTGGTAGAAAAGAAAAAACGGCAGGAATTCTCCTTCCGCCCATAGCAAAAGAAAGTTTTTTCAGTACTATCGCAGGAACAGGACCGCTTCCCAGGAAAAGCTTCTCCATGGGAGAGGCAAGCGAAAAGCGTTTCTATTATGAATGCAGGGCTTTGTTTTAAGAGACTTTTTACCGGCGAAGAGACTTGAACTCTTACACCCTCGCGAGCAGCAGATTTTGAGTCTGCCGTGTCTACCATTCCACCACGCCGGCAAAGAAAAAGAAGGGAAGGAGAAATCCGTCCCTACTACGTGTACACAAAAGTAACAGAAAAAAACGAATATTTCAAGGGGGGCTGATACCCCCCTTGCTCGTATCTGATTACCATAGAATTAAAGCGATTATTTCTTTTGAGAAACGCTGGATTTGTATAAGGTAATCAGCTGGCCATTTGCAGCTCAAGCATACTTTCGAATTCCTGCTTTGAGACCGGTTTTGAGAAGAAAAAGCCCTGGATAAGATCACATCCCGAATTTTTAAGGAATTCAAGCTGTGTACGATTCTCAACACCTTCTGCCACAGTTTCCAACCGCAGCTCGCGGGTAAGAGACAATATCGTTTTTAATATTATCCTTGAGGTATCTTCATTTTCTCCCTGCAAAAAGGACTGGTCAATTTTTATTACATCGAAAGATTCTTCTTTTATAAGATTAAGGGACGAATAACCTCTTCCAAAATCATCGATAGAAACCCTGAAATCATCCTGTCGTAGCCGTTTTGCTATATCAGTCAAAATTTTCTCGTTCTCGAAAAAGGCAGATTCTGTAAGTTCTATTTCAAGTGATTTATGGGGGATACCATATCTCTCGGCAATATAAAGAAGTTTACTGCAGAATCCAGGATTATATAAATTTATACGGGAGAAATTAACAGAAATAGGGACCATGTTGATATTCTTCTCAAAAAAAGCAGCCATAGTTTTGCATACTTCTTCGAAAACATAAAAATCAAGCTTAGGGATAAGGCCAGTATGCTCAAGAACCGGAATGAATTCAGAAGGTGAAGTCAGGCTTCCGTCATCCTGCATCCATCTGACCAAGGCCTCTGCCCCGGCAATTTTCTCTGAGCATGCATCATATTTAGGCTGGAACATTACAACAAACTTATCATGTTTAAGAGAGGTCTCAAAGGAACTTGCCAGCTCCATTCTTGTCTGCTGCTGGAGGAAAAGCTCCTCGTTATAAATACCTATAAGATTTCCATAATTTTCTTTCACAGAACGGGTAGCTACTTTCGCATAGCTCCTCATTTCGGAAACAGGAACAGAAAGGTCATTTACGGCATATATTCCAAAATGCATGGTAATAGCATGTACCGCTATGGATCGCATAAGAACATCATACCACTGCAAGATTGTCTCACAAGCTTTATCTATCGTTCCTTCCGAAAGGACGTAAAAATGATCACTTGCGTTACGACAGGCAATGAGCTTGCCGTCGAAGAAGTCCTGGATACAAAATGCGACGTACTTCAGAGCAGTTTCAGAAGCTTCTTTTCCATGAACACTCCGATAAAAACTGAAATTATCAATATCGATATGAAGGATATAAAGATTCTTATATTCTCTTGTTGCAAAAACCCCACGGACAGCTTCATCAAATTCCTGCTCAGAATAAAGCCCGGTAAGCTCATCCAGGCTTGGAACGGTCTTTTCAGTTTTTTTTATTCTTTCATTCTTTTTTTCTTTCTTGCGCAAGCGAAAACCAACAAAAATACAAATGGCACTGACACATAAGGAAAAAATTCCCAGTACAATAAGAAGAATATAACATACTGTCATTTTGTTATCTCACTTTTTTTTTATTTTTTTACACTTTCCGATTTCTGTTTACTAAAATACTACGGCATATTTAAAAAAAAATCAAACAAAAAAAAACAAAGAAAGGCTTATTCATACTTACTTTCACAGGAAAAATCAAATCTAAATTTTTTCTTAAATTTAACACTTACTATTTTAAGGAAAACAAGCAAAATATTCCTTTTCAATATGCAAAATGTAACAAAGAGAAAACAGGTATAATATTTATCGTTTTCGAAGGAGATTTTGTTCAGTTGATCTTAAGGATATAATTCTTTTTCTTTCCCCTGCGAAGCACAATTACTTTACCTTCTATCGCCAGATCAGCAGTCACAGGCATATTCTCATCAGAAACCTTGTCTCCATTGAGGGTAATAGAACCCGCAGCAAGGAATTCCCTACCCTCTCTTTTGCTGGAAACAATTTTATTGCTGACAAGGATGTCCATAATAGTCTGTCCTGCAGTGATATCCACAGAGGGAACATCTTTCAATCCAGCCATAACGTCTTTCAAAGAAAGACCTTTTAGATTACCACTGAACAGAGACTGACTGATTGATACTGCCTTCTCAAACTCTTCTTTTCCATGAAGATCTGTTATAATCTCACGGGCAAGTGCTTTATGGGCTTCCCTAAGCTCTGGATGCTCATTATTTTTCTTCTCAAGCTCCATAATTTCTTCAGGAGAGAGGAAGGTAAAAATCTTGAGGTAGGAAATAACCATGCTGTCATCAACATTAACAAGATACTGATACAACTCATAGCTTGAGGTTTTGTTCAAATCAAGCCAAAGAGCATTTCCCGCACTTTTTCCGAATTTGTTTCCATATTTATCAAGAACAAGAGGCATTGTAAATCCATAAGCCTCTTTTCCTTCTATTTTACGGATAAGTTCTATACCTGTAGTGATATTACCCCACTGATCAGCGCCTTCTGCCTGCATTATGCAGTTCTTGTTCCGATAGAGCCAAAGGAAGTCATAACCCTGTAGCAGAGTATATGAGAACTCCGCATAAGTAATACCTGTCTCAAGACGGCGGGCTATAATATCTTTGTTAAGCATATAGCTTACGTTTATGTACTTACCTATATCACGGAGGAAGTCCAGGTACGTGTAATCCTTAGTCCAATCATAGTTGTTTACAATTTCAGCCTTGCCATCAAAAAGCCTGTCTACCTGGGCACGGATTCCAGCCATGTTTTTCTCAAGCTTCTCTTTTGCCATTATCTCACGTTCGGCAGTTGGGCGAGGATCTCCGATAAGACCAGTGGATCCGCCCACAAGAAGGATAGGATGATGTCCGGCTTTTGCGAATCGTTTTGCTGTGACCAGTGAAGAATAATGACCTAAATGAAGACTGTCTGCAGTAGGGTCTGTTCCCCAATAAAATGTGACATTTCCGCTATTTATTTTATCTTCAATGTCATCTCCGGCTGTATCCTTTATAAGACCACGCCATCTAAGTTCTTCAAAAAAAGTCATTTTTATTCTCCTTATCAGCCTTCACGGCAATAACCCCGGAGGAAAATTCTTTATCCACAGACTCAGCTGTGACTAACCACCGGGTATAATACAACGACACTTATGGGAGAATACCATTTTTTTTCATTTGCGTAAATAACACAAAAAAAGACTTAAACTACGAATTGATCAACTTGTGCGCCAATCTCATCAATAGCACTGTTCATAAGCTTTGAAATCTCTGACAGGGCTACTCCCGTCTCATTTATTTTATCAGCCCCGAAAGACATATTCTCCATTTCATTTTTCATGCTTACGGTAGCAGCCTGCAAGGCGTTTACCTCATTCATGATCGCCTTGCTTCCCACCGTCATCTCTTGTGACGCAAGCTGAACCTGGGCAGTGCTATTATTCATATCACTCAAGGCCCCGGTTATATCAACAGATTCGTTTTTCTGGCTCTCCATGGCATTCTTTATCTGACTGACAAGATTCGAAGTCTCATGAATTTCATTTGAAAGGGAAGAGTACCCTTTTACCCCGCGCTCAGTAACCTGAACCACAGAATCAATAGTTTCCTGTATATGAACAAGTTGCTCTCCAATTCTCTTTGACTGAGCCGTGGAGGTTTCCGAAAGCTTACGTATCTCACCAGCAACAACCGCAAAACCCTTTCCAGATTCTCCTGCATGAGCAGCTTCAATCGCTGCATTCATAGCAAGAAGATTAGTCTGTGTCGCTATGTTCGCTATAACGATATTTGCGTCCGTAAGAAGCTTTGATTGCGTTTCAATATCATTTATCTGCTCCTGCAAGGCTTTTTGCGTCTGGACACCAGAATCTGCTTCTTTAGCGATATTGTCAAAGGCACCAGCCATCTTGTCCACTGAATCGTTCACATCCGTGATACTCCGGATCATTGATTCAACAGCAGCAGAGGCCACGGACGCGACCTTCACCTGGGTACCTACAAGCCCATCAAGGGCACTGATATTTTCCAAAACCTTATTCAGCGAATTACTTGTTTGTTGGACGCTTATGCCTTGTTTCTCTATTTCACCAGCAACCCCGTCTATATTTCTGCTTATTTGATTTATTGCCGTGGTTGTATCGAAGACTCCATCATGAAGCTTGTCACCTGCTATCAAAAGAGAATCCTTTGATTTCTTCATTACAGAAATAATACTCTGCAGTTTTGTTGAAAACTTGTTGAAACCGGCAGCTAGTCTGCTTATTTCATTTTTACCATGGGTTGGAATACGGGTGGACAGATTCGCATTTCCCGAAGAAATACTATCCATTGCATCAGAAACCTTTCTCATCTGCCCAAACATACTTTGGGTGAATAAAAACACAAGGACAATTCCCAATAAAACGAATACAGCACTTATCATCCCTATTATCGTGACTTGTTTTTGGACAGTATCCATAATATCCTGCATGGAAAAATCACAGCCGATAAAACCGACTACCTGTCCTTTTGATGTTTTTATTGGTTGATATGTACTTACTTGCCAACCCCAATCTTCCTGATATGTAAGACCAGAGCTTATTATTTCCCCGGTCTTCATCGCATCAAAAGGAGACTCTCCGTATGATTCTATATCTTCCTCCGTCCCCAGAGGAGAAAAATTTTCTTCATCGCTAGGATCACAGCTTCCATCAATAACATACATGAATACAGTTCCCTTTACAGGAATCATAGTATATAGATATTGACATCCCACAGTCTCTGCGATGGTTAAAAGTTTTAAGCGGGTTTCCTCATAGTAAGGATCATTTTCCGAAGGATTTTTTATAAATTGAGCGAATTTATCGGCATCCAGAACATCAAGGGCTTTCTTACAAACAGGGAAACCTTGTTCTGCAGTAATAAAGGATGCAGTATCCGTTACACCCATACCAGAAATTGCAGCGATGACAATACATGAAATCAATGTAAACAAACCGAAAAAAAATATAAACTTTGCTTTAAAGGAATGCATTTTCCTTATCTCCTTATATCATAAGCAATACCGTTTATCGAGTATATAAAATTATATATCCAGAATTTCAAAACAGACAACGATTTTTTACTCTTTATATGCAATTTTTTACGCTATGATTTAAGCCGAAAAACAGATTTCAGGTAGAATGATATGATTTTTTATTGCCATCAAGGCAAAAAAAAACCGGGAATTCTCATTAAATTCCCGGGTTTATCAATAACAAAAATCGGACTAAGTATTATACCAAGCCTTGAGCGAGTCGCACGCTAACGCGTGCTTAACTCTTTAAACATTGCTTATACCAAACCTTGAGCGATCATGGCTTGTGCGACTTTGATGAAGCCGGCGATATTTGCACCAGCCACATAGTTGCCTTCCATGCCGAATTTCTTTGCTGTGTTGTAAGCATTGTCATGAATGTTGATCATGATGTTGTGGAGCTTCTCATCAACTTCCTCGGCTGACCAAGAAAGACGCTCTGAGTTCTGGCTCATCTCAAGACCAGAAGTTGCTACACCGCCAGCATTTGAAGCCTTTCCAGGAGCATAGAGGATCTTGTTGTCAAGGAAAGTCTTTACTGCATCAAGGTCAGAAGGCATATTGGCGCCCTCAGCAACCAGTTTTACACCGTTGGCGACAAGCTTCTTCGCATCCTCACCAAGAAGCTCGTTCTGAGTGGCACATGGGAAAGCACAGTCAACCTTGACTTCCCAAACCTTTTTTCCTTCGAAATATTTTGCTGAAGGGAACTGCTTTGCATATTCAGAAATGCGGCCACGGCGCACATTCTTAAGCTCCTTGACCCAGTCAAGCTTTTCCTGGGTGATACCATCAGCATCATAGATATAGCCATTGGAATCTGAAAGAGTAACAGGTTTTGCACCAAGCTGGATAAGCTTCTGAACTGCATACTGAGCAACATTTCCAGAACCGGAGACAGAGCAAACCTTACCCTTGAAAGAATCACCGACCTTCTTGAGCATTTCCTGGGCAAAGTAAATAAGACCATAGCCGGTTGCCTCTGTCCTGATAAGAGAACCACCAAAGGTAAGACCTTTACCAGTAAGAACACCTGTGAACTGATTTACGATTCTCTTGTACTGACCGAACATATAAGCAACCTCGCGGCCACCTACACCCTTGTCACCAGCAGGAACATCTGTATCTGCTCCGATGTGGCGGTAGAGCTCTGTCATGAAGGACTGGCAGAAACGCATTACTTCTGCATCTGACTTTCCGTGAGGATCAAAGTCAGAACCACCTTTACCACCACCCATAGGAAGTGTTGTAAGAGAGTTTTTGAAAGTCTGCTCGAATCCCAGGAATTTAAGGACGGAGAGATTTACCTCCGGAGAAAAACGAATACCGCCTTTGTAAGGACCAATAGCACTGTTGAACTGAACACGATAACCACGATTTACATGAATCTTTCCTGCATCGTCTGTCCATGGGACACGGAACATAATCACACGCTCAGGCTCTACGATACGCTCAAGGATTGCGTTTTTCTCAATCTCTGGCATCTGCTCGACTACTGGCTCAAGAGTCTCAAGAACCTCCTGAACAGCCTGCAGGAATTCCGGCTCATTCTTGTTTTTTGCCTGAACCTGCTCAAACACGCTTTTTACGTATGCGTTTTTCATATTTTTCCTCCTGTAGCAGAATCCGATATAAGATTTCTTAATCTTATTTCACACGCATAAAAAGCGTACGTCGGAACCGCAGAGTTTCTGTAAAAACAGCAGTTAAGCTTAAAAATAGACTTTACTCCTGTTAAAAGAACTTAAATTTTACTAAAGATATTTTAGCAAAATTTAATATTTCTGCCAATAGAAAAAATATCAAGTTATATAAAAAAATATAATGTTTTTGAAACTATACTGCCCACAAAAAGACAGGGTATAAAGGGAACTGGTATCATAAGGATATCCCGCGTGTTTTTTTCATGGGCGCTGCGCCTTATCCTGAAGAAAATAACAGAGGCAGCCACAATACAGGCTATAAAGCACATTGCGAGCCACATATCAAAACCCAGTAAGGCTCCAGCCGATCCACTATAAAAAACATCCGCAAGACCCAATTTCTTTTTAACAATCAAACGGACAGCTTCAAAAAGGCCCAGCCCCAGAAAAGCAGAAGCAATGAATCCGCTCCTTTCATTACCATCGCAAAAAAAGATACGGGAGACAATCATTACAACAAGGAGAGCGACTGAACACCAACGGCTTACCTTCTGGCTTTTTATATCTTGCACAGTCATAAACACGGAAAAGGCAAAAAAAACTACGCAGATTACATATTCCCTTATCATAATATTTCCCAGGATAAAACAGGCTACATAGAAAGCACGATAATAAAAGGCAAAGTCAATATAGAAAGCAGGGTTGAAACAGCGACACTGGTGGCCGCAAGCTCAGAATCCCTTTTATACAAGGTCGAGAACATTGCTATGTTCACGGCAACAGGACAACTTACTGCAATAAGCATTGATGTGGCGATGACATCATTAAACCCCGCAATCTTTATGGCGCCCAAGAAAACTAAGGGAATGACAATAAGACGAAGAAAAAGCGCCGATATCAATTTTAAGTCTTTAAGGACTCGCAAGGAGGAAATACCTGCAATGTAGTATCCGACTATTATCATGGGTACAGGAGTATTAAGGGCCGATATACCTTTAAGAGCCTCATTTAAAACATACGGAAGCTTCACAGGGGAAACGAACAAGAATCCCCCTAGGATTACACCTATAACTCCAGGATTCACAATCATCTTTATGGAAAAGCTTTTTCTGCTCCCGCTCATTATGAACAATCCATAAGTCCAACTGAATAAATTGAATACTACGATATAGCTGGCACAATAAAAAACTCCTGCGTCTCCCAGTATGGCCTGCTGCAAAGGTAAAGCCATAAAACCACAGTTGGAAAAAACCGTAGCAAAGCGGAGTATACATTCCCTGCTTTTATTTTTGTCATGAATGAATATCTGGGCCAGAATAATACAAAACACATGAATAACCACAGCTATGCCAGCTGCTATACCCAGTCCCTTGAGCATGGAGGAATCATATTCCCGATTGAAGGAATTTATTATCACGCAAGGAATCACTATGTATAAAACGAATTTTGCCAAGTCAGCTATTGATTTTTCAGTAAAAATCCTGCATTTTGTGCAGATAAAACCCACCGCTATGAAAATAAATAGAACTGCAACCTGCTGAACGATAACATAAAAACTCGCATCCATAAGATGCAGTTTACCATCTAGCACAAGACAAGGCAACTGCCACTATAACAGAGCTCCGAAACAGACCTTGTGACACTGGGAGACAGCAAAATATCCTGTACAACCATGATTTCTTGCACTAGAATAGCTTCATGTATTCAAAGAATGATGTTGCGCTGACACCACCAATGGGCTGGAACAGCTACGATTATTACAATACCTGCGTCACCGAAAAAGAGGTCCGGGCCAATGCCGCCTATATGGCAGAACACCTTCGCAGCCATGGCTGGGAATATATTGTGATTGACATCCAATGGTCTGATGAGAATGCAGGAACGAAAGACGACTTTCAGTACATTTCCTTCAGCCGCTTCTGCATTGACCGATATTCCCGTCAGATTCCTGCGCCCAACCGATTTCCCTCCAGCAGGGGGGGAGCCGGCTTTGCGCCTTTAGCCGAATACATACATTCGCTGGGATTAAAATTCGGAATTCATATAATGCGTGGAATTCCTCGCTTTGCTTGTCATGAACATTTACCCATAAAAAGTCATGACGGCCGTAAAATCACAGCGGATATGATTGCTAATCCTTCTTCTGTAAGCAAGTGGAATCCCGACATGTACGGCGTTAATTACAAGGCCGAGGGGGCGCAGGATTACTATGACTCGATTTTTGAGCTTTACGCCTCCTGGGGGGTCGACTTCGTAAAGGTTGACGACATTTGCAATACAAATATGTACCCTGACAACCCCTATTCCGCAGAGAAAGAGATAGAAATGATTTCCAGCGCCATTGAACGATGCGGTCGTCCGATTGTCCTGAGTCTTTCTCCTGGACCCGCCGTCATTGAAAAAGCCTGGCACATGGAAAAATACGCCAATATGTGGCGCATAACCGATGACTTCTGGGACTCATGGCCTTTGTTAAAAGCCATGTTCGAACGCTGCCAAGTCTGGCAGAGACACGTCAGTCCCGGCTGCTGGCCCGACTGCGATATGCTTCCCTTAGGCCGCATAAGTGCTTGCTTCAAATGCTTCGGTTCACAGGAGCATACCACTAACCTGACCCGCGATGAACAGTACACCCTCATGAATCTGTGGTGCATCTTCCGCTCTCCCCTCATGATAGGGGCAGAGCTTACAAAGCTTGATGATTTTACCCTATCGCTTCTCACAAATGATGAAGTTCTTTCACTTACAAAAAACAGAGCACAGGCAAGGCTTGTGTCACGATCAGAGGATTACGCTGTCTGGGCGACACGTAAGCTTCCCTCCTCTACGGGCAAGGACGGGGCCTTTTCCACAGGCCTTTACGTGGCGCTTTTCAACCTGAGCGACGAAGCTCGTAAAGTTTGCATAAGCATGGAAGAAGTGCTACAGACACTTTTTTGCACGAGTACCTCTACAGCCCGTACGACCGGCACGAGTTCCACAACCAACACGAATCCCGCCGAACAAGCCTGCACGGCTGACGAAACCAGCGAGGAAAGACCATCGACTCTAACCGTGCGCGACTTGTGGAAGCATAAACAAATCGCCACCATAGAGCAAAAAGGCATACTCTCCGCCGAACTTGCCCCTCATGCGTCTCTGCTTGTAGAGCTAAGCTGATTTTTTCTCTGAATATTGCTACCGGCTAACGTAATATTTTCATTGCGTGCATTTTATTTTGGCTCTAGAATAATATTCATGAGCGTTATTTTTTATTCTCTCGGAGCCGCTGAGGAAGTCACCGGTTCCAAACATGTTTTTGAGATTGACGGCAGACCTTTCCTTGTTGATTGTGGTGCTTTTCAAGGTAAATGGAATGAATCAGACCAGAAAAACAGAGATTTCCATATTGCTGCCGATAAAATAGAGTCAGTTATCCTGACCCATGCCCACTATGATCACTGCGGTCTCTTACCAATGCTTGGAAAGAATGGCTTCAGGGGTAACATATATGCCACCCCTGCCACAAGAGACCTTGCCAGCCTTATCATGATGGATAGTGCCAATATCCAGGCCCGTGATGCCGAATACCATAAAAAACAGGCGTCAAAAAAGGGCCAGAAATTTTCATGGGCTCCTCTCTTCACAGAAAAAGATGTGGTTTTCGCCTCCAACCAAATAGTTTCCTTGTCCTACAACAGGAAAATGTACATAGCTCCTGATGTTCAGGTGGAATTTTTTGACGCCGGTCATATCCTGGGCTCAGCCTTTGCCTTTGTAACCATAACCGGACAAACCTCTAAAAAAGATACAGATAACTTTTTCACAAGAATGCAGAGCTTGTTTCATGCGAACGAACAAAAAGAGAAGGATCCTTCCGAGGACGAGATCAGGATTCTTTTCACAGGAGACTTAGGTCGTAACCACAAGCCTATCATCCGTGACCCGGAGACAAAGGTGCCTGCAGCAGACTATATCGTTCTTGAGAGCACCTACGGTAACAGGAAGCATGAAAAAGCCACAGAAGCCATGGACATGCTGGAAAAAGTCGTGAAAAAGGCTATTCAAAAGGGCGGGAAAATCATCATCCCAGCATTTGCCATTGAACGTACCCAAGAACTGGTATACTACTTCCACCGACTCTTTGAGGAAAGGAAGCTTCCCGAAATTCCGATTTACGTCGACTCTCCTATGGCGACAAATGCCACAAGTATTTTCCAGGTTCATCCTGAATGCTACGACAAGGAGACCCATGACGCCTTCCTTACTCACCACAAGAACCCCTTTGGTTTCAATGCCCTTACCTTTGTTCAGAGCGTAGGAGAATCCAAAGCCCTCAACAACAAAGAAGGCCCGATGATTATCATCAGTGCTGACGGTATGTGCGAGGCCGGACGTATAGTCCATCATGTTTACAACAACATAGAGGATCCTAACACCACCATCCTTCTTGTAGGCTTCATGGCAGAGAACACCTTGGGACGAAAGCTACAGAACAGGGAAACAGAAGTCCGTATAATGGGCGAATGGAAGCAGGTAAAGGCCGAGATAGAGCAGATCAACGCCTTCAGTGCCCATGCCGATTACACGGAAATAAAGACCTGGCTCAGCAAAGTGGATACATCCCGTCTCAAGAAAATTTTCCTGGTACACGGAGAACCAGATGCCCAGGACTTCCTGAAAAAAGAGCTTATCAATGCGGGGTATCCTGAGGTAGAGATAATTCGGTATGGAAATACCTACGAACTCAACTAAAAGGGGAGCTTTCACGCAGGATTCCGTTAAGAAGCTTTATCACTATACAGATTTCAACGCTATGCGGGGCATAATTTCCAAGGGGGAAATTTGGCTATGGAATCTGCGCCGCATGAATGACAGCCAAGAAATGCAGTATTTCATTACGGAACTGAAACTTGCCGTAAAAAAACTTCTGAGCGAACAATTCTATGCCTGTATGGAGCATTTATTCTCAGAATATTTAAAAGACTTTGACAATCTTTCAAGCTTCGCAGCCTGTTTCAGCGAATATGCCGATGATGCCTCCCAGTGGACACGTTATTCAAAGAATGGAATGGGTGTATGTATTGCCTTCAACAAGGATATGCTGACAAAGATAGGAGAGGAAGGACATGCTCCTTTGTACAAGGTGAATTACTCAAAAAGCTGTGATGACCTGGAAATCGCAAAAGAGCTTGCGGAACTGATAAAAAAGAATTCTGCAGACTCCTCTCAGCCACAAGAAATAAGGGGTCTTTTCAACAAGCTGATATCAAGTTCACCGCTTTTCAAGCATCCTTCCTTCATCAGCGAAAAAGAATATCGTTTGGTTTCTTTGCCTTACGATGTGGAGAAATATCTTGGCGAACCTCATTTTTTTGTCGAGGAGACCAACATAAAGAAGTACTACATACTCAATCTAAGTAATGTTTGTACAAGACTGAATCTAAATTATGCAGATTTGTTCGAGGAAATATGTATAGGCCCCCAGGCAAGAGTCACAAAAGAAGTTTTGTCGGACTATTTCGCTGCTACTGGAATGAAGGAGCTTTGTGATAAAATCACGCTTTCGGAATGCCCTTTGAGAAGGTTCTAACATAATGATTATCACGCGAAACTAGCGCAAAAAGAAGATTCGCACCATTTGAGGAGTGCCTATGTTACGATATTTAGTAATAAATTGGTGGAATAGTTTCTGCAATAATATATAGCAAAGACAGTGTAGGAAATAAACACAATATGCTTAGACGTTTTCTTCAAAGATATATGCGAGAAAAAAGAATAAATGCAGAAATGATTAATAATGAACCTAAATGAGGATATTTTCTTTTATATCACTTCTCCCAGCACCTTCCATGCATCGCTTGAAACATCATCACTGTATTTGCCAACGCAAATAAGAAGTTCCATGCTTGCTTTATCCTGACGAACAAAACCACCGTGCAGTTTATACCGCTCAAGATACCTTTGCAACACTTCGCACTTTTTAGATGAAAAAATATCTATATCTTCACTTGCACCAGTTCTGTCAAAGCCTCCTTTTGTTTCGATAATCCAAGTTTCTCCCCGAACGCTTAAGATATAATCTGGATAAAAAAGTTTCTGCCGGTTGGAATTATCAACGTACACAATCGAGAAATACTCATCTCCCTTGTCACCGTTTTTATACCACCAGTCCACATCATCGCTTGATTCGCAGAAGCGTTCAAAAAGCTTTTCTGGGGTGCTCCTCGTCTCTGCGGAACTCAAATATCCCCCATATACATTTTTCTTAAACTCGGTCTGAACTTTGCTTGTGGAATCGTAGGTGAATAAAACAGAGTGCGGTATAAAAAACGGCCTTTCGCTTACACTTTCAAGCCCCAACTCTTGCTGTTGATTTCCTCCTGCCATTGCGTACCGGAACACATGACGCAGAGTATCAAAGTTATTTATAACGAACGCATACCACTCTTTTATGGAAAGCTCCATAAGTTTTTCCTTATACAAAAATTTCCCTTCATTTGCAAATAATTTTCCCAAGATGGTCACTGCACTTGCATATTCCAGTCCGATTTCAAGCCCGATTCTTCCAACCCGATTATGGAACTCTCGTCCATGAGTATGCGTATTCATCTTTTGCCGGATTTTTATCGTATTCAGATATTCCTCCGACACGTCAGAAATAGACATAGCCTCGCCAGAATAAGTCGTTCGTTCAATTTTTTCGCTGAAAACAAATTTCTCGGATTCTTCTCCCCCTGTTGCAAGCCGTGTCTTATTCTGCTCGCAATCATCATCTAGCCCGTATGACTTTTTCAGATATTCCGTAATCGAATGCAATGCCATCGCATCATCCTGCATATCTGTTACTTGTGTCCGCTGTTCCTTTGTAAGAGAGAAGCTTTTATACTCGTTCTTCAAAAAAAGTGTTTTTGCAGACAGCGCATCTTTTCCCAAAGCGGCTTTTGCCCCCTGAGTAAATTTGCTGTCAAAAGTGAAAAGATAGCAGCTGTCCAACAAATCATTCCCATAGTGCCGGGCCTCCGGCATACGACGGATTCTTCCGATAGTCTGAATCTCAAAAGTTTCGTCCATTCCCTCACGAAGTTTTACAAGGATATGCGCCCTTGGACAATCCCAGCCAGTCGCAACTGCCTGTTTGATAATTACCGCAATCTGCTTACCATCGTTTTTTTCAATATTTTCAAGATTTTCGTGCCTGTCAGAAAGCCATACGGCAAACATTCCGTTTTCAATGGAAATATGCTGACTTTCAAACCACGAAATCACCGAATCTAGAAGTGCGTCAGAATTATTCGGAAGCTGCACAATAATAAGCGGATTCACATTTGCATTTCGGGCAGTAAAAGCAGAAACAAGCTCATTCTGCTTTTTGAGAGCCTTTTCTAAAAGATACTCAGTCGGATTGTCCGCTTCTATCACATTCGGGAAATCTCCGTTTATCACAAGCAGCTTTTTTATAAGCCCTTCTGCAATAACATCAGCCTCTCTGACTTCAATCAGTTTCATGGTTTTATCATAAAGTGGAGTTGCTGAACAGCGGATAATCTTGTCAGTCTTGAAAAGCTGAACAATCGCATCCGATTTTTCTGTAAAGTTCTGATGGCTTTCGTCTATAATCACCTTGAACTGCAGCCCAGCTTCATGTGCTTTTTCAATCCATTCAAGAAAATTCGTCCGCTCACTGTCTTTTAGCGCATTGTTTCCTTTTTTGGTGAGTTTTTCCCAGTTTATAAAGCAGTAATCGTTTTCCGAAAAACCGCCCGTCATAACGTCAGAAAGAAGTTTCGTGCTTGCGTTGTGGATGTACAAATCCATTTTTCTTTTGCTCTGCTCTTCAAGATTTCCCTTGCCGGGAGTAAGCCACACAAATACCGTCCGTGCGTGACCTTTCACATATTCGCTCATAAAATGCGTGAGCATAATAGTCTTGCCGCTTCCTGTGGGACTTTTAAGCACAATATCACGCCCATCTTCTTCCATTGCAATTAAAAGTTCACGAATTGCAGCAAGCTGAAATTTCATCAAGTTCATAGTTTGCTCCTAGCCATTTAATTCTGGATAGTAATACTGCGGAATAATCTTCACTTCGATTCCATATTTTTCCAAAATTATTTTTTGCTCTTTTGAAAGCAGGACATCATGTCCAAGGTACAGAGTTTTCACGTCGTCTGAATAATTTGTGAAAAAAGATTCCAATTCTTCTTCCGTCAGCACAATTGCGATTTTGCTGTTACCCTCAAAGTTCACGGCATTTTCAAGTTCAACCAATTCACGCACATGAAGAAGCAGTTTGTCTGCATACTCGTAGTATTCTTTTTCCGTGATTTCAACAAAGTCCACCTTGAAATATTTGAGCGAGCCGGAAAGTCCGTCAGAATATGTTGAGCCGTCTTTTCGCTTTCCTGTAATTACAGTTTTAAGCCGCTGGTATGTGATGTCGCGGCATATTGAGTTTTCGTTGTTCGTACATAGAATGAATTTGCGGTGTCCACCATCCTCAGAATTGAGTTTTATAACAGCGTGACCTGTTGTACCAGAACCTGCAAAAAAGTCGAGAATAGTTGCGGTGTTGTGAAAATGACCGAGTAATTCTGTGATTAGTCTTACAGGCTTCACAGTATCAAAACCTACAGCACTATCAAAAACAAAATTTAGTTCATCTTTTCCATTTTGAGCAGTTCCAACATCTGCTGATGAAAAATGAGACCAAAATGGAATATACTTTATTTTTTCTATCTCATCTTCTGGATACACAGCTTTTTTTACAATTCCATCAACAATTTCAATCTTCCCAGCTTTTTCTAATTTTCTAGCAGTGTCCTCACCAATTTGCCAACGTTTTCCTTCTCGCGGAAATTGTCCTAAAATTTGATATTTCATAGTATCGCGTTGATAAGCACCAGCATCAGATTTTTCTATTATCTCAAAACGACACGCTCCAAATTTTCCCATATGAGGATATTGCAAATTTGAATCTGATTCTTTCAGTATAAAATCATCTTTTTGATTCTTATTCTTTGCATAGCACAGAATGTATTCGACTTTTTGTTGTAGTTGAAATCGAGCTTTTCCAGCATTTATTGGTTGTGTTGTTGATTCCCATGTTAATTGCCCAATAAAATTGTTTTCTCCAAATATTTCTTCACTTAGTATTTTGGCACTCGCCTGTTCATTATCATCTATCGAAATGAAAATCACGCCTTTTTCGTTCAACAAATCCTTTGCAATCCGTAATCTTTTTTCCATGAATGAAAGCCACTTTGAATGACGGAATGAATCAGCTGAATCTACAAAATCATCATCATATATAAAATCTTTGTTTCCTGTGTTATAGGGTGGATCAATGTAAATGACATCGATTTTGCCTCTGTGCGTTTTTTCAAGAAGTTGCAAACTTGCTAGATTGTCACCTTCAATCAGAAAGTTTATCTCACCACCGTTATTTACGAAGAGTTCCTTTTCTTCTGTCAGAACAGGAAGATTGTTTTCAAGGGTGTAATCAATTCCCTCTTTATGCTCCTCAAAAACAAGTCCATATTTTTGGCCATTGATTTCTGTGGATAATTCATTCAAGTACCCGGAAAGCTTCCGAGTATTTTCGTCATATAACGAATGATTTAGAAAAAGGCGAATCTGCTCAATCTTATTGAGCAAATCTTCACGTTTTTGTTTAGAGAGGTTTATGGACATATGTTTTCCTTACCTGAGCAATAAAAATAACAACATTACTTATTATATAAGGAAAATTATTTTTTTTACAGTTTTCATTCAATAAAATAGAGATAAATTCTTGTTTACAATAGGAATTGTGATAGATTTCCAAAAAGAATTCATAGATAATTTGAAGTTTTACAGAAAACTAAAATCCGTGTCGCAAGAAAAACTTGCCGAAGCTTGCGAGTGTGCAACAGGTACAATCGGTTGCATAGAATGCGGCAAAGCCCTTCCATCTTTTGAATTGCTTGTAAAAATCGCTGCCGCCCTACAAATTCATCCTGCCGATCTTTTCCTTCGTAACGCCTCGTCCACCGTCAACAACACAAAAAATCTTCTCCGAGCAGAACTGCTCCCCCAAATCGAAACCTTTATAGAAAAGAGATTGTAAATCAAATTTGCTATAACTCTTAACAAGGATTATATTTTATAACAAAGGAGGATTAAAATGTTAGATTTGACAGAACCACTTGTTTCTCTTGGAATATCTCTTGCTGAACTTGCAATACAATCAACCGCAACAACCGTAGCTACAAAAGTAAAAGCAATTAAAGATGAAAAAAACGCTGAAAAAATTAGAAATACCTATGATGAATTAATAAATGAACTATTATCTGAACGGCAAGAAGCAATTAGAATAGCCCAGGCATATAAAGATGAATTAGAGAAAGTCAGAATAAGCGAAGATGATATTAATCATTTACATAATACTGTTACAACTTTATTAAAAATGTTAGCGAGTTATAATTCTAATATAAAATCAGATGATTTAGAAAAATTTCTACCTTTGCTAAGTGTTGATACTCTTAGGACTATGCAATTATTGGGATTTAATTACAAAGCTGCAATCGGACAACCTTTAACTGAACTATGTTCTAACAAAATTAGTTCTTTAGGGAAAAACATAAAGAATATCAATAATAGAAAATAAAATTTATAACCAACTCCCTCTGCGTTAGTTGTTACGATTAAGTAATCCGAGAAAAAGTTGTACTCTAAGTTGACGGACTTGGAGAGCCGGTGGAAGGCAGACCATCCCAGTGGGAGCAAAGAGCCCGGGCGTTAGTTTTTGTCAAAG
>JAILBN010000067.1 GCA_024680915.1 Treponemataceae bacterium | reverse complement strand
TGACTCCGTCAGGAATCATCTTAGAACCTGCTGTTGGCTTTCGTTAGGTTCATCTCTGAACCAGACTACTTACTTTCGTTTCTTTCCTTCCCTCTTCTTTCAAACATCCTGCTTCCCTCAGCTTATCGCTCAGGAAGCCTTTGCTTTATCTCAAGCAAGAAAGATTATATAACCTTTCTCTCTTTTTTGTCAATACCTGATCTTTCTTTTTTTATCTTTTTTTAAGAAAGATTTTTCCCGCTCCGCCCTGCTCAGGCGGAACGTTATCCAAGATACTACTTATCGCTTCTCTTGTCAATATCTTTTTTCACTTTTTCCTAATTTTTTTTTAGAATCAAGTAACCTTGTCGTCCTCACCAGTAGAGGCGACGAAAAAGGAGTATATATTCTGTGGTATTTTTTGTCAAGCAGAAAACAGGAAAATCCTTTATTTTTTACTCACCACCAAACTTATCTATTTTAAGGGCGACAGCCACGAAGGAAGCCCCATGGTCATCATTCACTATAACTGACTCTCCAAAAAAACGACAGACCTTATCACCGTTCGTAATCATACGGAAGGAGACACATCCTTTCAGCTGCCCAAGCACTATCTCCTCGAGCATGGCATTGAAATAGTCGACATCATCCGGATAAACATTTACCTTATCTCCATCAAAAAGCTCCTGAATGGTACGAGGCCTTCCACGAGGGAAGAATTCATCTGAAGAGCAATCAAAGACTACAGTTCCATCATCTATGTTGAATACCGCCAGAAGATCCCACAAAGAATGGAAAACCTCCAAGAGCTTCTCCTGGGAAAGTCCTATACGGCTGGTCTCTTCACTTATTTCTATTTTATCATCAGCGGACTTATACGCAAGAGAGGGACTTTCAACCTTAAGTCCGGCGGAAGCAAGCTGCATCGCATTCTCAAGAGGCTGAGCAGTCTTAGGTTCAGCTTCACGGACAACTACCAGAGATTTATGGAGTGAAACAGACTGCATATCAATACGGATCTGCGAGAACTGATAGTTCTTATACTCCGCGCTATCAGACATGCGCATTCTAGCCTCGAAGGAACTATGTGTATAATGACCGTTCTCTATACTGACCCTGTCAGCCTGAAACCTTTCCAAGAAGAGCCCACAATCTTCCGGATGAATCAGCTTATCAACGAAAACCCGGACATCAAGGAAGAAATCTCCATGAAGAGGGAGAGCAGGAAAAGGACTCTTATTGGGAAAGACCAATTTATAGGCATGGGTATCGTAATCGATTTCAAAAACGTATCCATCGATAAGATGCAAAGAAGTTACATATTTGTAGTAATCGGAACGGAAGGCCTTATCAAGGACGTCGTCACCGAAGGACTTGGAGGATACATCATCGAAAGAATCAGGAACTCCACCATCCCTGAATTTCCCTGCCAAGCGCTCAAATTCGGGGGCAACGGCACGTAAGGCATGTTTCATACGCTCGGAGAAAGCTCCACATTCTCCGTTAAGTATCATCACCACAGCCTTTTGATGCGAAATGACAGGCTTATAAACCCTGTGAGTCGTAAGAGCATCATAAACATCTGCGACAGCGACAGCCTGGGCACACAAAGGGATAGCATCACCGGCAAGTCCCTCCGGATATCCACTACCATCCCACCTTTCATGATGATACATTGCTATCTGCCAAGCATACTCCAAATAATCTTTTTGACGTATGAAATTGAGTTTGCGGATTATATTGGCCCCTTCTATGGAATGAGTTTTCATCACTTCGAATTCAGACGGGGTCAATCTGGCAGGCTTATTCAAGATACTGTCAGGAATAACAATCTTTCCAATATCATGAAGGGTAGACGCACGGGATATACATTCTATAATACCTTCATCAAGAGTGACATCATCATAATTCTCGGCTAGATAATGAAGCAGGATATCAGTGAAAGAACGGATTCTCTTTATATGCTGCCCGGACTCCAGACTTCTTTGTTCTATAATAGAACAGAGCGTCTCAACAATCATTGAGTTGGACTGCTGAATCTCATGAGAAAGACTCTTCGTCATCGCCTCAAGATTATGACGATAATTATTTGCGCTTATTACATTCTCAACTCTTTGCCGAACGATAGCAGGAACAATCGGGGTCGCTATCATATCAGATGCACCCTGCTCCAATATATTGGACTCTATAGAACTATCACTGTCACTAGAAACGACAACAACAGGAATCAGACCGAGCATATTCCTTTTTTTTATCTCAGCGAGGAACTCGTATCCATTCATTTCCGGCATGATCAAATCTAAAAGTATAACTGCTATGGATTCATAATATTTACATACAAAATCGAGACCGACCCGGCCGTTCTCTGCCTCAAGGATTTTATACTTCTTATTGAATATATTGCTTAAAATAGTTCTTGAGATAAGGTTGTCGTCAACAATCAGGACATATCTGTTATTCATCCGCACTCCCATAATAAGGGTATAGCAACAGATGATTCAATACAAGGAAAAAATAATTATAAATATGAAGAAACAAAGAAAACTTTCAAAGAGTCTCGTCAAGGGCTTTACGTACGGCACAGGCAAGCTGATCTGCACAGGAGGTGGATTTCATTCCGCAGGTGTTTCCCTTGAGCTTTTCTTCTATCTGGGTAACAGTCATTCCATCCACCAGCTTGGACACAGCCTTAAGATTACCGTTACAGCCCCCGACAAAAGAGACATTACGGATTACATCACCTTCTATATCGAAGGAAATGGATTTAGAGCAGGTACCCTTTGTTTTATAGGTATATTTCATGGCTCTATTATATCAAGTCCTTTTTAAATGTCTACAAGGGCCATGACTAACACAGCCCCCTGGAGACAGAAGCTACAAAGAAAGTCACTGCTATTCTTCTATTATACGGTTTTCCAGGCTGGAGGTAAAATAATTTTTTTCAGAGTTTGCGAAACTGCCGGTAGCTCCCGAATAGGCAGATTTGCTGCCTGCAGGAACATAGAATTTGATATCTGAATTACAGCCTTGGAAAGACTTGCGACCATTAGCAATACCTAAGGTCGGAGGTGTGGTGGTCTTAAAATGGATTTCCGTAAGTTTAGAACACCCATAAAAAGCATCACCCCCTATCGAAGTGATAGATGACGAAAGATAAACTTTCTCGACAGACGACTCTCTAAAGGAATAAAGCGGCAAGGAAGTGACAGTAAGTCCGGATAAATCCAGTTCCTTTATTTTCGCCATGTAGGAAAAAGTACACTTATCATTTAATTCTTCTATTTGATTAAGCCCATTGATAACCTCAAGGTTCTTATCATACCGAAAAGCACCATAACCTATTTTTTTTACAGTATCAGGCAGGGTAAAGCTAGATTCTGCTTTTGCCGGAGGATAACGTATCAAGGTTGTTTTGTTTTTATCGTAAAGAATCCCGTTTTCCACGGTATAATAAGCATTGTTTTCAGAAATAACTATTTCTTCCAGGTCTTTTGCACTTTCCAAAACCTGATTTCCTAACTTTGTCAAAGCAGAAGGCAGTATTAGGGTCTCTATATTATTTTTCATCATATCGGTACCACTTATTTCAGTAATATTAATACCTGACAAATCTACAGTGGACATTCCAATGTTGGAATTACCTATTTTTTTCAGGAAGGCCGTAATATTGGCCGTATCAGTAAAATCAGAAGGTAAAACTATGTTATAAGCCAAACCTTCTTCAAGGCCGGCGACAAAAGTATCTATGGATGTCTCATCCGTAAGCTGGGATTCAGAAACCTGAACCTGAGCTTCTTCTGCAAGGTGACCAGAGGAATCCACGCAATAAGCCTGGGTCCCGTTAGGGGTAACCGCGAACTTACCGCACTCAGCCGCAAGCGTTGTCGTGGGGACTGGAGCAGGATTCGTAGAAAGCTCTATCCAAGAATTTGTCGAAGTATAGTTATAAGGAGTTATTTTCGCCACCTTGCCATTAGCTGCTGCGGGAGGAGTCAGAGCTCCGGCGATGGTGATTTTTTTACCGGAGGGAAGATAGACATCGTTATCGGAAGCTACGTAAGCAGAGCCTTTGATGCTGAAATCAGTACCGTTAACATAAACTCCAGCCCCATTTGAAGAAGTCTCGTTGCCGCTTATTTTTCCGCCTGCCATTGTGAAGCTACCATCGACAGCAACGCCGGCCCCTTCACTGGTATAACTGAAATTCCTTATCTCACCACCTTTCATCTGCAGGCTTCCGCTGGCAGCAATTGTTATACCCTGGCCTGTCTTACCAGCGTCTTTGTTGCCATCCAGGACAAGACCGCTCCAGGTGGGGTTATCTCCGTCAGATTTTACCCCCTCTATGGTAAGGCTGCCTCCGCTGCCTATAGAGAACATACTGCCGGTCGTTCCCGTCCATGTCAGGGTCGAAGTACCCTGCTTGTCATTAACCGAGTCTTTCCAGCACTCGATCGTTACATGCTTATTGATACTGATTGCTGATGCGATATCCTCAGCAAGGCTATCTTTTATATGAAGCTTGTATTCGATTGGGTTATTCTGCGAATTGGACGAAGGAAGGCTGTTTATTACTTCCACCGCCTTTGCTACAGTGGCATAGGGCTTATAGAGACTTCCTCTTCCCGTTGTGTCATTGGGAGCAGCTGTACCGCAGTTGCCTACGAAATAATCAGTCCTTCTGCAGTTATCCACCATGGCGGAGGTAACACAGAAGGCATCAGCCTCATTCAAGAAAGCTGAAGGGACTATCCACCTGTCAGTGGTCATACCGGGGAAAACATTGATTTCCTGTGTGGTAGAATAGACAAGAGTCGTTATAGTATTTTCCCCTTCGACCTCAACCTTATTGAAGTTAAAAGTGACTGTATATCTTCCACTGCTTACGGGGTCGTTTTCCAAGGTAAAACTACTACCACTTTCCGTAAGAGTTACGGCTGTGTCAGAAAGGCCGCTGGCTGTCACAGAATCCGCTGAAACACCAGAAGCCAATTCAAAGACCAGATTTATGCTTCCTGTCCCTGTCGCAGCCGGCTCGAGGAAAAAATCCCGGGTTATGGCTGCCTCCTCACTAAGATCAAATTCCTGGGTATCTGTAAGAACGGTAGTAGCTGAGGCTGGATCCTCCAGAGGCAGTTCCTGTCCATCAGGCCTGACCTTCATTTCCACGGTGACATTCCATACATGACCAGAGGCTAGAGTCAGGACAAAAGAGTCAGAGCCAAAGGCAAGCTGCCAATGGCATATTCAGCAGGCAGAGCCCCTCCTTGGGTGAATACACTCTTTATTCGTCCAGAAAAAGAAACAATCTCAGAATTATAGTCGTTTGAAGCAGAAGGATTCGAAAGCCTCATGGCAAAAGAATTATTGCAAGAAGAACAAAGAAAAACTGAGAATATTAAAACAAAACCGAGAGATATTATAAAATTATATTTAGACATGTAAGCTAATATAATGGAGAAAATTATTTATTCAAGGAATAAGAGTGTCATCATATCAAGTTTTGTAAAATCGGATTTTTTTCTTAAAAATGTGCTATAATGGGGGCATGTCTACACCACACAACGCTGCCTCCGCCGGCGATATAGCGGATACAGTCCTTCTTCCGGGGGATCCCAAAAGGGCTTTATACATTGCGGAAAAATATCTTAAAGACGCAAAAGAAGTGACCGACACACGGAATATGCTGGGTTTCACAGGTACATACATTGGCAAGGCCGGGAAAAAAGCAGAAGTTACGGTCATGGGCTCCGGCATGGGCGGCCCTTCCTGCGGAATATACAGCTATGAGCTTTTCAAAACCTACGGGGTCGAAAAAATTATCCGTATAGGAACGGCAGGCGGACTTCAAGCCTTCTTGAAGCCGGGGGACCTGGTTCTAGCCATGACGGCCTCGACAGATTCGAACTGGGCTCGACAGTACTCACTGCCGGGAACCTTTTCCCCGGCGGCTGACTTCGGTCTGCTTCTGACAGCCGCTGCCCAAGCTGAAAAAAATGGATACAGACATTTCGAAGGGGGAGTTTTCTCCTCCGACTATTTCTCGGATTACAATGCTCTGAATGAAGTAAGTGGGAAAAAATCCTGGGAGCCCTGGGCCAGAATGGGCTGCCTTGTTCAGGACATGGAAAGCTATGCACTATACTGCAACGCAGCCTGGCTGGGGAAAAAGGCACTTTCCATTCTGACCCATACAGACTCCTGCGTAAAGGAAGAAGAGCATCTGCCCTACGAGAACAGGATACCTACCCTGGAGGCCATGTTCATAACCGCATTGGAAACGGCCGCTGAAGCGAGTTCCTCAGACACAAGGACAGGAGCTTGAAAGTCTTATAATCAAGAAGAAAGGCTCAGAATATACTCGAAGGAATCGACGAGGGCTATCCAAGAGGCCTCAATCAAGTCGGTGGACACACCCACTGTCGTCCACATATTCTGCCCGTCCGTAGACTCCACAAGGACACGGACTTTAGCGGCAGTGGCATCTTTTGAGTCAAGGACACGGACTTTGAAGTCAGTAAGACGCATATTCCTTACTGCGGGATAGAATTTCTCCAAGGCTGATCGCAGAGCCACATCCAAGGCATGGACTGGTCCCAAGCCCTCCCCTGCCGTTATGGTGGTATCCCCATTGACGCTTATTTTAATCTGAGCGAAGGATGTGGCAGGGTTATCATCCACATGCTGCTCTCCAATAATCTTGTAATAATGAAGGGAAAAAAAGGGTTTGTATTTACCCAGGATTTTACGGGCAAGAAGATTGAAGCTTCCCTCTGCTCCCTCGAACTGGTAACCATCCTTCTCAAGAGCTTTTATCCGGCTGACGATTTTGGCAGCCACCGGGCTTTCTTTAGTCACTTCAGGAAAGGCACGATGCAGCTTTTCTATTATTGCGGCCCGTCCTGTCACCTCACTTATAAGAATCACCCTGTTATTGCCGACTGCAGAGGGATTCACCTGCTCATAGGCAGAAGAATCTTTAAGCACGGCATCGGTGTGCATTCCGGCTTTATGAGCGAAGGCATTTATACCCACATAAGGCATACCCTGATCAAGACTGATGTTCGTTATCTCAGCAATCTCACGGCATACAGGGGTGAGGTCGGATATCCGTCCTTCAGGCAGACACTTGTAACCAAGCTTAAGCTCAAGATTTGCTATTATAGTGGAAAGGTTGGCATTGCCGGAACGCTCGCCGAAGCCCAGGATGGTCCCCTGCACATGAGATGCGCCTGCGTGTATCGCCATGAGAGAGTTTGCTACGGCAAGCCCCGCATCGTTATGGGTATGTATTCCTATCTCAGTTTTACGAACAAGACGGCGGACCACAGTAAGGACGGGCTCGTAGACATCCAGGGGCATAGCTCCGCCTTTCGTATCACATAGAGTCACAATGGAAGCGCCCCCATCCACTGCAGCCTCTAAAGTTTTCAGGGCATATTCACCGTTCTCCTTCCAACCGTCGAAAAAATGCTCCGCGTCGAATATCACAGTCCGCCCGTGCTCCTTCAGGTAAGAGACGGTTTCGCTTATCATGGCTAGGTTTTCTTCCTGCGTGACATGAAGAATCTTAGTAACCTGGGAAAGCCATGATTTTCCGAATATAGTGACCACCGGGGTCTCAGCTTCAAGAAGAGCAGAGACTGCGGAGTCATCGACACAGGACAGACCTTTCCTCCGTGTAGAACCGAAAGCCACGAGCTTTGAATTCAAGAAGGAGATTTTTTTTGCTTTTTGGAAAAATTCTGCATCCTTGGGATTAGAGGAAGGATTGCCGGCTTCTATGTACATTACGCCGAGGCTGTCCAGAGCTTTTGCTATAGAAAGCTTATCCTGGAGGGAAAAGCTTATTCCCTCCCCCTGGGCACCGTCACGCAGGGAGGAATCAAGCAAGGATACGAAATTTCCATCTTTCATGATCTGCTCCGTCACCTGCTTATAGGTGGTATTGGATTTGAACCAATGACTTCTACCGTGTGAAGGTAGCACTCTACCACTGAGTTAACCACCCTTATTTAACTATCCTGTAGTTTACTCAAAAAACAAAGGGTTGTCCAGAGTATTTTCAGAATCTTTACTTATAAGATTCTAAAAATGCAAGTATATCGCATTCATATTATCATGAACTTTTATATTTGCCGATATTGTTAATATAGGTGTAGAATAGATTAAAAAGGGAGGAAGGCTCATTTTATGGAAAACATTGATTTTAGTGAATTCGTGACACAAGAACAGGACGAAGGAATGTCCGGACAGATTTCCGGAAGCTTCTCTTTCAAGCAGGTAGGATCAATAACAAAATATGTGGAGCCTGTAAGCGGCGAAAGCACCATAGACATGATAGTCGAAATGTTTCAGGACCAACCTGACCTCATGGCGGTACCAGTAGAATACAACACAGGTGGGATAGGAATAATAGACAGAAAGACAGCGGCAGCGGCAACAAGCACCGCGTGGAAAAGACTGACCGCAAAAAACATAAGCGACTATGTCTCTCCCGTCTCTATTTTCCTAAATGCCAGAGACTTCATAGAGAAGGCCCTGGCAAAGGTCTCAGAGATAAACCGCAAGGACGGGGTCCTTTATTTTCCTGTATATTACAACAACAGAACTTTTTTCGGTATAGTGTCTCTTGATGACTTCCTTGAAAGAATTGCAGTAATCCGGGAACAGGATATGGAGAAAGCCTTTGTAATACAGCAGGAGCTACTGCCTGATCCTTCCAAAATTCCGGACCTTCCTTTCAAGGCCACTTGCTGGAACAGGATGGCAAACACTCTGGGAGGTGACTTCTATCAGATTTACCCCGTGGACAACTCAAAATATCTTGTAAGCTGCTTCGACGTTTCAGGTAAGAACGTAGCCGCCTCTTTGCTTACAATAGCAGTAGGGTCCTTTTTCAATACAATGAAATTCATGAAAGACAAACCGTCCCATCCCAGCGCGATAATATCCCTGCTTGATGATTATCTGCAGACCACAGTCCCCGCAGGCAGCTTCATAACGGCAGCAATCTGCTATGTCGACATGGCAAGGAAGCAGATGTATCTTTATAACTGCGGACATACCACAGTATATATCCTGTTCGCAGAAGAGACTGGAGAAGGACGGAGGGTAAAAATAGCCTCCGTAAACGCAAGCCTGCCTCCTTTGGGAATGGGCGAAGTAAAAGCCACCCTTGAGAAGAATACTGCGGGAGATAAGTCCTATGCGGCGCTTCCTATAAAGGAGGATATGCATCTTGAGCTTTATTCCGACGGATTCACAGACATGCAGACTGAAGACGGTATACGCTACGATGATGACAGGTCCAAAGAATTTTTCATAAACTTATACAGCAAGAAGTATGAGGAAGTTTCGGATACCATAGGAAAAACAGTGGACGGCTGGATACAGAACGCCATGCTTCCTGACGATGTGACCGTGCTTGATATAAGGTTCTGAAATAAGTTAGCTATAGCAAACATTTTTCGACAGAAACCGTTGCATATAATTGCAAATGATATTAATCTCTATGTGTATAAGCATTTTTTATAGTATTTGCACGAGAGAGGTGGATCATGATAAACCAGCGGCTTCATTCCTTGCTTGCCGTAGCAGAGACGAAGAGTATCTCAAAGGCTGCGGAGCTTCTTAATCTTACGCAGCCTGCAATTTCTCAGCAGATAAAAACGCTGGAGAATGAATTCAACTGCAAGATATTCCAGTACAGCGAAGGTATAATGAAAATAACAGAGCAGGGAGAAGCCGTGGTCTCCAGCGCGAAACGCATACAGGCAATATACAACCGCTGTCACCAGACCCTGAAAGACATGGAGACAAAAAACCGCCATATCATTCTGGGAATAACAAGAACCGCAGAAATGAGTGGTTTGGGCGAGATTCTGGCGGAATATTGCGGGAAAAATCCGGGAACTCACATAAAAATATACACAGGATCCATAACCAGTCTCTACAATCTCGTGAAAAACTATGAGGCAGACCTGATAATAGTAGAAGGCAGCCTGCCGGATCCATCTCTGAAAACTATAAGGCTGGATACGGATACCTTGGTCCTTGCCATGGGAAAAGACAATCCTCTGGCCAAGCAGGATAAAATCACCCTAGAAGACCTGAAAAAGCAAAAACTGATACTGCGCCTCAATTCTTCGGGCACACGGATGCTGTTCGAAGAAACCCTGAAGCAGCACAAGGAGACAATAGACAACTTCAACGTCATGCTTGAGGTCAACTCTATCAGCACAATAATGGACCTGGTCAGGAACAACTTCGGAGTCTCCATAATGGGGCGTTCTCTCTGCCTGAATGACGTGAAGGAACATCAGATGGTCATACGCACCATAGAGGATTTTGAGATGTCCAGAGAGATAAACCTGGTCTACAATCCTGATTTTCCCCATCAGGATATTCTTGAAGGCATGAAAGAGCTTTACCTGGAGCTGAAGAGCAAGCAGGAAAACGAGTAAGGGCAAAGACCAATTGAACCTCACCTAAAAAATATGTTATTCTCTGTCTCAGGATTATTTCTGCATAAATATGCAAAAAAAATACCAATATAAAAGAAGACAAAGAAACAAGACGAGGTGGAACATGTCAAAAATCCAGATGAAAAACCCGATTGCCGAGCTTGACGGCGATGAGATGACGCGAGTACTGTGGGCTGTCATAAAAGACAAGCTGCTTAATCCCTTCATCGAGCTTAAAACAGAATACTATGACCTCGGACTTAAAGAGAGGGATGATACAGACGACAAGATAACATACGAAGCCGCGGCAGCCATAAAAAGACTGGGTGTCGGCGTAAAATGCGCCACCATAACATCCAATGCAGCCAGGGTAAAGGAATACAACCTGAAGCAGCTGACCCCCAGCCCCAATGGCATAATCAGGGCAGAGCTTGACGGCACCGTTTTCAGGAAGCCGATTATCGTATCAAACGTGAAGCCGGCTGTAAAAAGCTGGAAAAAGCCCTTCATAATGGGACGCCACGCCTACGGTGACGTGTACAAGAACTGCGAGATGCACGTCGACGGCCCCGGAAAAGCAGAGCTGGTATTCACAGGCAAGGACGGCAAAGAAATCCGCAAGACCATAGCAGAGCTTTCAGGTCCCGGAATCCTACAGGGAATCCATAACCTTGACAAATCCATAGAGAATTTCGCCCGCTGCTGCTTCCGCTATGCCCTGGACGAGAAGGTGGACGTCTGGTTCGCCACAAAGGACACCATCAGCAAAACATATGACGGTCAGTTCAAGGAGATTTTCCAGACCATTTTCGACACTGAATTCAAGGCCGACTTCGAGAAAAACGGTCTCAGCTACTTCTATACACTCATAGACGATGCAGTAGCCCGCATAATGAAACATGAGGGCGGTATCCTTTGGGCATGCAAGAACTACGACGGAGACGTTATGAGCGACATGGTGGCATCCGCAAACGGCAGCCTTTCCATGATGACCAGCGTCCTTGTGTCTCCGGACGGAAAGTTCGAGTACGAGGCAGCCCACGGTACAGTACAGCGCCACTACTACCGCTACATGAAGGGCGAGAAGACAAGCACAAACCCTGTAGCTCTGATTTTCGCCTGGACAGGAGCCCTGGCAAAAAGAGCCGAGCTTGACGACACTCCGGAGCTTGCCGCTTTCGCAAAAAAGCTGGAGAAAGCTACCCTTGACCTTATAGAAGAGGGCGTAATGACAGGAGACCTAAAAGCCCTTGCGGAGCCAGCGGCAAAAGAAATCCTCAATTCTTGGGACTTCATCGACAGGATAGCAGCAAAGCTGCAATAAGTCTGAACAGCGCATTCACGAACGAAAGACTCCTTCTACCGCGGCAGGGCATGGAATGCCTGCCGTAGGCAGTTCCCAGGCACGAAGTGCCGCAGGAATGAGCGAGAGCGAAGCATGTAACGCCCGACGGCGGAAGTTTCGCACAGAGGAGCGGAAGAAACTTACGCCGGGCTGCCTGAAAAATAGAACTTGAAAAATATATTTTTAGGATATAGTATATAAGCTGCCTGTTTTTTAGGAACGAGCACACAAGAAAATTCGTTGTCTTTATTTTACGGAACGAATCAAAAAACTCTCAGGGAGGATGATTATGGAGTTTGATCCTATTGATGTAAATAACCCGGAAGCAATTGATTACTGGTGCAAGAAATTGACCTGCTCGAAAGAAGAGTTACTTGATGCTATAAACACCTGCGGCAATTCTGGAGCTGAAGTAGAGGCATATCTTAGATAAGCTTTCCGCCGTAGGGGATTTCAAGATTCCGTGCAAGAGTACGGTATTCTTCTTCGGCGAGGGTATCACGGACACCTGTTATGTAGAAGGTCATATTCTCTACATTGCGGGTGTTTTTTTTTGCCTGAAGGCTGGCTGAGCAAGCAGCTTCGCTTTTGTCTGAATCTGAAGCTTCCAGTACCCGCAGGGTCTGATTTACGACACCATCCCGGCTGTCAACGACTTGTACGGAAGAGCCGGCGGCCTTTTGTATTTCATCAGCCATGTGGATGAAATGGGTACAGCCAAGGATTATAGTATCCACATCCTGACTGTGGAAGAAATCCACAGCTGGGGCAACGGCAGCCATCCGCTCGGTGGAAGAAGCTGTGAAAAGCTTTTTCTCCACAAAGTCGATGAGCTCAGGATCTCCCCGCCGGGCTATGAAGCAGTCAGAGGCGAAATCCTGGATAAGCTTGTCAGTGTATGGGTTTGAGACAGTCTGCCGGGTGGCCAAGAGGCCTATCCGCCGCTTTTTAGAGATATTGGCGGCAAGCTTTATGGCAGGGACAGTCCCTATAAAGGGAACAGAAGGGAAAGTATCCCGGAGAGCAGAAAGGCCTGTCACAGAAATAGTGTTACAGGCTATTACTATAGCATCAGGAGAGAAAGTCTCTATCAAAAGACGGGAGGCGGCAGAAGCACAGTCAATGATTTGTCCGCGGGTCTTTTCTCCATAGGGGAAGTTTGCGGTATCCCCCAGATAGACGCAATGTATATCTGGACACTTCCTCTGAAGGTGCAGCATATAGGGGATGCCGCCTGTACCTGAGTCAAGGAAGGCTACGAAGGGTGAAGCTGGATTCTGCGCGGAGTTGCGGGTATCGGCAGAAACAGAAAAGATGTCGGACACGTCAGTCTCCAAAAAGGGCATTAAAAGCATCCTTACCGGAGGAAGCAGGCTTGTCGTCGGTTTTCTCACCGAAAAGGGCATTGAAGGCGGCAGCCCCGGAAACAGGCTTGTCGGCAGCTGGTGAAGAGGCAGAGTCCCCTGCCCCACAAGATCCGTCCGAAGCATTCTTTCCCGCAGAAGAGTCAGCCGGCTGTGGTGCAAGCATGAACCACCCGCAAAAATTAGCTTTTTCCTTGTCTTTCACAAGCTCATCCACAGCCTCGTAGCAGTCATAATGAGAACCAGCTTCGTAAAAACGACAGTTCCTGCAGCATCTTACATCGGCGCCACAGTAAGGACAAACATCAGAACGACCTATGATCCTATTTATCTCGATTTTTTTTCCGCACTTCCAACACATGAATCGGATTATATCCATTTGACTAAACTAGCGCAATGACCTAACATTACTATATGTTTTCACTTGCAATGTGTTCTAAGACGGGCTGCCAGAAAACGGCTCTCTCGTCTTTCGATGAAAATGGCGAGCTTATGGAGGGGGACAGCTACTGTCTGGAACACCACCCGAACATAGAGGAACTCAGCCTTCAGATACGCAGATATATAGAAACCCACGATAAAATAGTAGGGCTCAATGCTTCCGGTATCCATTTCGACAATATGGACTTCACCGGGAAAAAGTTCTACGGCTGTAACTTCCAGCACTGCGTATTCTCCAACCTGCACTCAGAGAATTTCAGGGCCCGCATAACATCCTTCGATTTCGCCATATTCTCTGACAGCAACCTTTTAAGCTCCAATTTCCAGTTCTGCTCTTTCGCAGGAGCAGTATTCTCCCACGTTCTTTTCACCAATTCAGAGCTGGTCCATAATAATTTCTGCGGGATCCATGCGGAGCAGTCTTCCTTCGATGACTCAGACCTCTATAACTCAAGATTCATCAGGGCAGATCTTGCCAATACTTCCTTCAGGAACTGCAACATAAAAAAGACCAGCTTCTACAAAATCCAGCAGCAGAACGTGTCCTTCAAGCTTTCAAACACGAAGGAAGCGCTTTTCTCCACAGAAACAGAGGTACAGGAATGAAAATATACTTTCATCTTAATCTGGAGGGCTTCTCCAACTGCTATATAGTCGCCAATCCGGAGAAAAAAGAAGCGGTAATAATAGATCCGGGGAAAATAACCAACCAGATAATCCACCACATAGAAGACGATAAGTACACGCTCTGTGCCGTTCTTGTGACTCACAACCACGGCAGCCACACAAGGGGTCTTTCCACACTGAGGAAAATATACAATCCTGAGGTATATGCCGCTGATTATGAAGCGGCAGGGCCAGACACCAATGTCCTTAAAGGTAACGGAATAATAAAGGCCGCTGGCTTCACGATAGGATATATGTCCGTGCCCGGCCACTCTCCTGACTCTATGTGCTATAAAATAGGAAAAGTCATCTTCACGGGGGATACTATTTCTGCCGGGAAAATAGGGGACACTAACAATACATACGCAAGAAGCACCCTGATCTCTAACGTACAGACAAAAATACTTTCCCAGCAGGAGGACATAACTTTGATGCCGGGTCACGGACCGCCCACATCAATAGCGGCGGAAAAACAATTCAACCTTGATCTGGGCTATCCGATCCTTAGAGAGAACATCTATAAAAAGCTGAGGTTCCCGCCGAGGGTTAATTCTGACTGACTGAAACCATATAGGTGCGGCCGGCATTAAGTCCCCAGCGGGAGAAAACGTAGTCATCGAGAATGGTGGCGGCCGCCGTGAAGCCGGAAGCTTTCGTCGACCTCATGTAGGAGGCAAGATCCGGCATATAGTTGATCACGGACCCCCTCTTAGCGATATTGTCCGCGAAATAGGAGGACTGGGCATTCACAGATTGCTGCATTATGTAGGCCATGGTCTCGTTCTCCATAAGATAGGTATCGTTCAGGTCATACATCAGAGTGGACTGGGAAGCAAAATAATTCTTAAGAAAAGTCAAGGACTTTTGATCCATTATGCTGCATACTTCAGATACTTTCTGACGGAAAGGCTCATCCACGAAATAAATGCCATGGAAGCTTTCATGGGCAAGAAGGCTTGTCCTAAGGGCTATTGTAGATTCTTTAGAAATAGAGATTATCCCCCCTTTCCCGGGGAGGAAGCTTTTGCCGTCATCGCTGCGTCTGATTATCCCATAGCTGAGAAGAATATCCCTTAGATAATACTCGCTCTCATTCAGCTGGAAGTTCTCCGCGGAGGCTGTGGAATAGAAGGAAGCCAGGCTTTCCGCCCGATAATCGTGGGCATTGTAGCCGTGGAGTCCGTAAAGGTCGTCATCAGACCATAATCGGCCCCTATATCCGGCTTTCTCCACATAAAAAGCAAGACGCTTCAAATAATCATCCTGAACCTTATAATCCGCGAAGTCAAAAAGAAGGATCTCCGGAAACATATTCCAGCGGAAAAGCTCAAAATCCTTTCTCTGCCACAAAGCGGAAGGCCAGGAGGGAATAGAGCCCAAATCTGACATTATAGCAGCCGGAAGACGAAAGCCCTTCTCTGAGAAACCGTTATCTGTATAATGACATTCGTACTCAATACCGGAAATCATAGCGGCACCAGATTCTATACTCAGTTTGCGGCCGGAATCCGCCCCGAAAAGATAGGGGGCGAAGAACACTTCCGACTGGGGGCCAGGAGAACGGCGTATGCGGTAGGATTTTTCTCCTGCGAGAAGCTGGACAAAGCCTTGCTGGCCATTCACTCCCAGATCCTCAGGATTATCCCGGAAGCTTATCCTTACGTATTCCTGAACAGAACTGTCAAGGATTGAGCAAAAACGGAGAGAGGAAGAAAGATCCATGGAAAGAGCACCAGCCTCTGATGCTGTCAAAAGAGAAGCCATGTCTCCTCCTTCCGGTCCGAAACTCCAGGAAGCCCTGGACTCATCCTGATACCAGCCTATGACGGCATTTACTTTCGCCACATCATCAATAGAAACAGTTCCCTGGGAATATACCAGAAAGCCTTTCACTGCTTTTCTGTCCGTAGGAAAAGCCAGCCGGACGCTAGTGGTCTTGCCGGCAGGAAGGCGGCATTCAGCCAGAGGTCTCTCTGGAAGGGTATCATTAAGCTTTCCGTCTGAAAAATCACTGGAATAAAGGAAGGCGATAATTATATCAGCATCCTTATCCTGCGGAGAAAAACGGACTTCAAGGGAATCCGGAATCTTTTCCTGACTGGACAAGACCCCGGAAGCAAGCGCATCATCCTTCAGGTAGTAATATAGATAAGAAGACGAAGAATCTTCAGAAAGGCTGAGGGAAGCTGATTTTTTATCATAAGAGTACAACCCCAGGCTCTTGAACCCGTTTTTTTCAGGTATTTTGTCTGCACAAGATGAAATACAAAAAAGCAGGCACAGA
Organism: Treponemataceae bacterium; assembly: GCA_024680915.1. Lineage (GTDB taxonomy): Bacteria > Spirochaetota > Spirochaetia > Treponematales > Treponemataceae > Treponema_I. Next base: position 13,707 of record JAILBN010000067.1, on the reverse strand, counting down.
GAAAAAACAATATTTATAATTGAATAATGTCTCATAGTCAAAACTATAGCGTTTTTTCAGGATTCAGGCTATAGTCATGAATAATGAAAGAACTGGTCATAATCCCCCATGGAAACACGGCTGCTTTTCTTGAAAGTCAAAGACAGATGTTAGCAGAAAAAATGAGTATCAAGCTTTTCTCTTTCACACCTCTCCATTGCCCCCTCGCAAGGCTTGCTGACAAAGAATACACAAGAGCGGAGACAAAGAAGCTGCTTGTCTCGGCAAGGGATATTATCTCTGATGAAGAAGACAGGGATGAAGGCTTCATCGACAGGATAAGCTTCAGACAGTACAGGAGCCTTGCGGCAGCTTTCTGCGACGCAAGGCTGCCATTTCTGGAAAGGACAGCCGTCAGAATGGAAGGAATAGGGCTCGAGCCTTTAAAACTAGAAAGACCTGGATTCTGCATAGGATTCACTACAAAAGCATGGGAAAAAAGCCTGGCCATAGAGAATCCCCACAGGATGACTGTCTTCAGGCTGGCTATCATGGATTTTTCGCCAGCAGTCCCCTTCCCTCAAGACAAAGAGGAAGAGGACGAATCAAAGGTTCAGGACTTTCCTGCCTTCGAATGGAAGCTTATCAACTCTGTCTGGAAAGGGAAGCAGAAAGAAGCTTAAGACCTTCCACCATAGCCTCATGCTCCAGGGGAGCAATGCGGGCATAGAGGGATTCAGGTGTGTCGCCTGGTAAAACAGGCACCTTACGCTGCAAAAGGATTTTTCCCGTGTCGCAGCCTGAATCCACCAGATGAATGGTACAGCCGGACTCTTTCTCGCCTGAAGCCAGGACGGCTTCGTGAACATGATGGCCCCACATCCCCACACCACCGAACTTAGGCAGCAGAGCCGGGTGAAGATTGATTATCCTTCCGGAGTATTCCTTCACTACAGCCCCGGAAAGCACAGTAAGGAAACCTGCAAGAACAATGGCCTCAATATCATGGGCAAGGCACAAGTCAAGAACCTTATCGGAAACAGCAAGTCTTTTCTCATCCCGACCAGCCCTTTTTGCAGCTTCCGCCCCCATAACAGAATACGGACTGGCGACTTCGGTCTTTATACCGGAAGAGGCTGCCCTCTCAAGGGCATAGGCATCTTTCGTACTGGATATGACGATCTCGATTTTATATGGACAAAACTCGCCGGCGGATACCATACGCTGTTCCTCATCTATGAGAGCCTGAAGGTTAGTTCCTCCGCCTGAGACAAGAACGGCTGTTTTTATTCGATTCACGCTTTTCATGCCGAAATACTACCAGTCATAAGGCTTTTTGTCCATTGCAGGAAAGAAAAGTCTTTTGCAAAAAGGGCTCCAGCTTTACACAGTCATGCTTTTCTTTTATCATGATTTTATGCAAGAGCACATCGTTAAAGATGGGACATTTATCCCAGACACAGGTATAAAATATCCTGATAAGTCTGACCAGTTCATATATGAGCCTGTTTTCATCAAGGAAAGAAGAACTATAGACAAGGATTACCCTTTTGAAGACAAGTCCTTCAGCGCAAAATTCCGTCATTTCATAATTTATGCCGGGATTTTCACAGTTGTTTTCCTTCTCAATCCCCTGGTCTACGGGTTGAAGATAAAGGGAAAAGAGAATATCCGCAAGAACAGGAAACTTTTCAAGAACGGTGCGATTACAGTGTGCAATCATGTTTACCGCTGGGATTTTCTTGCAGTACTACAGGCCGTGAAATACAGGCAGCTTTGTTTTCCCGCCCGTTCAGACCTGGTATTCACAACAGACGCATACCAGGTTCTTGGTGCAGGAGGAATCCCCTTGCCAGAGACCATATCCGCTTCGAAAAAGTTCAATGAAGCCTTTGACCACATGCACGAAAAGAAAAAGTGGATACATGTATTCCCAGAATCCTGCCGATGGGATTTTTACCAGCCCATACGCCCCTTCAAAGCAGGAGCATTCACTTTCGCATACAAATACCAAATACCGGTGATTCCCATGGTCATAAGCTACAGACCAAGGACAGGCTTCTACAAAATCTTCAAGAAAAAAAGGAAGCTTCCCCTTATAACTCTGACTATAGGAAAACCATGTATGCCCGACCTCTCTCTTCCAAGAAAACACAGCTCCCAGAAGCTGCTGGAGCAGGTTCATGCAAGCATGGTAGAGATGGCGGGCATAAAGCAGAACTGCTGGGAATCAGCCATCCAAGACTGAGTCGGCAAAATCATCCCAGACGATCACAGGATGGCCAGCGGCGAAATCCACAGTTTTGGTCTTATGGGTGATAATCTGAACGAACTTCATTCCTGATCTACGGGCTCCTTCTCCATCAGTATCGTTACGATCGCCCACGACAAGACAACGCTCAGGCTCCACCCCCAGGGAAGAAGCTATCTCCAGAAAGGGACGGGGACAAGGCTTAAGAGCGCCTGCCCCCTCCGCAGAAAAGAGCTTATTGCAAATTCCTTTACTAAAACCTACGGCTTCCATACGCTCTTCCACAAAACCATAATCAGAGATGACAGCGGTCTTTATACCAGCCTGGTAAAGCTTGTCGAACACAGCAGGAGCAGTATCCCGGCATTTATAATTTTTTTTGAGAACATCCAGCATGTTAGCGGGACCATCAACAAAACACCATTTGAAGGCTATTTCAGAAGATAAGCCCGTAAGCCGGCAAAACTCGGCTACAAAGGCATCCTTGAAATGCTCGGAATCATTGAAATCAATTCCTTTGAGTTTCTTCCGTGCATCACGCTCTGCTTTTATACGGAAGATGTTAAGGGGAGAGTTCAGGACAATTTTAAGAGGTAAGCGCCTGAAGTCATACAAGGTACCGTCGAAGTCAAAGATGACGGCATCAAAGTTCTCTATCATATAGCGAACAGAATCTCCTTGAAGAATTTAACAAAAAGAGGAAGGCTGCCTGACGAATCATCAGGGAATGGATCCGTCAGAATTCAGCTTATTTTTTTATAAGATCTTTGAACATTGCATGACGCTTCTCATCCTGCATCAGCAGGTTCAGCTTGAACTGACCATCCCTGGAGCCCTTTCCGATACATGCTTTCTTGTATGCCTCAAAAGAGTCCTGCTGAAGGATAAAAGTCATAGGTTCCCTTATACGGAAAGAGGCTCGCTTCGCCTCGTACTCACAGTTCTCCTGCTGGATTTTCAAATCAACGAGCTTACCGAATTCATCAGCCTTATCCTGGGTCACAGAAAGATCCTTGAATTCAAAATATAATTTATAGGTAGACTGCTCTAAATCTGCGAAACCGACATAGAACTGGGTCTTCATTCCAGTCTCTTTCTCTGTTTCCTCCACGGCCTCCATAAACTGACGCTCATGAATTTTCTCACCAGTCATGGAGATGATACCGTTTATCTTCTGAATGAACTGGATAGTAGGAATAGTCTTGTACTTTCCTGTCACCTCTATAAGATCGTTCATATTGTAGCGGTAGAGACCCGCGAAAGTAGTCACATATACACAATAGCGTTTGCCCAGCTCAAGTTCAGAAAGCTGATAAAAACGAGGATTTTTTTCTTCCATGTCCTCAAGCTTCACGAACTCGAAGTAATGCATATGAGGGAAAAGAACAGTATCGCTCTCTCCGTTCAAAACAAGACCGGCCCGGCATTCAGATGCGAAATAACCGAATTCCTGATAAAGCATGTGCTTGGGGAAGAAATCCGTGAATTTATCCACGTAAACACGAGTGTTACCACACTTCCAAGTCGTAAGAACCTGAATATTAGGCCAGAAGTGCTTGGGCAGAAGATTGCCATACTTGGCTTTAAGAGCGCGAAGCTCAGCGGCTCTTTTAGGATTCGGCTTATAACAAGGCTCGATAGCCTTACGGATATCGGCAGGAATATCAAGGTCCGCTTTAAGAGTTCCGTTCTCAATATCCTTTACATAATCCTCAAAGAACTCATTTACATTCTTCTGCATCTCAATGATGGTAGATGGATTTGCCGTAACAAGAAGATATATATCATGCTCGATACCAGTACGCATGAGCGTATAATAGCGGGCCTTGTAGTCTGCTATGCTGAAGACTTCAGCTGATTCTGCATAAAGCGATTTTATGAAATTCGGACAATCCCGTCTTGTGACACCGGAGACAGAACCGTATACAGTTCCATCAGGAGCAGCACCTTCTATCGCCTTTCCGACGATTGAAAGACATTTTCCCTCGAATACTTTAGGTCTATGCATCATAAACGAATAAAGCCAGAGATGAGTCATCTTACTGTAGACATTTGAATAATACTCGTTAGTGATAGGAATCCATTTAGGCTCTTTCGTGGTGCCGCTGGTGGTAGCGTACATCATAGGTTTACCAGGGAAAAGAACATCAGATTCGCCCTTCTTGTGGCGTTCCACAAAAGGCCGCAAATCCTCATAATCCTGGGGAGCTACATTTTTCTGCCATCGATCATAAAGCTCCTCTGCATTACCAGCTGCCAGTATGTCAGCAAAGTTATGAGCCTTGCCCCATTCTGAATCTTTCGCATAGTCCAAAATACTTCTAAGAGTTTTTTCCTGAGTTTTCGCGCAGTCCCGAGCAGCCTTATTTAAGGATAAAAGTCTTAACTTCCCTACAGTCCCAAGAAGCAACTTTATTTTCCATGCACCTTTGTTTCTCGCCATTAAACTACTCCCATGTTATATAAGATTATTTATATGCTGATCCGGTAATGAACTATATATTACCTAAAAAGCACCTGCGCTGCCTGAGATTCAGCTTTTGATTCCTCAGCAGCCTTAACACAGCCGATTCTCCATGCTCTCATAGTCCTGCAGCGCCCCTTGTCAGCGGCCGCAAAGCTATTGAATGCGTCTACGATAGAATCTGCTTTATCCGCACTTACAGCCAACATGAAACCTATGCCCATGTTGAAAGTATTGAACATACGGGTCGGGTCCGCCCCACGGCGCACCAGTTCGTCAAAAACAGGAGGGATTTCCCAGCTGTCCTTGATAAAAACACTGATAAGCGGGTTCAGTCCTTTCTCTGCCCGTTTCTTGTTTGCCTCCGGGTACATACGGGGCACATTCTCGTAGAAACCGCCGCCTGTAATGTGGACCATACCATGTACATACTGCCTGAAAGTCTCAAGAACTGCAAGCACCGGGCGTACATAAATACGGGTAGGCTCAAGAAGGACTTCTCCTATAGTACGGTCTCCGAAAGGATCGTTATAATCGCTCACAAGCTTACGGACAAGGGAGAAGCCGTTGGAATGGACTCCTGTGGAGGAAAGACCGATGATGACATCTCCTTCTTCTATGTCACTTCCGGTAATGATATCGCTTCTTTCAGCGATACCCACGCCAAAACCGGCTACATCGTATTTGCCTACATCGTAGAAGCCGGGCATCTCGGCAGTCTCGCCGCCAAGAAGGGCACAATTACTGTCGAGGCAACCGTCGGACACGCCCTTCACTATGTCAGCGGCGATATCAGCATGAAGCTTGCCGCAGGCGATATAATCCAAGAAAAAAAGAGGTCTTGCACCTGTACAAAGGATATCGTTGACGCTCATAGCTACACAATCAATACCCACTGTATCATACTTTTTCATTGAGAAAGCGATATCCAGCTTTGTACCGACACCGTCAGTACCGGACACCATGACAGGATCCTTCATGCCGCCAGGAACGGCGAACATACCCGCGAAAGAACCTAGTCCGTTAAGGACGCCAGGAATAGCAGTCCGCCTGGCAGACTCCTTGTATTTGTCAACGGCGCGGTAGCCTTCTTCCACATCTACCCCAGACTGTCTGTAATCAATCATAATCAAAGCCTCTTTCCATTAAGTTCGCCAGGAACTGACACAGGATATTCACCTGTGAAGCAACCCTTGCAGTATCCATATGATTCAGGGAGAATATCTTTAAGAGCGGAGAACATGCCGTCTATCGAAATAAAGGCAAGGCTGTCAGCTCCTATTTCCTTGCAAAGCTCGTCCACGTCCATAGTCGATGAAATAAGCTGGTTCCTGCTGGGGGTATCTATACCGAAATAGCAGGGGAATTTTACAGGCGGGCTTGAGATACGGAAGTGGACTTCCTTGGCCCCTGCCCGGCGCAAAAGGGCGATAAGGCGCTTGCTGGTGGTGCCCCGGACAATAGAGTCATCGATAATTACGACACGCTTCCCGGCTATATCACTTTTCATAGCATTGAGTTTTACGAACACGAGCTTCTCCCTCTCGCTCTGAGTAGGAGCGATGAAGGTTCTGCCTATATACTTATTCTTTACTATACCCATGGCATAGGGAATTCCAGAAGCCTTTGCATAGCCCATGGCAGCACCAAGCCCGGAGTCAGGCACGCCTATCACCACATCGGCATCCACACCAGACTCGTTGGCCAGGACAGCCCCCATACGCAGTCTTGCCTCCTGAACAGGAATACCGTCTATTACGGAATCCGGCCGGGCGAAATAAACATACTCAAAGACACAGGTTCTTTTTGCGGTATGCTCGCCGAATTCAAAGGAGAGGACCCCGTCATCACTTATTATCACGATTTCGCCCGGGTTTATGTCACGGACGAGATCCGCGCCTATGGCATCAAGGGCGCAGCTTTCACTGGCAAGAACCCATCCGTTCTCCAGCTTGCCCAGACAAAGGGGATGTATTCCGTGGGGATCACGGGCACCTATAAGACATTTCTCGGTCATGACACAAAGAGAGAAAGAGCCCTTGATCATCTGTATAGTATCAGTCAAAGCCCGCTCAAGACCTTTCTTGTAGCTTTTGGCAATAAGCTTGACTATAACTTCAGTATCGCTGGATGAAACGAAGGTAGAACCGGTCTCCTCAAGGAATTCCTTAAGCTGCTCGTAATTTACCAGCTGACCGTTATGAGCGACGGCAATTCCACCAAGCTTGAAACGGTTGACGAAGGGCTGGGCGTTCTCTATACGGGCTGAAGAAGCCTTTGTGTAAAGGACGTGGCCCACGGCTATTTTCCCTCCCAGCTCGTCAAGCTTTTCGGCATTGAAGACATCGGCCACAAGCCCCATATCCTTGTACTGCTCGATCTTCTCGCCGTCAGAGACTGCGATACCCGCGCTTTCCTGCCCACGGTGCTGCAGGGCATACATTCCGTAGTAAGCAAGTTTTGCGGCATTATAAACAGGAATATCGCTGCTGGCGGCAAAACTGTCGCTTACAGTACCAGATTCAGGTGCAGCCTGCACTTTTTTATTCAGATAAATACCGACAACGCCGCATTTATCCCGGAGTTTCTCATCCTCAAGCTGTCCATTGACACATTCTGACACATCTGTCATAAAGTAACTCCTATACCACCATTTTTACCGGCATCCTCTGCCAGTCCGGCTCGGAATTCCACGAGTTTATTCCTAAGCTCAGGATATTTTATAGCAAGTATTTCTACCGCAAGATAAGCGGCATTAGCAGCATTGTTTATGCCCACAGTGGCCACAGGAATCTGACGGGGCATCTGCACTATGGAAAGAAGGGCATCCATTCCACCAAGACCATTGGAACTTGCCCCTTTCCCATTCACGGAAAGGCACTCCAAAGGAACTCCTATCACAGGAAGAACCGTCATAGAAGCTATTACACCTGGCAGATGGGCCGCAAGTCCTGCTCCGGCGATGATCACCTCGGCTCCCTCCTCCTCCACTTTTTTCACGGTCTGGGCCAGCAGGGCCCCCGATCTGTGGGCAGAAAGAATATAAGCGGAATAATCCACACCGAAGTCAGAAAGCACAGAAGCAGCTTTTTTCATTGTATCTGTATCTGATTTTGAACCAAAGAAAATGGCAACCTTCATCGTTTGCTCCACGATAGTACGAATAGATTACCGACGGTCATAGGCAAAGGGCTCTGTAAAGAGAAGAAAACCCACAAGGCAGGAAAAGAACGGTTATCATAGTCGGTCGTCTGGGTGACCGGTAGAGACATTCCACACCCTGTATTGTCTGAGGAGCAACAACACACCCCGTGAAACATATATGAACCGTCGATACAGGACTATAACATAAGACAATTTCTTTTTCAAGACATAGACTGATTCCCCTACAGCTTTTCGTCAAAATCTCCAAAATCTTGAATTTTTTAACAAATTCAGAAAACATTTGTTTACAGAAAAGCCCGCAGGGCTTATAATCTCACTATGGATATTATATTGACATTCAAGGGCGGAAAGACTGTCCAGGTACAATCAGGAGCCATAATACAGGACATTCTGCCTCATTTTGGTACAGCAGCTGACAATATACTGGCTGTACGAGTAGATAATGAGATATGTTCGCTCTCACAAAGCTTGGAGACAAACGCTGAACTGGAGCCTGTCCTTGCCGGAACCACAGAAGGTGCCAACATATACAGGAGGACACTCTGCTTTGTCCTCGGAGCTGCAGCCCATAAGCTCTTCCCTGATTCAAGACTGCTTGTAGGCCACAGCCTGGGCTACGGTTACTACTATACCTTCGTCGACCGTGACTCAATATCAAAAGATGACATAGCCGCCCTCAAGCACGAGATGGAATGCATCATTAAGGCAGACAGCCTTATAGACCAGGTAAAAGTCTCCTACAAGGATGCCACAGCTATCCTTGAGAAGCAGGGTATGCCCGAGACCAGGAAGCTTCTGGACTATCAGGCCAAGCCTATAATAAGGCTGAATGTCATAAAAGGATTCTATGACATTTATGTGGCCCCTCTTCTCCATTCCACCGGTCTCCTCAAAGTTTTCGACATAATGCCTTACGACACTGGCTTCCTGCTACGTTTCCCGGCCTCCTTCAAACCGGATGTACTGCCTGAATTCCAGGATAACACAAAGCTTTTCAACATCTACAAGCGTTACAAGGAATGGGGAAAACGCCAGAACGTGACCACGGTCGCATCCTTGAATGACCTTGTATACAGGAGGAAGACAAAGGATTTCATCAATATTTCCGAGACCTTCCTCAACAAGAATATAGCCGACATAGCCGACAAGATAGAGCAGAAAGGCAATGTAAAAGTCGCGCTTCTCGCGGGACCGTCAAGCTCCGGAAAGACGACGACTTCGAAAAAGCTGGCCATTCAGCTCAAGGTACTGGGCTACAATCCGCATGTAATAAGCCTTGACAACTACTACCTGGGCAGGGACAAGACCCCCAGGGACGAGAACGGGGACTACGATTACGAATGTCTTGAAGCCCTTGACGTTGCCCAGCTTAACGATAATCTGGTAAGTCTTTTCAAGGGAGAGACCATAAAGGTTTCTTCATACGATTTCAGGGAGGGCAAGCAGTACTTCACCGGCGAGACTCTGACCATGAACGAGAAGGACATCCTGATAATGGAAGGAATTCACGGTCTTAACGACAGACTTACACCTCTGGTTCCCGCGGAGAATAAGTTCAAGGTTTACCTATCCGCCCTCACACAGCTGAACATCGACGACCACAACCGTATCTCCACCAGCGACAACCGTCTTATTAGACGGATAGTCCGCGACTCCCAGTTCCGGGGAAAGTCCGCCGCTGACACCATAAAAATGTGGCCCAGCGTACAAAGGGGGGAAAAGCTCCATATCTTCCCCTTCCAGACCAATGCGGATGCGGTACTCAATACTGCCATGGACTACGAGCTTGCCGTCCTTAAGATATACGCAAGCCCTCTCCTGCGTTGCGTAACGCCCAGACAGAGGGAATACGCGGAAGCTTCCCGTTTGTTGAACTTCCTGTCCAACTTCTATGAGATAGCTCCCACTTACGTACCAGGACAGTCTATCATCCGCGAGTTCATTGGTGGCAGCGAGTTCAAATACTAGGGGATAAAAAGGGAAAGAGCCTTTTTTACCAGTCTCTACGCGCCGGGCTGTAGGGGCAGCATGTTCGCGGTCAGGTCTCTGACCGCGAATGCGCGTCAGCAAACCCCGGAAGCCCGGAAAACTTTCCTAAGCTCCGCGACATAAAACTTTATGGCAGATACAGAGGCTTTACATTCCTCAGGGATTGGAAAAGCCTCTGTTTTTCTGCAGGATTTCCGCCAGTCAAGGCCTGAAGGCGGCTTCTGGCCTTTTTTCTTCCGGAGTTATCCTGATAAGTACATGTACATGTCTCAGAAATATAAGCTGATTTTTCTGCATGGGCTATTATCGTGTCCACATCCGCAAGGCAGAGAGGTCTTATCACAGTCACTGGGTATTTGTCGTACTTAAGGCGGGGCGGCATGGTGGAAAGCTCGCCCTTGGACAGCATATTCATGAGGAGAGTCTCCAGGATATCGTCCAGATGGTGGCCTAAGGCTATCTTGTTGTAGCCCTGCTCAATGGCATAATCGTTGAGCTCCGTCCGTCTTTGGGTGGAGCACCACCAGCAGTTCATGGAGCGTCCGGGTTTAAGCCTACCTAAAACATCCACATGTACAGAGACAGGCTCCACGCCCCATTCCCGGAAAAGGGAGAGAAGCCCGGAATTCAAAGGCGGAGTTATCTCCGTCTCCACATGAAGGGCCGTAAATTCGAAATTTTCACGGCCCTGCCGCTTCCTGTCTGCGAAGTACTCCACCAAGGCCGTGGAATCTTTTCCGCCTGAGGCGCCGACAAGAATCCTGTCTCCTTCCTCAATAAGCTTGTATTCAAAAACAGCCTTGTCTATAACGCGGAAAAGTCGTGGTCGGGCCATGACTAATTAAGCCCCGCCATTTTGCGTACGTAGGGTGCTATATCGTACAGGGGAAGGACAGAGGAAGCCGCTCCTAAATCGATGGCGGCTTTAGGCATTCCGAAAACTACGCAGGTCTCTTCGGCCTCGGCTATGGTGAAACCGCCATTCTTGTGGATATCCGCACAACCGGCGGCTCCGTCCCGGCCCATACCAGTCAGCAGGACGGCTATACAGTGGGAGCCGGCCACCTGAGCTGCCGACTTGAAAAGATAATCGACAGCAGGTTTCAGATAATTAATAGGAGGCTCATCGACCAGACGGGTCGTATAACCGGCAGAAGTACGGCTGCCTAAAACAAGGTGGTAATTGGCAGGAGCCACGTATACCGTACCAGGAACGAGACGCCCCTTGTCCTGAGCAAGGGTCACCTTCATGCCGGTGGTATCTGAAAGCCAGGAAGCATAATGTCCATCAAAGGAAGAATCGATATGCTGGGTGATAAGAATGGGGTATGGAAAATCCCGGCCTATTCCAGAAAGAACCTGCTGCACCGCGACAGGACCGCCTGTGGAAGCACCTATGACCAGGATATCCCTGTCCCCCTTTGCCACAGGAAGAGCGATCTTTGATACGACAGGAGCCCCTGCAGGCTTGGCGAAGGGAGAGAAGCCGCCCACTCGCTTGGCAAATACAGGCGACTTATGACCACGCTCGGTAACCGCGACTATACGCTCTATGAAGGAACGGTAAAAATCCGGGGAGAAATGAGTAAGGTCAGGCTTTTTCAGCATATCGACGGCGCCTGCCTCAAGGGCTGCGTAACCCATACGGGCGGAATCTTCCGTCGAAAAAATCATTATGGCTGCAGGACTTTCCTGCATTATACGCTTAGTAGCCTCAATGCCGTCCATAACCGGCATATAAATATCCATAGTTATGACATCTGGCTTCAAAAGCCGGTTCTGCTCTATAGCACCTTCTCCGTCATAGGCTTCCCCGACAATTTCTATACGAGGGTCCTTTGCAAGAGAACGCTTGAGCAAGGTCCTTATAACTGCAGAATCATCTACGACAAGTACACGGATCATAAAAGATTTCCTTATAATACAGGGGAAAAGCCCCCTTTTACTCTCCTCTTACCATGGCGGTTACCTGAAAAACGGATGACCAAGTCTTCAAAAAGTGGAAAAGTCCGACAGGGTAACCATATGGTTATTATATCGTATTTTCATTTAACATAACAGGCAGACTTTCTTTTTTTATGGACTATATTACAAAAAAAAACACCCGCTGTAGAAGACTGATAAAGTCCTCGTCCAGCAGGTGTAAAAAGCTCTCCTCTCCTCAACTATTTACGCTTATTGAAGTAGCTGTTGAAATCATCGTCAGAAGAGCCAGCCTCTCCATAATTATTGTTACCCTTATCATAGGAGCTGGCATCCCTCATATGTTGGTTGTAGTCGTCTGCGTAGCCGTTATCCACTGACCTGTCCGGTATTATCAGGGCTCCTGCAATATAGATTAAGATTCCAGTTCCGAAGCCTGCAAAAACAAGCACAAGAAAGGCAATACGGATAATCGTAGGATCTATATTGAAAAACTCTGCGATACCACCGCAAACACCGAAAAAAACCTTGCTCCGTGATTTATAAAGTCTCTTTGCCATAATTTCTTCTCCTATAAAATGCGTCCCTTTGACGCTGAAATATTCTTAAAAGACGGCCCACAGCCTATCTGACATCTACGGTCACTGATCCCATACCGCAGTTTATTGAGAAATGGTTTGACTTTCTTTCAGTACAGACCATTGAACCAAGTCCGCTCTTTTTTTCATTATTGAAGCGGATATCTCCTAATCCTACCTTTGCGCTGTAGGAATAATCCGAAGGATTCCCAGTCAGCTTCAAGCTGATTTTACCCATGCCACAATCTATGTCGGAAATACCGGTGGTGGTACCGCAAAGCTCAAGAGTGCCCATACCACAATGGGCATTTATCTGCCCGCCATAAAATCTGTCTAGGACCAGGCTTCCCGCGGCCACATCGAAGAAGCCGCTTGCACAATGGATAGCCACTGTCCTGGTGGTAAAGGAACCTGCAGCCAGGGATATCTTAACTATATCCAGCTTGGCGTTGTCAGGAACAGTGATAAGAATCCGAGGCTTCCAAGAGGATTTCTCATCGTGGCTGAAAAAGTTAAGATTTGGAAGATACCTTCTGTTGTCAACGATGAGAGTTCCTTTTTGAGAAAGCTCACATCTGAAGTTTGCTGCTTCAATTCCTCTTGTCTCCACAGCATACTTGTCACCGGAAATCATGACGATTTCTGCTGTCCCTAAAGAAAAATCGATATTCCTGACTTCATGGGCATCAAACACAAAGCTCATGGCATCCCTGCTGCAATAGCCCTTCCTGCCCGCCTCCTTCTGGGAGTCTGATTTTTCAGTTTCCCCATTCGTATAGGACTCTTCATCCGATGCTTTCTCAGCCATCTTGGCAGGAACACAGGCGAACTTATCCTTTATCTCCTCGGCCAGCTTCTCAGGATCCCCAAGCTCCTCAATAACCTTGCGGTCATTGTCAGCATCGTCGAAATAGTCCCTGTAATATTCAAGAGCTTCTTCCTGCTCCTCAAGAGGAAGTGCCTGAATACAGCGCTTCAGCTCATTAAGATACTCTTCTCTATCCATTTTCCTTTTCATTTTTCCTCTCACTATAAAGTTCAGCAGCTGTCGCTGCTTGTAATTTTAGCTTTGAGTCCTGAAGCCTTGCGGCAAAGGACATCACTTCTCGCCCATAAGGATACCGTCTATGCAACGGCGGTATTCTAACCAGCCTCTTCGGCTTTCGTCCAGCAGAATCATTCCATTGGAGGTGATCCTGTAGTAACGTCTATTACGTCCGGCATACTCTCTGTCATAGGTCTCAAGGTACCCGTCCTTTTGAAGACGGCGAAGAACCGGATACAGAGTGCTTTCCGACACGTCCATAACCTGGCGGACATCCTGCGTTATTTTGTAACCGTAAGTTCCTTCTGCCTCA
>JAILBN010000122.1 GCA_024680915.1 Treponemataceae bacterium | reverse complement strand
TCGTAGGTTGAAACTCCAAGGTTTGCTGTCATATAGAAAGCGGAACCAAAGCAGATTATCACAACACCTACCACAAGACAGATAATGCGGAGCCAAAGGGCAGGATCCACAATCACAGTCTGCAAAAACTCGTAGGTAAACTGAGTGATGTAGCCCAGCAGAAAGAGATTTATGAAGGTCGCGATACCGATATAGTGGCGGTCAAAGATGAGCATGAAAATAAAAAGGACAGCATTGGCAATCACATAAAGAGTACCGAATTTGATTGGTACAAGGGCATCAAGGCCTGCCATAAAGGACTGGAAGGGATCCACACCAAGAGCGGCTATCTTAAAGATACCCACACTGATGGCACAAATTATCACACCAAAGAGCGACATAAAAATGCGCCTTACAAGATTTTTCTTTTCCATGAAATTATATTACACCTGCTATGTATTTTTTTGAAGGGGAAAGCCTTCCCCTCGCTCCCAAGTCCTCGCACGCCAAGTCGGCGTGTTCCGGTCTTGTCCGCTACCCCTTCTCCGCGCTACTAGTGCAAGCCTTAAAAAAAATGCTTGCTCCCTTGCTTAAGTCAGTTTTTTTCATGTACCAGTAGCTGTAAAGCCTTTCAAAGCCCAGCTTTTCATAAAGCTTCTTTGCAGCTTCATTGGTCTGAACCACCTGAAGATAGGCACTTTTCGCACCGATTTCTCTGGTCTTGGCTATAAGAGAACGACAGAGCTTTTCCCCAAGGCCCTGGCCCCGGTAAGCCTCTGAGACAATCACATTCTGTATCAGGGCATAGCCTTCTTCTATTGCGGCAGAGGCGCAGGCTGCGACCTTTCCTTGGTGTATTACAGAAGCGTATATTGTATCCACCAGCACCTTTGAAAGCATTTCCCTGAAGGTCTTCTGCTTTGCCTTGTCAGTGAGTTTTTCAAAATCAAAATAATAGGTCAGCCACTCCTCCGGGCTGCTGGAGAAGGTGCAGTCTGTATAAGAAGCCTGGGATGAAGCTAAGTTTTTCTTAAGCATCACATCCGTGGGTGTGACAAGCTGGTAGCCGCGGGCTGAAAGAAAATCCGAAAGCTCCTGACTTTCTTCCGTCAGCTTGAAGTCAGCCGGCAGCCCTTGCTTTTTATACCACTGCTCGCAGAAAAGGACTTTCTCTTCAAGGGCTTTTGTAGAAGGGTAGAGGGGGAGAACAGAATTGGCCCTGCCTGTGAGCCCTTTTGCCGACCGCAGAATCCATCCGTCATAGAGCATAGTATTCAGAGCTTGGTGACCCTTAGCCGCGAGCTCTTCAAAAAAGCGGATTTCTTTTTTCATTTATCTACCTTTGTGGGCAACTATTTTTCGATTTTTTCTTTTATAAAATTGATGAAGGTATCTCTATATTTTGATGGAAGATAAATCTCAATATCAACATTGCTTTTAAGTGAAAGGGCTATGTTGTAGCCTCTCTTCTCGACTCCTATGATATCCTTATAGCTGACATAATCAGGATCATACATACCCTGCTTTGAGCCTGTTATCAGAATACCGTCATCCTTTTCTTTTATGTAATATTCAGGAGTTTTTTTGAAATAGATTATGAATAGAAGAATGGTGCCTGCTAATAAAATAATTGGGTAATATATCATGTCCCTTAATTGGAAGAACTGCCCGATTGTGATAATCAAAGGACCTGTGCAAGCGGCAATAGCCCTTAAGACTCTGTTTATACGAATATTCATAATACTTTCTCCTTTTCTTATATTCTAATCCCATTATCAGCAACTGTAAATGTAAGGAGTTCCATAAGCGGTAACTTTTCTTTTGTCTAGCCCCCGAAGAAATACATCTCCAGGGAATCCCATGGAAAGCTCTTTTTCAGATCACCTGCTTTCTCTTCGTAAAGCAGGGCCTTGTCACTTTCCTCCAACTCAGAATAACACAGGGCTATCCTCTCATAAGCTATTAACAGGCCCGGACAGGCAGGGGAAGCATCATCGCTTAGAAAACTCTCCCAAGCGGATAAGGCTTCCTTATAATCTCTTTCCTTACCGCTGGATATAGCCTTTTCGGTCATGAAATAGGCCTGCCAGTATTTTGGCCATGGGTCGTAAGGATTCATTTCTATGGCATGCTCCATATTATAAAGCACGTAGGAGACCGCATCCTTTTTATATTCTTCATCAAGATAGTCGTAAATATAATCTTCCAGCCATTTGTAGGAAAAAAGATATTCGGCGTATCTCTCCCATTCTTCCATAGTGAATGAAGGGAACTGTCCGCAGAAGGAGGAGGGGGCTTTCCCGCTCTGGAATACCTTTTCTTCCAGAAAAGCCAATGCTTCCCCCATGTTGTTCTTCTCAAAGCTGAAGGGGAAATAATCCCTGAAGGTGTACTTCAGATAAGATATGCCCATGACAAGATTCGTGACTTCATAGGATGACTTCATAGCAATATTCTGGAAATCAAAGTCTGCCACGCTATTATAAAGGGCAGTCAGATTGTTATCGTTGATTATATAGGGGTAGATGATTCCGTAGATACGTTTGTTTGTAACGCTGATAAAATCATAGTTGTTAAGCTCTTCAGGAGTAAAAAACTCTGCAAGATAATTATCGCTTAGAATCTTGAAATTGGAATCTTTACCGTAATAAGCTCGCGTGTAATCGTCATTACGAAGATAGAGAATTCTGAAGGAAGAATACTGATCACCGTAATGCTGGTTCAGATAGTAGCCGGTTGGGTACCATAATTCCTCATAATTATAATAATTAAGAGGTATTTTACTTCCATGGCCGTCCCCGTAGAAGATAATAGCCTTTTCCTCTGGCTTTGATGAATCCAAAGTCTGGATGATTGTCTTCTGAGCTTGGGAATCTCTAGCGTTCAGAACTTTAGTGCCATCATTCTCATCATCCGGCATTACAAAGCCCTTTTCTGGAAAAATCACCTTTATAGGGTCTTCAGGATGGAGTCTGTTGATTCTGGCGATTTCAAGCTCCATCAGATGATATTCATATTTCCAGCCGAAGGTGCACCAGGGAGGAGTGACAATTACCTTGTAATCATCATAGTCACCGGCCGGAAGAAAACCGTCCCCTTCCTCCTCCAAAAACAAGTAGCGGACTCCTGCCTGGTAAAAGTCTTCCATCTTCTGAGTCATGAAGAAAATAGGGAAAACAGTGCTATGATTCTCACCGATAAAAACTACTTTTTTGGATTGGATTTCCTCAAGAATCTGCTGGTCAGCATCCTTTGCGTTCTGCAGGTAGAATGTGCTTTTGCAGCCGCTTATGCATAAAAGAAGAATCAGAATTAAGGCTATGCAGACTTTTTTCACTTTGGCTTTTCTAATCATTTTTTTTCTCCTAATAAGGAAGCTTATCTATTTGCTTGCATTTCCGCCAGCGTTTCCTGAATCTACCTTTTTAATAAACCCAATTATTTAAATAAGAAAGCTGGACAACTCCATCCGCCTGAAGCACAAAACGGCTGACTCCGCCGGAATGGCCCCAGAGCTTTCTTTTCTGAGTGTCTTCAAAGCTGTCTCCAATAAGCATAGCATGGAGGTAGGGCAGGGCTCCACCGTGGGACACAATGATTATTTTTTCTTCCTGGCAGGTCATCAGCTCCTGGTAAAACTTATGCAGGCGCTCCCATAATTCCCTGTCACTTTCCGCATCAGAAAAAAGGCGGAAGTCCGGATTATAAAGCTGGGGCTCGGGGGCGACGTGTTCATTGTACCATTCACGGCTTTTCCCGTTTGCCTGGCCAAGATTACGCTCACGAAGAAGCACACTTTTTATCAGAGAAGAATCCTCCAGTCCCAGAAGCTTCCGGATTTCTTCTGCGGTCTGCACTGTCCTCTTCAAATCTGAAGTATAAAGCTTAAAGCCTTGCAGTTCCTTTTCTTTTTTAGAAAGCCAGAGCCCAATCTGCCGGGCCTGTTCTTTTCCAAGCTCAGTGAGATTCCAGTCTCCCCAGGCACCAACCTTTCCGTTCACATGATGCTCAGATTGTGTGTGCTGGATTGTGTAGATGACTTTATCCATTTTAATATTCCTTCAGCTTCAAAATAAAGGCCTTTTTTGATTCCCCGTCAAAGCCAAGCTTTTCATAAAATTGATGGGCTTCTTTTCGCCAGCTGCCGCTCTGTAAAATCACCTTGTAGCAATTCTTCTCTCGGGCAAAATCAATGGCTTTTTCCATGACCTTACGGCCAAGTCCCTGACCTCTGAAAGCCTTATCGGTAACTACATTTTCCACAAAGCAGACTGCTCCTCCCAGTCGGGTAAGGTTTGGGATAATGGCACAATAGCAGGTGGAGACTACTTTTCCTTCCTGGACAGCCCCAAAATATTTTATGCTCTTGTTTTCAGCAATTTCCTCTTTCCAAATCCGGCGGGCTTCTTCACTTGTAAAACCTGCGTTGGCCCCGTCCAGCTGCTCGTATAATTTTATAAGAGACTCTAAATCTTCTTCCTTTAATTCTCTGATTTCCATATTTACTCCATCATTATAGCCGTGAGCATTCTTTGACTCGCGGACTTTGTTCTTCTATAAGAGCAGAAGCTGTAGCCTTGGACTTGTGAATGCAAAGTGCAAAGCCCCGATGAAAAAATATTTTCTTCCTTCACGCCGGCCTTGGCCAGAGTCAGCCTGACAGCCTCTTCCAGATTCAAAAGATATTTCTCATCATTTTTCCGGGCAAAAAACTTTCCGATTTCCTCCGCCTCAAAGCTAAGGGCAAACTCGTCCAAAA
>JAILBN010000072.1 GCA_024680915.1 Treponemataceae bacterium | reverse complement strand
AGACGGGGCTTGGGCTTGAACTTAACAATAAAACTGAATGCATCCCTTGTGTCAATATGGCATATTTCGACCCCGTCTGGAACAATGGAATAATCCCTGTTCAAAATGAACTGGCTGATTCTGCAACGCTTTATCATCATGTACCGGGTCTTCTTATCCTTGAAAATAACGGTGAAAAGAACCTTTGAAAGACTTTCCTTGTCAGAGAAGCCGCAGTACCACATGCCCTTGTCCACGAAAAGCTTCTCAGGCACATCACAGACAGTATAAAGACCGGACTTTCTCAGAATAAGGATTCTGTCGAAGGGAGAAACCTTGAAAAGCTCGCTGCCTGAGGATACGGAGGTACCCAGGTAGCCTGTCTTTGCATCATAGCGCAGAGCAAGGTCCCTTTTGACAACTTCCTTCACATCCACAGCCTGGAAGGACTTCACCTGGGTCTTACGCTTCATGAAGTCCTTGCCCAGAGCCGCAGTCGCCTTTTCCTCAATGGAATCTAGCCAGGCCACCGCATAGCCCACAATATTCTTCAAAAGCTTCTCTATCTGCTTGAGCCGGGCATTTATCTCTTTGACCTCAGCCCTGTTTTTATTTATATCATAAAGAGATATACGCCTGATAGGTATTTTGAGAAGATGCTCCACATCCTCGTCAGAGACAGGCCGGAGCAGCTCGGCGGCAAAGGGGATAAAACCGTCCTTCACAGCCTTGTTCACAGCAGCCGCCGTCTTCATCTCCTCGATAGCCTTATAAATGCGCTCCTCGATGAAAATCCGCTCCAAGGTGCGCAGATGGAGCTTGTCCAAAAGGTTGGCTTTCTCCAGGTTCAGCTCGTCAGTGAGTATTCCCTTAAGCTTCTCGCTATGGTATTTGATTATCTCCGTGGCCGTCATCACCACAGGCATATTGTCTTTTATGACCAGCATATTGCAGGAGACAGTCTGCTCGCACTTGGTGTAAGCATAGAGGGCATCCACCACGTCCTGGGCATATACGCCCCGCTGAAGCTTTATCTCAATCTCTACCTTGGCAGCCGTAAGGTCCGTTATGGAAGAGAACTTAAGCTTGCCGGCCTTGGCTGCAGTCTCTATGGAGTCGATGAGAGTCTCAGTCGTGGTGTCGGCAGGCAGCTCCGTTATGACTATGCGCTTGGGGTCAGAGATATCAAGCTTGGCACGGCTTATTATCTTGCCGGTGCCATCGTTGTAGTCAGAAACATCGATTATTCCGCCTGTGGGAAAATCCGGGTAAAGGGTAAAATCCTGACCTTGCAGGCAAGCCTTCTCTGCCTCTATAACCTCACGAAGGTTGTAAGGCGGTATTTTGGTAGACATACCAACGGCTATACCCTCAGCACCCAGGAGAAGGGCCAAAGGCAGCTTAGCCCTGAAAACCACAGGCTCCTTGTTGCGCCCGTCATAGCTGGGAACATAGTTGGTGATTCCGGGATTATAAAGGATATCCTTTGCCAGAGGGCGAAGGCGGCACTCGATATAACGGGCGGCAGAAGCCTCCGCCCCTGTGAAGATATTACCGAAGCTACCCTGCTTCTCTATGAAAATCTCTTTGTTGGCAAGAACCACAAGGGCACCATAAATGGAGGAGTCTCCGTGGGGATGGTACTTCATGCACTGACCCACCACATTGGCGACCTTGTTAAAGCGGCCGTCATCAATCTCGAAAAGGGTATGAAGAACTCGGCGCTGAACGGGCTTCAAGCCGTCCTCCAGCTCTGGGATGGCCCTGTCACGGATTACATAGCTGGCATATTCAAGAAAGTTTTTATCAAATAAGTTTTTTACAAAAGCCATATTAAAAAGATTCTATCATAAATGGGGGGAACTTGCAAAAGGGAGGCAGCAAGCCCTTTTGAGAAGAAATAAGCATTCGTGCTTGACATGGAGCGAAAAAGCACCCCTTTCCCGGGCTTTCGCAATACGACAGATATTTGCAAGAAATGCATATTTTCCAGTAGAATAGTCCCATGGAAAATAAAGCTTCCCAAATTGCAGAAAATCCTCAAAAAAAACTTCAAAGCCACAGTTCCCAGGCCAGCGAAAGCTCAGTCCTGCCAGGAAGAGCAGTCTCAGCCACGGAAAGAAAAGAGTCTCCAGCATCTCAGGGGACCACAGCTCTGTCCCCGGACAAGCGCATCCTTTACATGGACGAGGACGTGGTTGTAGTCAGCAAGCTTCCGGGAGAGGTATGCTCCTTCGTTGACAAGGAGAAGAGAGAGGCTGCCCCTTACCTGCCGGATGTTTTCAGAGAGGCGGTAGCTGCAAAGGCGGAAGCCGGCTTAACTGCCACACCAAAGAAAACTGCCCCTTCTTGGAAAACTGCAGGGAAGGCTGATGCAGGCTTTTCTGCCGACCCTTCGAAAACTGCCGCACCCGGCAAGGGCAGCTGCGATTTTCTTGAATGCGTTCACAGGATAGACAGACCTGTCTCCGGCTGCGTAGTCATGGCCCGCAACAAAAGGGCGCTGGCGGAGGTTTCCGGCCAGTTCACCAATCACACCACGGCAAGCAAAAAATACTGGGCTGTGGTGGAGGGAATCATACCCGAAAGCCCGGAACCGGTCCTGCTGGAAGATTACCTTGTCTTCGATACAAAAAAACAGAAAACCTTTATAGTTTCAGAGAAAAGCCGGAAGGCAAAAAAGGCTAAGCTTTACTGGCGCTCTGCCGGAGCCGGAGACCGTTACAGCTTCATTGAGGTGGAGCTGCTTACGGGACGCACCCACCAGATAAGGGCCCAGCTTGCCCATGCAGGCCTCCATATAAAGGGCGACGTAAAGTACGGAGCACGCCGGGCGGACACAATTCCCGGAATAAGGCTCCATGCAAGGGAGGTAAGCTTCATAAGCCCGGGCAATAAAAAACTGGTGAAGGTGACAAGCCCCCTCCCTGCCCTGGACCCACTGTGGGAAGCCTGTGAAAAGTGCTTTGAAAGCCAGCAATAAAAAAAGCCGCCTTCCGGCAGAGGAAAGCGGCCGATAAGAAGGTCAGCTAAGGGTTTTAGTCAGAAAGACTTGCCACCCAATTGTTGATTTTTGTAACATATTCCTGGGTTACTGCTGTAGTTACATGACTGTAACTTGAATCAGCTTCGAATTCCGCCACAAAATCCATTTTATCGATATAAGCAGCTATATTATTCATTTTTGTGAACACAAGCTTTCCACCTTCCAGAGGAGAGGTATCCTTCTTATTCCTACCTTCTCTTAAATAAACGTAATAGCCCGGCTGGTCACTTCCTAGAACTGTTTCGAAAAAAATTGGTAGTGTATTTTCATCATTATCAAGTCTCCAGGTTGCACTACCCTCCGCCCCATCACGGGTAAGAGTATGACCCTCACTAACAGTAAGGAATCTTAAAGGAAAGTATTGCTGAGACCGAGAGACAGAGCCATCATCCTGTATATCACAATCAACTCTATAAAACTCATTGCCGTTAGCATCAAAACAAAAATAAGATTCGTAATTTTGAGCGGTATTTTTACTATATTGTACCTCACAGTTTGTATCCTGATAACTTCCGTAAAGCCACTGACTCCTAAGGTTATATTTTTTAGAAGTACTATTCTCGTATACGGTCCGGCTCTTTAGATCTCTAAAGGTACACTCTTCTATAACTTTATTATTCTCCGCATATATATATTCATTCATTGTTACAGTAACTCCATCTTCAGATCTAAAACCAACAAACCTACAATTAACGAACCTGTTGTTTTCCAAATTACCTTCTATGTACATTGTTTGATCTATAATAGATTCTGTCATTTGCTGACCAGTGGGGCTTTCATAAGTAATAGTCTGTTCCGGCAAATTCCAGAAAACAGTGAATTTATTGTTTTCATATTTGAAGAAAACTGTTCCCAGATTCATTTTTGTAAAAATCATTTCCACACTAGAAACTACATCTTCAGTAGCACCTATTGAACGAAGATTTGCTTTTGTGGCATCTGAAACAGACTGAATTCTTCCTACTGCTACATTGCTATTGAATTGAAAATTTTGAGTTGCAGCAAGGTCATTTTTCAAAAGGCAAAGGTACATCATAACCTCCAATCCGGCAGGCACAATCGTATTAGTGCTTCTATAAGTATTGTAAGCAGCCAGATCAGCGTTGGTCACCGGTACAGCCGTTCTTGACTGACCTTGAGCCATTTCCTGGGCAGACAAGGGCATTTTCGCCAGCAAGGTCCTGGGGGTCACTTGGACAGAAGGCGCATTGCCACCGCCACCTCCTGCTGCCGGAGCTTCTCCTCCGTTACCTGTCATACCATTGTTGCACCCCAAAATGAATGCAACACACAAAATAAGAACGAAAAAAATACTTGTCTTTTTCATTTTACAACACCTCGAAATAATTATTATATCCAATATATAATAGTAACAGCACAGTATCAGCACAAAACAAGCAGAAAAACAGCACGGAATCAGCACAAAATGAAAGAAAAACAGCACAGAATCAGCACAAAATGAAAAAAAATCGCAAATCAGCACAGAATCAGCACAAATTCATGATTTTCTGTCTAATATCAGTTTTTTGAAGAGGAGAGGACCGCCCCAGAGCATAACTCTGGCAGCAGTCCTTTTTTATGCGTCTATTTCCTGAAGAAGATTATTGACTATGAATTCCCGGCGGGCGGGGGTATTTTTGCCCATATAGAACTCAAGAAGCTTTGGAACACCGCTGAGCTGAGAGACCTCCACGGGAACAAGCTTTATATCGGAGCCTATGAACTGGCCGAACTCCTTGGGGCTT
>JAILBN010000055.1 GCA_024680915.1 Treponemataceae bacterium | reverse complement strand
GTGCTTGTAGTCCCTGTCATTAAGCATTGTCTTTCCATCCTCCCGGCAGATGTTCTCGAAGGAGTAGACGGGAAGTCCTTTATCGAAGATGTCCTCCATACAGATGAAAATCACGTGGGAGTCGCGTAATTCGCTGTACTTCTCCCCGGATTTTAGTGAGTCCAGGGCCATGAGGCTGGCGTAGTAGCGGGCTCTCTCCGGCAGCTCGCCTGTGTCTGTGACCTGGAGCTCTATGTCGAAGAGGCGGCCGGAGTCCTTGACGTAGACGTCCAGCCTGATTCCCTTCGCACCGTTCTCCAGATTGATGACAGCCTCGTTGTGCATCTCCATGTGATCGATCTTGATTTTAAGCAGCATTTCCAGCAGCTGCTGGCATGCATCGGGGTGGTTACGCATGACCATGTAGAAGAGGAAGTCGTTGGCAAGGGTGGCCTGCTCCCATTTCTCCTCAGGGGTGAGTCTTTTCTTTTCCATTGTCTACCTCTCGTGCAGGTTTGTTTGTCGCGGGGTACGGGCGGCGGTCGTCTTGGGGCGGCTTCAGATAGCGATAAAACCGACCTTGCCAGAAACCGCTGCTACTGTCATGCTACGACAGAGACCACATGGATGTGGCTAGAGGACAGCTTTTGTCGGTGCTGTGCCCAAGTGCGACGACTCACGAACCCCTGCACAAGACTTATACGACAGAGGAGGCAAAAAAAATGACCTTTTGTGGGGAAAAATCCCCTACTTCATTTTTTTATGAACACCTGATACAATTTTTGATTATGACAGATATAGAAATCGCACAGAAGAATGAAATGGAACCTATTGCCTCAATTGCAGCAAAAATAGGTCTTACAGAAAACGACATCGATCAGTACGGAAAATACAAAGCAAAGCTGACTATAAAAAAACTAAGGGAGCTTCAGGAAGGACAAAAAAAGGGAAAGCTGGTTCTAGTAACTGCCATAACACCGACCCCTGCAGGAGAAGGAAAATCCACGGTATCGGTTGCCCTAGCTGATGGTATGCGCCGAATCGGGAAAAACTCTATCCTCGCGCTTAGAGAGCCTTCCCTCGGTCCTTGTTTCGGAATAAAGGGAGGAGCCTGCGGAGGCGGCTACGCCCAGGTAGTTCCCATGGAAGACATAAATCTTCATTTCACAGGCGACATCCATGCGATTTCAATTGCCACGAATCTAATCGCAGCCTTGATAGACAACCATATACATCAGGGCAATGTCCTGGGGATAGACCCCCGTACAGTCACTTGGAAACGCTGTGTGGACCTTAATGACCGTGCGCTCAGGAAGGTTATCATCGGGCTGGGAGGTGCGACTGAAGGTATTCCCCGTGAGGACGGTTTCAATATCGCCGTGGCAAGTGAGGTTATGGCTATTATCTGTCTTTCCCGCACTATTTCTGAGCTTAAGGAGAGACTAAACAAAATCGTTATTGGCAAAAACTACACGAAGGAACCTGTTTTGCTGGGACAGCTGGGCATTTCCGGTGCGGTCGCAGCACTCTTAAAAGATGCCATCCGCCCCAACCTGGTTCAGACACTGGAAAAAACACCTGCATTCATACACGGCGGACCTTTCGCAAATATCGCTCATGGATGCAACAGCATAAATGCCACAGAAAGTGCCCTTGCTCTTGGTGACTATGTAGTCACGGAGGCCGGCTTCGCCGCAGACTTAGGCGCAGAGAAATTCTTCGACATAAAATGCCGCACCGCAGGCTTGAAGCCAGATGCTGCCGTCATCGTCGCCACGATACGGGCCCTCAAAATGCACGGTGGAATAAAAAAAGCTGAACTTGCCAAGCCGGACATAGGCGCTTTGACCAGAGGCTTCTGTAATCTTAAGGCCCATATCGGAAATCTTAAGAAATTCGGAGTACCTGTCGTTGTCGCAGTGAACAAATTCGTGACTGACTCCGCAGAGGAGACGGAGCTTCTTATCTCACTGTGTAAGAAAGAAGGAATAAAGGCCATACTTTGCGAGGGTTGGGGCAAAGGCAGCGAAGGAACCACAGAATTGGCTCAGGAGGTCTGCAGAATATGCGATGAAGGAAAATCAGACTTCCATACTCTTTATCCGGAGTCCATGAGCCTGGAAGAAAAAATCTATACTATAGCCCACGAAATATACCATGCTGCGGAAGTCACTTTCTCAGCCGAAGCAAAAAAGCGTCTTGCTGACTTTACAGCCCAAGGCTACGGAAATCTGCCGGTCTGCATGGCAAAAACCCAATACTCCCTGTCACATGACAAATCCTTGCAGGGCGCCCCGGAAAACTATTCCTTTCCTATACGAGACGTAAGACTTTATGCAGGAGCAGGCTTTATAGTCCCACTTTCCGGTGACATAATGACAATGCCAGGACTTCCCAAAGCTCCGGCAGCAAACTCAATCGATGTTGATGACGACGGAGTCATTTCAGGATTGTTCTGATAAAGCATTAAGCACAAGCCTAAATGCACCGCTTTCATATCGATATTTTTTTCTTTTTTTTGTATAAATATGTAATTTTCCTATTGTTAATTTTCTATTTTCTATTTAAAATTGTTTAGTTACAGTTTATCTGTTATTTTGGAGGAATTATAATGAAAAAAACTCTGATCGCAGCAATTGTCATTATGCTTGCTGCATCCCTCGTTTTTGCTGGCGGAAAAAAAGAGACAGCAACGACAACACAGGAAAACAAAACGTTTCACATCGGAGTAGTTACTGGTACTGTATCACAGTCAGAAGATGATCTTCGCGGTGCTGAAGAGCTTATCAAACGCTATGGAAAAGCAAGTGAAGGCGGAATGATTCAGCACATCACCTATCCAGATGACTTCATGTCTCAGCAGGAGACAACAATCTCTCAGATCGTTGCTCTCGCAGATGACCCCCTTATGAAGGCTATAGTCGTCAACCAGGCTGTTCCAGGAACAACAGAGGCTTTCAAGCGTGTAAAGGAAAAGAGAAGTGACATTCTCTGCTTCGCAGGTGAGCCACACGAGGATCCGGGTGTCATCCAGACAACAGCTGACCTTGCAGTAAACTCAGACTTTATCTCACGCGGATATACAATCATCTGGGCTGCAAAGCAGATGGGCGCAAAAGCATTCGTACACATTTCTTTCCCACGCCATATGTCATATGAGACACTGGGTCTTCGCCGCAAGATTATGGAAGAAGCCTGTAAGGACCTTGGTCTTGAGTTCGCTTTCGAGACAGCTCCTGACCCGACATCTGACGTAGGTGTTGCCGGTGCCCAGCAGTTCATCCTTGAGAAGGTACCACAGTGGGTTCAGAAGTACGGAAAAGACACAGCTTTCTTCTGTACAAACGATGCTCATACAGAGCCACTTCTTAAACAGCTTGCTACCTACGGCGGTATGTTCGTAGAAGCAGACCTTCCTTCACCTCTCATGGGATATCCTGGAGCTTTCGGTATCGACCTTACAGCTGAAGCTGGAGATTTCCAGAAGATCCTGAGCAAGGTTGAGAAGGTAGTTGTTGACAAGGCTGGCGCTGGTAAATTCGGTACATGGGCATTCTCTTACGGATTCTCAGTATCTGCCGGTCTTGGTGAATATGCAAAACGCATCATCGAAGGAAAAGCTTCTCTCAGCAAAATCAGCGATTTCTACGCAGCTCTCGGTGAGTTCACACCAGGAGCAAAGTGGAACGGTGGTAGCTATATCGATGCAAACACAGGCGTCCGCGCAAAGAACCACGTCCTTATCTATATGGATACATACATAATGGGACAGGGCTACTTGCCAACAACAGATGTTGAAGTACCAGAAAAATACTACAACATCAAATTCACAGACTAATCTGATAAGGTGCAGGTTTATCCTGCACTCCTCAAAAAAGAAAGACACCGGTACTTTCAATACTCTGAGAGTACCTGCCTTTCTTTTTTCGTATATTTCCCATCAGGAGCTTTTTTGATTATTAAACTTCGGAATCAGCTCCTAAAAGATAAACAGAATTATGGAAGAAAAACCTTTACTTGAATTACAGAATATCACCAAAGATTTTTCCGGAACGGTCGTTCTTGAGGATGTCAGTTTTTCCCTGAAGAAAGGCGAAATCTTGGGCTTGGTCGGAGAAAACGGAGCTGGAAAAACAACTTTGATGAGTATTCTTTTTGGAATGCCAGTCATCGCAGAAACCGGTGGTTTCGGCGGTAAAATAATCCTTAATGGAGAAGAAGTTCACTTCTCCTCTCCTTTTGATGCCTTGGATGCTGGTATAGGCATGGTTCATCAGGAGTTCTCTCTTATTCCCGGTTTCACGACCACAGAAAACATAATGCTCAACCGGGAGATTACAAAAAATAATATCCTTGCTGATGTGTTCGGTCCACGCCTGAGTACCCTCAACCGCAAGGAAATGAAAATTAGTGCAGAAAACTCTGTCGCCAGATTAGGCGTAGAAATAGACAGCGAAACAAAAGTAGCGGAAATGCCTGTAGGGCACAAGCAGTTCGTCGAGATAGCAAGAGAGATAAGCCGTGAGAAGGTAAAGCTACTGGTTCTGGACGAGCCAACAGCAGTGCTTACAGAATCTGAAGCCGAAATCCTTCTCAATGCCATAAAAAAACTTGCTGCTTCTGGAATTTCCATAATATTCATATCTCACCGTCTGCGTGAGGTTACTGAGATATGCGACCGTGTTGTTACTCTCCGTGACGGAAAATCAATAAGGGATGTGGCGACAAAAGACACGAATATAAATGAGATAGCCGAGTCCCTCGTGGGTCGTGAGATTTCCAAGACGACAAAAACCGACAAAAGGGAAATAAATACACCTGAAATATTTACAGTTGACCACCTTTGGGTAGATATGCCTGGAGAAACAGTCCGGGATGTCAGCTTCAAGGTTAAGGAAGGTGAGATATTCGGAATCGCAGGGTTGGCAGGTCAAGGAAAAATCGGTATTCCCAACGGAATAATGGGCTTGTATCCTGCCGGCGGAAGGGTCACCTTCAAGGATAAGCAGATAAATCTGAACAATCCTAAGGATGCCCTCAATTCTAAACTGGCCTTTGTTTCTGAAGATAGACGAGGAGTCGGACTCCTTTTGGACGAGAGCCTTGACTGGAACATAGCCTTCACCGCCATGCAGAGCAAAGACATGTTCTTAAAGTCCTTTCTAGGTGGTTTGATAAAACTCAGGGACGACAAAGCCATGAAGGAAGCCGCACAAAAATATATCGAGCTTCTGGAAATTAAATGCAATGGCCCCGAACAGAAGGCCAGGGAGCTTTCTGGTGGTAACCAGCAGAAGGTCTGCCTTGCGAAAGCCTTCTGCCTTGAACCGGAGCTGCTCTTCGTTTCTGAGCCTACCCGCGGTATAGACGTCGGCGCAAAACAGATTGTTCTGGATGTTCTCAAAGAACGCAACAAAACACAGGGAACGACAATCGTCATGGTCTCCAGTGAGCTGGAAGAGCTTCGTTCTATTTGTGACAGAATCGCAGTTGTCTGCCACGGAAAGATAGCCGGCATCCTGGCACCGGAGGAAAACCCCACAGAGTTTGCGCTGTATATGTCCGGCGAAAAAGGGAATATATAGGGAGGCATAATGAGCGATTCAATTTCAACAGAAAAAGAAAATAAATTCTTAGCTAAATGCAAGCAGCTTATTAAGAACTTCGGATGGCCGCGTATCATAATAGCATTATTCCTAGTCGTGCTTTTTATCATCGCTCCCTTCGTAAAAGTCAGTATAGCCGCATCGATATCAGATATATTCAACCGCTTCGGCATGAACGCTCTTCTTGTTCTTGCCATGGTCCCCATGATTCAGTCCGGTTGCGGGCTTAACTTCGGACTCTCCCTGGGTGTAATCTCAGGTCTGCTGGGCTCCACAATAGCTATGCAGCTTGGCCTTACCAGCTGGGGCGGTATATTCGGCGCCATGATAATTTCCATTCCTTTCGCAATCCTTTTCGGCTGGCTTTACGGCCTGCTCCTGAACAGGGTTAAGGGAGAGGAAATGACAATCGCCATGTACGTAGGTTTCGCCATGGTCATGCTCATGTCCATCCTCTGGCTTATCCTTCCATACTCCAGCGAGAATATGGTCTGGGGCTATGCTGGAAAGGGCTTACGTACCACCATCACCCTTGATGGATACTGGAACAAGCAGCTCAGTAATTTTCTTGCCATAAAAATAGGTGAGAACTTTACTTTCCCCACAGGAATGATTCTTTTCATAGCCCTCTGCTGTCTCATCATGTGGCTCTTTATGAGAAGCAAAACAGGTACGGCTATGACAGCGGTGGGCTCAAACCCTGATTATGCACGCTCAAGCGGTGTCAACATCAACAAAATGCGCAGCATGAGCATTATAATCTCTACTATTTTCGGAGCCTTGGGAATTCTGGTATACCAGCAGAGCTTCGGCTTTATACAGCTTTACGGAGCGCCGCTTTACATGGCCTTCCCTGCTGTAGCCGCTATACTTATCGGTGGAGCTTCAATAAATAAGGCCTCAATACTCAATGTTTTGATTGGTACTATCCTCTTCCAAGGTATTCTCACAATGACGCCATCCGTAATAAACAGTATTCTGCAGACGGATATGTCAGAAGTAATTCGTATTGTCATCTCGAACGGAATGATTCTTTACGCACTTACACGTAAAACAGGAGCTAAAAAATGAGTATGACAGCTTCAAAATTCACATTAAAAAAAGCAGGCTCATTTCTTGCCAATAATCTCGTAGCCTTTCTTTTTCTTATCCTTACGATTGTCGCCATTCCGGTCTCCGGCTTTTCAGCGACATACATCGTAAATGAGATTCTCTCCCGTATAGCAAGGAACTCCTTCCTGGTTTTCTCCCTTATCCTTCCTATCATGGCTGGTATGGGTATAAACTTCGGTATGGTTCTTGGCGCAATGGCAGGCCAGATTGGTCTTATCTTCGCCATGGACTGGGGTATTTCCGGCATACAGGGACTTGTTTTCGCAGCCTTGATAGGAACTCCTATCTCAATTTTCCTGGGCTGGATCG
This sequence comes from Treponemataceae bacterium, assembly GCA_024680915.1. Classification (GTDB taxonomy): domain Bacteria; phylum Spirochaetota; class Spirochaetia; order Treponematales; family Treponemataceae; genus Treponema_I. Next base: position 4,771 of record JAILBN010000055.1, on the reverse strand, counting down.
CAGGCTCCATACTTAACAAGGCCCGCGGCCGTGAGATGGTTACAAGCTACATCATAGGCTTTTTCTTCAACGGCTTGTATCAGTTCTTCGTACTCTACCTCTTCGGCTCATTAATTCCTATGCGCAACAAGGCTATATACCTTTCCCGCGGCTACGGAGTAAGAAACACTGTTGACCTTTCTTCAGTCCGCCAGGTCCTTGATAACACTCTTTCCTTCAACATCGGACCTATCCATATCCCTCTCCTCGCTTATCTTGTAATCGGCGTTCTTTGCGTCTTTATCATTTGGTTCAAGAAAACAAAGCTGGGACAGGACATGAGGGCTGTCGGCCAGGACCAGGTCGTTTCTAACACAGCAGGTATAGCTGTGGAGAAAACCCGGGTAATATCAATTATCATATCAACAGTTCTTGCCTGCTTCGGACAGATTATCTTCCTGCAGAACATGGGTAACATGAGCACCTATAACGCTCATGACCAGACAGGCTTCTTTGCGGCTGCCGCCATTCTTGTAGGTGGTGCTACCGTCACGAAGGCAACTATTCCCAACTGTTTCTTCGGTGTCCTTCTGCTTCATCTTATGTACATTGTAGTACCTAGGGCGGGACAGAACATATTCGGAGACGGTAATATCGGCGAATACTTCAGGCAGTTCATAGGTTATGGTGTCATAGCCTTGTCTCTTGTAATCCATGCATGGCGTACAAAACGTCAGGCCGAGCATAACCGGGAATCCCTGCATGCCGCAGCAAATGACAGTGCTTCGGCAAGTGAGCAAGCAGCAAATGGAGGCGCAAAATGAAACTTAACAAAAAGATAATCGCACGCTCCATACTAATCATTCTGTATCTTGTGCTTGCCATCGTAATGTTCCTTACTGGCCGTACTCACACGATCCTTATCGATAACAAGGGTGATGAAGCCGGAACCTATAAGGCTGTAAAGGGTATGGAAGTTTCTGTGGACAAAGGAGAACCCGTAGAGTTCTACAAGGGCGACCGTGATAAGTTTACTGTAAAGTCTCAGAAGCATACTATTCACATTGAATTCTTTGATGGCAAAGAGCCTGTAACATTCACCGTTAACATTCCTGTCACTCAGGATTACGTATTGGTCTCAATTCCTAAGTATCTCGCAGGAATAGAGCCATATATGGAAGAGTTCGACATCTACGCTTCTAACAGAGCAGAAGCCATGGCTGAAGAAGAGGAGTAAAAAGCCTCCCTTAGGGAGTTCCCCTGGGTATTGTCAACGAAGTGTTTCAATGCCCAGGGGAACAACAGTCCGGTGACCTGCGGTGTTTTCCGCTCACAATAAATCTATACTCATAACCCTTTTCGTATACCAGGGCTAACGCCTCGCTGCGCCCTATAACCCACCACACCTCGCAAAGACCTTGGTCAACTAAGTCCCCTCCTATGGCTATAGTTCGCTCCAGACCGCAACAATCCGCCCTCTCAGTATATGATGATCCTTAGAACTGTGAATTTTTCACAATTTTTCATGTGAAAATTCACAGTTTTTCTGTGCACATTTACTCACTACAAATTTTAAATTCTGGTTGAAAATATAAGCAGAGATTATCTCGACAAATTTACATTTTCCGAGATAACTCTAAAAAATCTTCATGTTATGAAGAGACCAACTGGTCAACAACGGATAGAGAGATACAAGACAAAAAGAACCTCAAGGAGAACTTGATAAGCTGGCTGACATTCTGTAACAAAGTACGCACTACACAGGAATTCCGTGCTAAGGATTTCTCAGGACTGATTACAGAAGCTGAATATATACCAAAACTGTTTTTCAAATTTCCTAAACTTTCTTTAGAACATCTCTCAAAAAAAAATTGGAGGTGTGATTTTGAAAAAGTCAAAATTGCAAAAATGGATTACCATACTGACTGTTATTTTAATAGCAGCTATGTTTATCGGCTGCGAAAATCAGCCGGAAATTCCACTAACCACAGACCCTACTACCAATACGCAAAATTCCCCTGCTTCAGAAAACGAACAAACGCCGGGAACCCAACAAATTATTGAAAAGGGACAAATCCTTGGATATGTTGAAGATACGAAAGGCGAGCCGGTTTCTGGTGCTTCCGTAGTACTTGGAAGCAAAACAACGACAACAAATGAAAACGGTCACTTTATTCTTAAGGATATTCCTATAAATGACAGAAAAAATGAAAAGTACATCGTAACAATTAAAAAGGAAGGATACCTTTCGACCACTGCCAACAATATTAGTGTTTACGAGACCACAAATAATTCTGATGCGGCAAAGGTTCTGGATCAAATGCGAATTGACTGTGAAAAGATTCTTGAAGAGTATGCGAAAAACACTTCAAGCGGAGCCGCCAATGCAGGTGTCACTGCTATATCACCAGATGGTACAGTGTTAATGTCAAAAGACGATGACGATACTTTAAAACCGATTGCTGACGAATATGCAAAATTATACGAGGCATACACCAAGATCGAAAAAACTTTTGAAGCAACCTTTATTCAGGCAACGCTTACACCCTTGAATTCAGCTGTTGAAGGAACTGTCAATATTACCACTTCTTCAAAAGGAAACGAAACTGTTACGGATTCGAATGCCTGCGAAGGCATAACCGTAAAAATCACATATAAAACATCTGGTGAAAATTATGTTCAGGAAGCGAAAGCAAAGACAGATGCATCAGGTAAGTTCAAAATTGAAAACCTCCCGGCTAATAAAAATCTTTCAATCTTAATTGACGGATTTGAAAAGACAATCGATGGGAAAACATACTATTTCTCATCCGATAAGATGGATTGGCTTGCAGAAAACAATTATTCATCAGTAAACACTGATACATTCAAAATAGAAGAGAAATCAGGAACGACAAAATCTCTTTCAATTCTTTTGTATGCACAGCCAACCAAAATTATTGTAGAAGAAACTAACCTTCTGAAGAAAACCATAAATGAGCCGCTTGAATTGAACACTCCTATAACGTTCAAATTCAACAAACCGATGGAATATATCTCTATAAGCTCAGAAGCTGTTAATGGAATTGCCGCAATTGATGATACTGAAACAAAAGTTACCTATACCAGCGACACCGCAAAAACGACATGGACAGTTACACCCAAAGACAGTTACTGGACAGGTTCAAGCAATCTTGTAAACTTTAAACTTTATGGTAAAGCTGAAGACGGCTCACAAGAATTCATCAACGGTTCATGGAATGTATACATTGATAATATTATCAACGTAACTTATCAAAACACAACCACTTCAACACAAGACGCTTTCACGCTCACATTCAACCATGAGATTGACACGCCTTCTGTGAAAGTCACGGATAATCCTAACGAACCTGTCGTTTTGACATGGGCCCCATGGGATGCCGACACAGGCCATGTGCTTACAGTTGCCGCACGTGACAACCAGTTCCAAAAAGACGGTGAACATGTATTTACAATCACCGGATTAAAGGCTTTCGATGGTTCTACAGAAATCACCTCTTATGCAAAAGAATTTGACAGCTCAACAAAAACGTTCAAAATCCGCTTTAACGGCTTTAAGCCGACAGGAATTGAAGTTGTAGAATCAAAAGGAACCGCCGTACTTGCACGCTCTGTTATAGCACCAACAGACAAATACCTCAAAATCACCTTCAATAAGAATGTTAAAGATGTTTCAGGACTGTCTGTCACCGAAAAAATAGGAACTGGAAATCCAACGACCGTATCTTGCAGCAAGTACATCAAAGACAACGAAGTATATATCAGCCTGGAAAACTTCCATAATGGATATTCCCTCGGTCTTAGCGGTTCCGTTATTTCCGCTGATAATTCAACATTCAATGGAAGCGGTGATATAAAATGGGCAGATCTGATAAATGACTACATTATTGAAACTGCTTATGTAATTGCCGCTTCTAACCTTTATGAAAGCAAAGTATCGATTAACTCCAACAATGACAACACAATAAACAAAATCAAAGCCGGAGATCCGATAACTCTTACATTCAACAAAGAATTCCCTGCTGGAACCGTTTTTGAAACAGAGTTCTATGAGGACGCAGCAACACTTGAAAAACTTGATGAAACTTTATTCAGGGCAAATGTAAGTGCTGATGGTAAAGTTTTAACAATCACTTTGGATTCAAGTGGAAGACAGCTCAAAGACAACTCAAAGTACTGGATGTCCCTTAAGGCAAAGAAATCTGACGGAACGCTCTTGTTCTCAACAGCTAATCCTTCTGCAGGAACCGGCACAACGAGAGACGGTCTTTACATTGAGCCGGAGATTATAAAGCCATTCGGAGATTCAGGCAAAAAATACATTTGTATTGAGACACTTCCTAAAGAGACTGTGAAACTTAAAACAGATGAGCTTTCACAAACAACAACTTCCGAAGAGTTTGCAAATTCAGAAGATGGAGAGATTGTTCTTGAATTCGACAAGGATGTAAAAGATTATACTGTTGTATTGTTCAACTATGCTGAGCAACCGGATGCACAGCCTCCAATAATTTATCCTGCTTCACTTAATAGTTTTACATATTCGGATGAGTTCAAACAGTTCAACAAGCTTAAAAAAACCGACACCGGTAACATAATAACTATAAAAGCCGCAGCTGACGGTATACTCGGTAGGGGAGAGACAAATGTCTATCCCGCCGTATACGATGCAGATGGCAACAGGGTTCAGCTAGCTGATCTTCGTGAATACAAGACGAGACCTCTTTCGAATGATGAATTCATAGAAGCGGTCAAAGAGTTTGATAACATC
>JAILBN010000024.1 GCA_024680915.1 Treponemataceae bacterium | reverse complement strand
ACCTATTACACAGATTTCATAGAAGCTTGGTTCCAGGGGTATGAGGCAAGAGCTGCCCTTGAATTCAATTTCACAGAAAATCTTTCTTTTTTAATCAGGATAAAGGGTACCTATCTCCCTGACGCAATAGGAGATGATTATTGGGAGCAACCACCAGATCTTCCCTTTCAATTTAATGCGGGCTACAAGGGCGGCCTTAGTGCATGGTCTGTATCAGGAGCATCTTCCATCATTTTAAAGATATAGGCTTTCCCCTTGCAAATAATTCAGCGACAGATGCCTCTGAATTATCGAACTTCAGCCTGATTGTCTGTATTCTCCGTGAAGACTGATCCTCCACCGTAAAAATAAGATTCCCTCTTTTTAGAATTTCACCATTTTCTGGAAGACAACCGAACTGTTCCAAAAGCCAGCCGCCTATGGTATCGAAATCCTCTGACTCAAGATTCAGTCGGAAAATACTGTTCACATCAGAGATAAGCATATCTCCGGGGATAAGGAATTCAGAGCTTCCTGTCAGACGGATGCGTTCTTCTGCAGGAACTGTCTTTGTATTGTACTCATCGGTTATTCGGCCGAAAACAGCTTTTAAAACATCATCCATAGTGACAATTCCAGTATAACTACCAAGCTCACCCATAACCACGGCAAAATTCTGCTTTTCAATACGGAAACGCTGTAAAAGAGCGACCACAGGAATTGTTTCCGGTACATAAAGAACCTTTCTTTTTATCTGGCCTGCTGAAAATTTTTCCTTAGAACCCTTAAAAAACAAAACATCCTTGTAGAGAACAAGACCTGTTATTGTCTCCGCATCATCCTTGAATACAGGCAGGCGAGAAAAACCTGAGTCCGTAAAAGCTTTGACGGTCTCTTTATAATCAGCTTCCTCAGAAATGAATTTTACAAAAGACCGATGCTTCTGGATGTCTCTTACACGAAGGTCCGAAAACTCGAATATTTTGAAGAGCATATCCTTCTCTCCAGACTCAAGAGTCCCCTCCTCGTTTCCTACATCAATAAGGGTCCTAAGCTCTTCTTCAGTAATGGCAGGACCATTCTTTTTTTGGAAAAGGCTGAAAAGTTTGACTATCATACTTGTAATAGCATTGAAAACAGCTATAAGGGGCCGGAATATAAAACAAAGCACGTTAAGTGGCATTGCTGATCTTAGTGCCGTCTGTTCCGGGGTGTAGGCAGCCAAGGTTTTGGGTAAAATTTCACCAAAGGCAAGCATAAGTATGGTGAGAATGAGAGTTGCTACGGCAGGACCACTGGCTCCGGCCAGTTCTATGGCAATGGATGTGGCTAAAGCTGAGGCAAGGGAATTCACAAAATTATTGCCTATGAGCAGCAGTGTAAGGAGATTCCCCTGCTTTGCTTTTAGCTTCGCCACAGGTTCCGCTTTTTTCTTATCTTTTTTCAGCATCTGCCGCAGCTTCACCCGGGAAATACTCCAGAAGGCTGTCTCGGAAGATGCAAAAAAAGCAGCACAGAGGATTAGAAACAAAATTACAATAAGATAAAGTATCGTTTTCATTTTTCCTCCTCTTCCTCAATTTTCTGCATTCTCACCTCTACGACATGGGTACTGTCAGCCGAAATTACAGTAAAATTCCAGCCAGCTTCCTCAAGAGAATCTCCTTCATCGGGAATGCGGTCGAGTTTTTCTGAGAACCAGCCGTTAAGAGTCTCTGAATTATCGGATACAAGCTGAACGCCCAGCTTCTCTGATAAGTCAGCTAATCGTGTAGATCCGCTTAAAATATAGTGATCTGCAAGAATTTTTGAAATCTCAGGTCTTTCCACAATATCGTATTCGTCAGACATTTTCCCGAAAATAACCCTGGAAATATCATCTACGGTAAGAAGCCCCGCAGTTCCCGAATATTCATCGAGAACAATGGCTATGGACTGATTCTTTTCCCTCAATATCTGTTGTATAGAAGACATCCTCTTCGTTTCAGGAATAAAAAGTGCGGGCCGCATAACTTTTTTTAGGGAGAATTCATTAGGACAGTCTGCATAAAGCAAGACATCCTTTATATAAAGAATACCAAGAATATTATCTATGTCGTCTTCAAAGACCGGAAACCTTGAACGATGAGTTTTCTGTGATATCTCTATAACATCCCTGTATTTTGCAGTAACAGGAATTACGGTCATCTCCTTGCGGGGCCGCATTATATCTTTTGCATCAAGGTCTGTAAATTTAAAGACCTTATGCATCATTATTTTCTCATCTGAATCAATTACACCTTCTTCTTCGCTTACCTCCATAAGGGTCTTTATATCTTCCTCAGAGAAGGTAACCTTCTGTTCTCCGGTTTTGATACCCGCTATACGGGATACAAGAGAAACTCCTGCTGTAAACATAATTACGAAAGGATGGAAAAGCTTTTTGCAGAACATAATGAAACCAGAAAGAGCAGAAGCCGTGAACTCTGGATAATTAGTTCCGAATGACTTGGGTGTAATCTCTCCGAAAATGAGCAGAAGTATTGTCGCTGCAAAGGTGGCCACCGCAACACCAGAACTACCGAAAGTACTTACACATATCGTCGTCACTATGGAAGAAAGAGCGATATTCACAAGGCTGTTGCCTATAAGAATCGTATTTATCAGCTGGTCTTTTTTCTCAAGCAACTTGCCAATTCGTATGGCTTTTTTATCCTTTTTTTGCTTAAGGAAACGGATACGAAGCTTATTTACTGAGAGAAAAGCACTTTCCGATGCAGAAAAGCACATTGAAAGAAGCAGCAATACTACAGCTACTACAATTAGTATTATAAAAGAACTATCAGGGGGAGGTTGGTCAGACATTATTATTTTACTGCCTCTTGACTTGAAAGCTGAGCTAATTCATCCGCAATGAATTTATCAAGAGTTGCTTTCAAAATCCCTGCATTCTCTGAATCTGGAGCAGCAGCTATAGCTTTCGTCAAATAATCTTTAAGTTTCTCGTTCAAACCACCATAATAACACATAGTCGCAGCTTTATAATAAGCCTCAAGTTTTTCATCGGCAGTAAGCAAAGGATTCAGTGCAGTCTTCTCGTAAATCTCTGCGGCTTCGACTACTTCCCCATTAAAAAACTTCTCCAAAGATGCTACATGGGTTATTATAAGAAGGTATTTCCCGACAAGCCCTGTCTTATTAGTAGGATCAAGCTCAGGGACAGTGTTTATCAAGTTATAGAATTGAAAAATGTAATCTTGAGGAGTTATAGAAACAAGCTCGTCAATAATCTTGACCTTTTCTTCACCAGAAGCAAGATTCAACTTCTCGTTCAGGATAGAAATAGTCTCAGCCTTGCTAACAGCCTTTTCCAAAGAATCTTTCATGGTCTGAAGTGTAGTTCCTGCAGGAACATACTCTATCGTATCATAAATCTGATTATTCACCGTCATTATCAAAATAGCAGGTACTTCAGGAATAGCAAAGATTCTTGAGAGCTCGATATTTTTATTCTGCTGCTCTGTGAAGGTAGAATCTCCATCATCAAGCGGAATATCAAGACACACAGGGACGAAGTGTTTTCCAACTATAGAAAGGAACTCCTCCTTGTCCAAGACGTCGGCTTTTAGCTGACTACTCTCCTCATTCCATGAAGAACCGTCAAAAACCAGGAAGATATCTTTATTAGCTTTTATGGCATATTCCCTTGCAGTCTCAAAATCATCGAACCATTTTACAGAATTTTTTGAATTCCTTACTAAAATAACGAAAACAATACAAAGTACAACGATAAAAACTGCTATTATAAAAATGAGGCTAGTTCTTGGGGTTATTTTCTTCATTCAAAATACCGTATACCTGCAGCGAAAATATTCTGGCATTTATTTCCGCCGATGTTTTTGATCAAATCATAGGAACTACCGTCCAGATTCATTCCAACATTCCTTTCTGTATGTCCCATCTTACCAAGAATAAGACCGTCCTCACTTGTAAGACCTTCTATAGCATACATAGATCCGTTGGGATTATCGGGTTCATTCATTACAGGGAGACCCTTTTCATTAACATACTGGGTGAAAACCTGTCCTTTCTTGAACAAATCCTCTGCCATTTCGGGACTCATAATAATGCGGCCCTCTCCGTGGGATATAGGTATCATATGGGTTTCCGGTTTAAGAACAGTGTCATCCCAAGACCAAGGAGATATGGCAGATACCATACGGGTTCTTACGACTCTTGAGATATGACGGCCTATGCGGTTATAGGTAAGGGTCGGCATATCCTCCCTTGGTTCAAGAATTTTTCCATAGGGAAGCAGTCCAGTCTTTACAAGAGCCTGGAAGCCGTTACAAATACCAAGGATAAGGCCCTTCCTATCTTCTTTCAGAGCCATGACCGCATCTGCAATACCAGGCTCCCGAAGGACATTGGCTATGAATTTACCGGAACCGTCAGGCTCATCACCAGCGGAGAAGCCTCCGGCAAGGGCAAGAATCTGGGTTCCAGCTATTTTCTCACGGAGACCTCCAAGAGATTCTTTAAGAGCCTCCTGAGTATTGTTCCTGAAAATGAAAAGCTCTGCATCCGCTCCTGCAAGTATAAAGGCACGGGCCATGTCGTATTCACAGTTTGTCCCTGGGAAAACAGGGATAATAACCTTTGGACGAGCTTTCGTTCCTGTGGGATAAGACTTTTTGCGGGCCTCCACAAGGGAAGGATGTACTTCTGAGGCAAAGGCAGGCAGCTTTTCTACCCTACCATTTTTCTCTTCCTCTGCACTGATTGTTGAAACAGGTGGGAATACATCTGAAAGTGGCTCCTCCCATAGATTTTCTGTCTTTGCCAGATCTATAAGAGCTGATTTTACACGGATTACGGGCTCGGCAATCGTAGTACCAAGCTTTATGGCTTTTGTGCCGGCGGCTTGCTGGAAGTCACCGCATTTATCAGCGGGAACCTCCACAAGCAAGGAACCGTACATAGGTATGAAAAGCTGGTAGCAAGGATGCTTTTCGCTGTCGTGTCCATTCTGTGAAAGGACTGCCTGTTGTACTGTCTTGGTATTATTTAGGCCAGCGAAAAATTCTTCGTCAACCTGACAACCTACTTTGTTTCCGAAAGCCATTTTCGTAAGGGCCTCAGCAAGTCCGCCGGCAGCCACCGGATACATGGCATTAATTACGCCTTTTTTGTTCAGTGAGTAAAGAAGCCTTGCGTTATCAGCAAAAGAAGCGAAGTCCGGTGTAAGAGAATCGGTATAAGGACTCTGGACAAGATATACGGAAGAGCCGCTGTCTTTGAAGGCTCCGCCTGTTATATTAGAAGCCTTCTCTGTTGTTACTGCAAAAGAGACAAGCGTCGGAGGTACGTTCAAATCCTGGAAGGTACCTGACATACTGTCTTTTCCACCGATTGAAGCTGTTCCCATCTCTTTTTGTGCCGTTAGAGCACCTAAAAGAGCGGCGGCAGGCTTTCCCCATGCTTTTTCAGAAGCAGTTCTCTCAAAATATTCCTGGAAGGTAAGGCGACAGTTCTCTGGGTTTCCTCCCATGGCTGTGATTCTGGCCAAGGAATGAAGGACTGCTGTCTGAGCTCCGTGATATGGACTCCAGGATGCGACCCTTGGGTCGTAACCGAAGGTCATAAGGCTTGTGGTTTCTGTCTCATAGGGTGGAAGAACCGGAATCTTTGCGGCACAGCCCGATTCCGGCGTCGACTGATATTTTCCGCCCATAGGGAAAAGAACAGAGGCAGAACCAATGGATCCATCAAAGCGTTCTGATAGACCACGCTGTGAACAAACTGCCTGTTCCCGCATGTTTGCGAGCCAAGCTTCTTCAAGCGGGTTCCCATCACCTGCAGTGGCGGTGGAAGCATCTTTTCCACAAGAAGCATCGGCGGAAGCTTTATCCAAAATCTTGGCGACTCCTGGAAGAGGAGCACAAAGAGGAGATTCTAGCTTTTTAACAGAAGAGATAGATGCCTTTGCCTTCCTGCTGGCTCCTGCTGTATCAAGGAAGGCCCTGTCTATGTCTACTATCGTTTTACCACGCCATTTCATGACAAGACGATTTGTATCTGTTACAGTAGCTATCACCACAGCGTTAAGGTTTTCAGCGGCGGCAGCGGCAATAAGAGAGTCCGCATCCTTGGCACGTACGACGATAGCCATACGCTCCTGGCTTTCTGAGATAGCCAGCTCCGTTCCGTTAAGACCCTCGTATTTTTTTGGAACTGCATCAAGGTTTATATCAAGACCAGGAGCAAGCTCGCCCACAGCTACAGAAACACCACCCGCACCAAAGTCGTTGCAGCGACGGATCATCCTGCTTACATCCCGGTTTCTGAAAAGACGCTGTATTTTGCGTTCCTCAACGGCATTTCCTTTCTGAACTTCGGCAGCCGCTGTGGTTACTGATTTGACGTTATGGGCCTTTGAAGAACCTGTGGCGCCTCCAATTCCATCACGGCCGGTCCCGCCACCCACCAAAACAACCAGGTCTCCGGCTTCGGGCTCCTCACGCTTTACCACATCAGCCGGAACAGCCGCTATTACAGCTCCCAGCTCCATGCGTTTGGCTTCAAAGCCTGGGTGATAAATCTCGGCGACCTGACCTGTGGTAAGGCCTATCTGGTTTCCGTATGAAGAGAAGCCCTGAGCAGCCTCCCTTGTAAGCTTTTTCTGAGGAAGCTTTCCTTCTCTTGTCTGGTCAATGGGTTTTGTGGGGTCTGCAGCACCTGTTACACGCAAGGACTGATAAACCCAGGCGCGGCCGGAAAGAGGATCGCGGATAGCACCGCCGATGCAAGTTGCGGCACCACCGAAAGGCTCTATCTCTGTAGGATGATTGTGGGTCTCGTTCTTGAACTGGAGAAGCCACTTCTCTGTCTTTTTCGCCCCACTGACATCAGCAGAATCGCCCTCACTTGTGCCAGAACTGGAAGAACCCGCGCCACACTTCGCACAACCCGCACCTTTTGCGCCAGTCACGGATGTATCCGTCACGTCCACATCGATGAAAATAGAACATGCGTTTATTTCTTCAGAAAGCTCAATATCATCAAGCTTGCCGTGTTTTTTCAAATATTTTGCGCCTATACAGGCCATATCCATAAGAGTCTCAGGCTTTGTTCCGTTCTTTGCCCGCTCCCCATAAAGCTCATCCCTCATGGACCTATATTCGCCCAAAGATTTCTTCACAGGCTCAGAAAGCTCTCCGTCCTCTATTTTTATGTCATCCAGGACTGTATTGAAGGTGGTGTGGCGACAGTGATCTGACCAATACGTATCAAGAACCCTGACCTCTGTTTCGGTAGGATTTCTGCCTTCCTTCTTGAAATATTGCTGAAGGAATTCTATGTCTGCCATATCCATGGCAAGCCCCATTTTATCGCGAATGGCAGAAAGCCCGGCTTTATCGAGGTCTATGAAACCTTCAAACACAGGGATATCTCCAGGAACTTCAGTCTGCATTTTAAGAGTCTGGGGAATATCAAGATGGGCAAGGCGAGAATCGACCGGATTGATAAGATAATGGCGGATTTTCTCAACATCTGCTTCCGTAACACTTCCTGAAAGGATTACAAGCTTGGCGCACCTTACCACAGGCTTTTCCTGAGAACCTGACTGTTTTACAGAGGCCTCCAGCCCTGACATGAGGATTGACAGGCACTGTGTGGCGGAATCAGCACGCTGATCATACTGACCTGGAAGATATTCCCAAGCTATTATGGAATTATTCTCTTCCAAAGGTATGTGCTCAAAATAACAGATATCACTCTGGGGTTCTGAAAAAATACGGATGGCGGCTGCTTTAGCCGTATCTTCATTGATATTCTCAATATCATACCGGTTAAGATAGCGGACACCGGTTACACCCTTAATACCAAGGAAACCCTTTATCTCAGACATAATCTGGCGGGCTTCATTCTCAAAACCATGCTTTCTTTCTGTGTATATACGGAACATTTTCCCATTATAGTGTTTTTGTAGTGTTAAGACAATAATAGTTGCCCCTCGCTTCACCTATTCACTGATTTCTGCTACACTTATTGCATGGCAACAACTTACGACGACAAAAAAATCATTTACACGATGGATCGTGTATCACGCACCTATGGAACAAAAAATGTTCTCAAAGATATCAGTATTTCCTATTACTATGGTGCAAAAATCGGTGTAATCGGAGAAAACGGCTCCGGTAAATCCTCTCTTATGAAAATTTTTGCAGGGATTGATACAGAATTCACCGGAGAAACCTCTATCGCACCCGGTTATTCAATTGGCTACTTGGAACAGGAGCCTCAGCTTGAAGCCGGAAAAACCGTTATGGAGATTGTAAAAGAAGGTGCCGCCGAAACTGTCGCTCTTCTGGAAGAATTCGATAAGGTTAATGAGGCCTTCGGCGACCCGGATGCCGATTTTGATAAGCTTTGTGCCCGCCAGGCCGAAATTCAGGAAAAGCTCGATGCCCTGGATGCATGGAACCTGGAACCTCGCCTGGAGCTTGCTATGGACGCCCTCCGTTGTCCTCCCCCGGACCAGGTTGTTGACGTACTCTCCGGAGGAGAGCGCCGCCGTGTAGCCCTCTGCCGTCTTTTACTGCAGAAGCCTGATATCTTGCTTCTGGACGAGCCTACCAACCATCTTGATGCGGAATCCGTCGCCTGGCTGGAGCGTCATCTTCAGCAGTACGAAGGTACGATTATAGCTGTTACCCACGACCGCTATTTCCTTGATAACGTGGCCGGCTGGATTCTTGAGCTTGACCGTGGAGAGGGTATTCCTTACAAGGGTAACTATTCAGGCTGGCTGGAACAGAAGGAGCTCAGGCTTCAGCATGAAGAAAAGAGTGAATCAGAGCGTCAGAAGGCCCTTAAAAGAGAGCTTGAGTGGATTCACATGGGAGCTAAGGGTCGGCAGGCAAAGCACAAGGAGCATATTTCCCGTTATGAGGAGCTTTTAAATCAGTCCGGAAAGGGACAGATAAAGGATACAAAAATCACAATACCTGCAGGTCCCCGCTTGGGTGGACTTGTAATTGAGGCAGAGAACCTTACCAAGGGCTATGGGGACAAGCTTCTTTTCGAGAACCTTTCCTTCAAGATTCCTGCCGGAGCTGTCGTTGGAATCGTAGGTCCTAACGGTGCCGGTAAAACTACCCTTTTCAAGCTTATTGCCGATGCTGCCGGACAGACCGTTGAGAGACTTGACGGCCAGTCCGGTGGAGAAAAGCCCGACAGCGGTTCAATCCGTGTAGGAGACACAGTAAAGCTTGTGTACGTTGACCAGATGAGAAGTCTGCTCGACCCGAATAAAACCGTATGGGAACAGCTTTCTGACGGCTTGGACATAATAAAGCTGGGTGCTGTTGACGAAAAAGGCCGTCCGCTCAGTGGAGGTGTAAGAGAGGTTAACTCCCGCGCCTACTGCAGCTGGTTCAACTTCTCAGGTCCTGATCAGAGCAAAAAAGTCGGAGTTCTGTCAGGTGGTGAAAGAAACCGGCTGAACCTTGGGATGATGCTGAAACAGGCCGGAAACGTCCTTCTTCTTGACGAGCCGACAAATGACCTGGACGTCACTACGATTCGTGCCCTTGAGGATGCCATCGAGGAATTCGCAGGCTGCGTCCTTTGTGTAAGCCATGACCGCTGGTTCCTTGACCGTATTTGTACTCATATCCTTGCTTTTGAGAATAATTCAGAAGTGGTTTGGTTTGAGGGTAACTGGTCTGATTATGCAGAATGGCGTCGTAAGCAGCTTGGTGCCGAAGCAGACCGTCCACACAAGACAGTTTACCGCAAAATGACAAGGTAATTTTTAGGGGATATGGCGGTTCCAGCCCGAATCCGGGCTGTCGCTACGTTCCGGGTTCCGCGCTAACCGCGCTCCATTCCTCCGCACTTTCAGTGCTACGGAACTGCTATCGCGCCCTTCACATCGCTAACCGGAATCACCTGTTGCCTTTTGAGCGGTTGTG
>JAILBN010000106.1 GCA_024680915.1 Treponemataceae bacterium | reverse complement strand
ATATTTCGAAAATAAAAAAACCGCATCTCACACTTGGTGCAAAATGCGGTTCTTCTGAAAGCAGAAAAGCTTATTTAAAGTCTTTAGGACGGCGCTCAACACGTTTGCATTTTGAGCATTCAGCTATATTCTTAAGCTTGCCGTTCTCGAAAAGCGTTTTCATAATTACTTCACCGCCGCATGAACAGAAAAACTTATGTGTAGATACTGTTGTACGCGAGTTTTTACTGGCTCCAGCCATTCTTAGCCTCCGGAAAAAAATCTATTACATAAACTATACATAAATTAGCAAGTGAAGTCAATATCTTGTCTGTACTTGACTAATAATTTTAGGTTTGATAACATAATAGGCAGTTCAAGTATGGAGGGTCTCCTTTGGCAGTAAAAAAAACATCTGCAGAAAAAAGACATAAGCAGAGTGAAGTTCGTCGCCTTCGTAACAAGGCCGCAAAAAGTTCAGCACGTACCAGCGTAAAGAGATTTATCGAAGCTGTTCATGCTAAGGACGCTGCGCTTGCTTCAGAAAAACTGAGAGCTCTTGTAAAAGAGCTTGATACAGCTGCAGGCAAGGGTATATTGTCTAAAAATGCTGTTTCGCGCAAAAAATCACGCATGGCGAAACTATATAATGCCACATTTGCTGTTGCGAAATAACATGCTCTAAACAGAGAAATCGGTCCTGAAATTTGGCTGGTTTCTCTGTTTATGAGGGATTGCTGTATTATGTCGCTCCTTTTTTTTAAAAAAGGATTGTTATGGTAATGATATCCCTGGTATTACGTGGGGTGAGGTTTATTGTTCTGTCCTGATGGCGGAGTTAATCATTAACTTTGTCGGCAAATAAAATAAGGCGGAATGATTTCTGTCTTGTTTGATTCTTTTCTTCAAATATTTGTCGAATTTTGTATAAAAAACTTATAATAAGTTATGTTTTCTGGAGTGTGAAATGTCTTCAAAAAAAGTGACTAAGTTTGATCTTGTTGAGTCTGTTTATAATAATGTAAATTGTGAGAAGAAAGTTGTACAGTCTGTAGTCGATGCTCTTCTTGTTCAGATAAAAGAGAGCTTGAAGGGTGGTTCTACCATTGAGCTCCGTGGTTTTGGTACTTTTGAGCTTCGTCTTAGAAAAGGACGTGAGAAGGCAAGAAATCCTAAAAACGGAGCGCAGCTTTCTGTTAAACCTCATTATGTAGCAGCCTTCCGTTCTGGGCAGGATTTAAAATCAGCCCTTTGGGAATTGCCTATTGAAAAATAGCATTTAGGATTGATAAATGGCAAAATTTAAGAATGTACTTGTGAATTTCGGGCTTCTCTTGTCCGGCATTGTTCTCTTTGCTTTGCCACATCCTAATTTTATAACAGTAGAGGGTTTTCCTCTCCTGTCCTATTTTGCTTATATTCCACTTTTTATCCTTGTCAGGCGTGTTTCCTTGAAGACTGTATGGGCGTACGGTCTTGCTTACGGAACAGGATGCTATTGTCTTTATGTATATTGGCTTGCGATTTTCAATCCTGTTTCAATGCCTGTAATTGCAGGGATGTATGGAATCTACCTTATGCTTGCTTTCCTATTCATGAAAGCGGCGGCTTCTTTTTTTCCTAAATATGCTTATTTCGCAGAATGGGTCGTCTGGTGTGCCTATGAATATTTAAAGACCTTAGGTTTCCCCGGTTTTAATTATGGCGTTACGGCTTATTCTCACTGGAGATGGACCCTTCTGATTCAAATAGCCTCGGTTATAGGCGTCTTTGGTCTGAGTGCTTTCATCTCTTTTTCTTCGGCATGGTTTAGTGCTGTGATTTGTGATGGTTCGACTGGCATAGTGAAAAAAATAAAGAATCATAAGGTCTCCGGTATTATATGGCTTGCTCTTTTTATCGGAATAATCGTATTCGGTATTGTTTCACCGGTCGATTATTCTGACTGCGATACAAAGAGGATAGCTCTGATTCAGACCAACAGTGATCCCTGGGATGGAGCTGATTCTGTCTATAACAGAGATTTGCAGACACTAAAGAGATTGTCAGATGCTGCGATCGCGGAGGCTGGGGATCTTGACCTGGTGGTATGGCCTGAGACAGCTTTTATTCCACGTATAACGTATCATTACAAGCACCGCCAGAATCCTGTGATGTTTGGACTTGTGAATGAGCTTCTGGATTATCTTGATAGTAAAAACGTTCCCTTTGTCATCGGAAATGATGATTGTGTGAAGGGATATAATAAGGATGGTGTCTATACTGACTTAGACTATAATTCTGCCCTTCTTTTCTTCCCGGGCGAAAATGTCATTCCTCCGGAACCAGTCAGATATTGGAAAAATCATTTAGTACCATTTACGGAGCATTTCCCATTTAAAAAACAGCTTCCTATGATTTATAAAATGCTTGAAGAAAATGATACCCACTTTTGGGAGGAAGGAAAGGAGAAGACTGTCTTTGATTTAGGCGGTTTGAAATTCTGTACACCTATCTGCTTTGAGGATACCTTCGGAGATATATCCAGGGACTTTGTGCTTAATGGAGCTCAGGCTATAGTGAATATGTCGAATGATGCCTGGGCAAGGACGGCTTCCTGTCAATATCAGCATCTTGCTATGGGAGTCTTCAGGACAGTTGAGAATAGAATTCCTGCGGTAAGGGCTACATCCTCTGGTCAGACCGTTATTATAGATCCTAACGGAAAAGTGCTTGATATGGCAGAACCTTTCACGGAGACTTATTTGATCTGTGAGCTTCCGGTTATAGAGAGAGCGTCTCAGACTATTTATACAAAGTATGGTGATTATGCGGGTAAATTTTTTGTGCTCGCTTCTTTTGTGGTTCTCGCTTTTGGTATTGTGAAGGCGATAATGGAGAAAATAAAGTATGGCAAAAAATGAAAGGTATGTGCCCGGTAATCTGACTGTTTTAGGCGAGGAGACTGAATTTGATGGTGTCTTGGAGTATTCTGACAATCTTGTGGTGACAGGGAAATTTTCTGGGACTATAAAGTCTAATGGTTATTTAGAGATTTCCCAGAGCGCAGATTGTAAGGTAGATTCTATTACTGCCTCCACTGTCATTATTTCTGGTAATGTAAGTGGGAACATAAATGCCCGTGAAACTCTTGAGATGAATTCAGGAAGTCATGTTACAGGCGATATTTCTACTAAAAAACTTTGTATTGCTGATGATGTGGAGTTTCATGGGGCTGTTTCTATGCTGGAGGATGTTCCTGAGATTGATATATTCTCCATGGAACCGGCAGAGTATAAGCAGCAGATGAAAAATGCAGGTAAAGCAGATAATGATTCAGAGTTGTTATGAAACTTTGTTTCTTCTGCATGTTGTGAGTAACTTGACAGGAATATTTTTTTTGCTTTATACTAAGCTGAACAAGGCCTGTATAATATCTTGTCGATTTTTATGAGGCGCTGCTTATTCACAACGAATTGTTTCATATCGTTCGTTCTTATGACTATAAAATCAAATACATTTGGAGTTTTTAATGGCACCGATTCAGAGACGGCGTTTCGTTGACACGTCTGATTCCCCAGTATCATCGGATGAAGAGATTCAAGGGTCTTTACCCTTAGAAGAAGCTTCGCCAGTTGTCCCCGCGGAAAAAACTCAGGATGGTTCAGAAGGAACCGTCCATGAAAAAGTTGTCGCACGTCCTAAGGTTAGACGTAGAATTCCGCGCGCAGATTCAAGAAAATCTGCTGTTGGAAAAGCAGATGGTCAGATTTCGGAGAATAGAGAAAATTATCAAAGGCAGCAGGAAAGTCCTCTTCCTTCAGTTACGGAGGATCCTGAAAATCAAAACAGAGAAAAACCAAAGCTTGTTATAAATGAGCTTACATCTATGGGGATGCATAATCTGCGTGAGCTTGCCTCTCAATACGGTTTCCAGAGGGATGAGCTTGCTCCTATGAAGAAGCAGGAGCTTATATTCGTAATTTTAAAGGCACACACGGAGCATGGAGGAATTATATTTGCTTCTGGTGCTCTTGAAATACTTCCTGATGGATACGGCTTCCTTCGTTCCCCGCAGAATAGTTATTTGCCTGGTCCTGATGATATTTATATATCACCGAGTCAGATCCGCCTTTTTAATCTTAAGACGGGTGACACCATATACGGCCAGATTCGTTCCCCGAAAGAGGGAGAGCGTTTTTTTGCCTTGCTGAGAATTGAGACCGTTAATGATGATGACACCAGGTCTGCTCAGACTCGTATTCCCTTTGAGAATCTTACTCCTTTGTATCCAGACGAGAAGCTTCACCTTGAGACGGTAACGGAAGAGCTTTCCACAAGGATTATGGATTTGTTCTGTCCTATAGGTAAAGGTCAGCGTTCTTTGATTGTGGCTCCTCCTAAGGCAGGAAAGACAATCCTGATGCAGAAAATTGCCAATGCGATTACTGCTAATCATCCTGAGGTAAAGATTATCGTTCTTCTTATTGATGAGCGTCCTGAGGAAGTAACGGATATGGAGCGTTCCATAAAGGCTGAGGTTATTTCCTCTACATTTGACGAACCGGCTTCTCGTCATGTCCAGGTTGCTGAGATGGTCCTTGAGAAAGCAAAAAGGCTGGTAGAACATAAAAAAGATGTAGTCATTTTCTTGGATTCCATAACCAGACTTGCCAGGGCATACAACCAAACTGTTCCTACGTCTGGCAAGGTGCTTTCCGGTGGTGTCGATTCCAATGCGCTTCACAAGCCTAAACGATTCTTTGGTGCTGCTCGTAATGTGGAGGAGGGGGGAAGCCTTACCATCATATCTACAGCACTTATTGAGACAGGCAGCCGCATGGATGAGGTTATCTTTGAGGAATTCAAAGGTACCGGCAATATGGAGATTAATCTTGACAGGAAGCTGGCGGACAGGCGTCTCTTCCCTGCGATAAACATAAAGAAATCGGGGACAAGGAAAGAAGATCTTCTGCTTACTGAAGAAGAGCTTCAGAAGATATGGGTATTGCGTAAAGTTATAAACCCGATGGATGATGCAGAAATAATTGAGCTCCTTATTGACAGAATGCGTAAAAGCAAGAATAATGAAGCGTTCCTACGTTCGATGAACAGTATGGAAGCATAGTTTGAATTTAAGTGGTTTGTGGAAAATCTAACTGCTTTTCAGCAGAGATTTTTCGGGCAAGCTGTTTGAAATAATCCAGGAGGAAAAAAGATGAAAGAAGGTATTCATCCAAATTATGAACTTACAAAAATTACATGCGTATGTGGTAATGTAATTGAGACACGTTCAACTGTAAAGAATATTAATGTTGAAATTTGTTCTGCCTGCCATCCGTTTTTTACAGGAAAACAGAAGCTTGTAGATACGGCCGGTCGTATTGAACGCTTCAACAAGCGCTACAATATCAAGCAGTGATATTGTCGTGCAGCAAATTGATACAGCTCCTGTTTTGGAGCTGTTTTTTTTTACATTTTTTTCCGATAATATAGTGTAAAAAACTTAAGTTTTTAGAGATTTCCGTAATTCATTCCCTTGTAAAAAAAAATGATTGGATGTATTCTAATATATGGAGGCTTTATGGCAGTAGGTGATTCCCAGTTCCAGTTGGTTACTTTCCAGCTTGGTGAAGAGTTGTACGGTGTTGACATAATGGATGTTAAAGAAATCGTTAAGATTCAAAATGTACGTCCCATACCAAACGCCCCTTATTATGTAGAAGGAATTTTTAATTTACGTAGTGAAATTATCCCCGTAATAAGTCTTCATAAACGCTTCAGAATTGCTCAAATAGAGCAGGATGATGAAGATGAAGAATCTCAGGGTGGATTCATTATTCTCAATATTGACGGTATAAAAATCGGCATAATAATTGACCGCATAGCACGTGTCGTGCCTGTCCGTTCTGAAGAAGTAAAACCACCGCCACAGATGTTGAGCGGAATTGGAACGGAGTACATTCATGGCGTAATTCGTCAGGAATCGGGTTACCTCATCGTTCTAGATATCCGTCGTTTGTTTAATCCTAAAGATTTACAGAAACTTATTGGTAGTGACCGATAGACATGAGTATTCAGACATATAGTTCAACTATCCGCAGAAAAGAAATGGATGCGGTTCTTACCTGCATGGTAGACGAAAAGACCGGTCCTGGAGAGTTAAACCTTCGTCTGGTTCAGCAAGTAAAGGATTATTTCAAAGTAGCAGGAGCTGTTGCATTGCGCAGCCCTGCTCTTGCTTTAAAATATGCCCTTGCTGCTTTAGGAATAGAGAAGAACAGGGCTGTAATGGTTTCTGCCCTTGCTCCGGACTGGCAATATTCCGCTGTGGTAGATGCGGGGTATAAAGCTATTGTTCTTGATGTGGATGAGGAGACGCTCCTTGTTACTGAGGACCTTATCCGGGATGGAATAAAAAAAGGCGGAGAGGTTCTTCTTTTCCATGAGACTTCTGGTTTTCTCCCTGATTTTTCTGCAATCCTTGGAATAGGTATACCTGTTATCGAGGATATTTCACAAAGTGCCGGTTCTACCGAGAATGGGCAGAAAGCAGGTACTTTCGGAGTTTTCTCTATACTAGGACTTGAGCAGAATGATATTCTTACAGCTGGTGGAGGGGCCGTTCTTATGGCACCTCAGCAGAGGGAATGGGCAGTTCTGAAGAATATTTCTGAAGGACTTCCTTCAACGGATAGACTTCCCGATATCAATGCCGCCCTTGGATTTATCCAGCTTAAGGAGCTTGACAGAAATGAGCTCATAAGAAAAGAGATTCGTGAGGTTTATTGCCGTTCCTTGATGCAGGGGCGCTATCATACTGTAAGTGAGAGGTTCGACCAAGCCGTGGCTGCGGTTTATTCTTTTCCAGTAGTCCTGGATGGAGACATAAAGGATGTGATGGAGTATGCCCTCAGAAAGGATATAGAGACAGCCGGGACTTTCTGGGACAGCATAGTATACCGTCGTAGAAAAAATGAGGAGATCGATCTTTCCTCGTGTATAAAGGCAATGTCTCTTTCTCTACGGTGTTTGAATTTTCCCTTATATCCAAGGCTCGGAAATGCCCAGTCAGTGAAGATAGCGAAGGTCTTGTCCACTTTGCCTTGATCTGCTTAGAGACTGTAGGTAAAAAATGAAGAAGTGTATTATAATAATAAACAAATTCAAAAAAGATGCTTCTGTTCTGGCGGGCCAGATAGCTTCTTTTCTCGAGAGTAATAACATTTTATCTTCATGCATAATTTTCGGGAACGAAAAAGATATAGTTGATTTTTCTGGATTCAGCTTTGCTGTTACCTTGGGAGGTGACGGAACGGTGCTTTATGCGGCCCGTCAGTGTGCTCCCCTTTATATACCGGTATTTCCTGTGAATCTTGGCGAATTCGGTTTCATAGCGGGTATAAGTCCTTCTGGCTGGAAAGAGCCTATGAAAGAATTCCTTGCGGGAAAGCTCCGCCTTGATAGAAGGATGATGCTGAAGACTGACGTGGTGAGGAGGAACGAGGTCGTATATACTTCGACGTCACTGAATGATACTGTGATAAAGGTAGCAGGGTCTGCCAAGCTTGCAGAGCTTGATGTAGTATGTAATGATTACTCCTTGGGGCGTTTCCGCTCGGATGGTATCATAACGGCGACCCCCACAGGCTCTACGGCTTATTCTGCCGCAGCCGGCGGCCCTATCGCAGATCCCTTGCTGGACGTAATCGTTTTCAGCCCCATCTGCCCTTTCTCTCTTTCTAACAGACCCCTGGTGCTCAGCGGGGACAGCGAGCTGGAGGTGACTGTGAAAGATTCCCGCGGGGCTGAGATACTTCTAACCTGCGACGGTCAGGAAAGCTTTCCTCTGAAGACAGAGGATGTCATTGTGATTAAACGAAACGATAATGAAGTTCGTCTCGCCGGCTGCGGAAAAAGCGAGTTCTACACTGCTTTGAGGTCGAAACTAAACTGGTCTGGAGGCCCCCATGCTTGAGGATCTTACAGTAAAAGATTTTGCTCTTATAGATGAAGTCTCCCTTGATTTTTCAGAAGGATTCACCGTTCTTAGTGGAGAAACCGGTGCGGGTAAATCCATTCTTATCGGTGCCGTGACATTCCTTTTGGGAGGGAAGGGCGGTCTTGAGATCATCCGTACCGGCTCCCGAGAAGCCAGCGTATCTGGTACTTTACGCATCGGGAAATCCTGTCGGGCGGCTTATGATTGGCTTGACGAGCATAGTATCGATCATGATGAAGGCAGGGTTCTTCTCCGCCGGGTAATCCGTGATACGGGTAAGAGTTCCGCTTGGATACAAGGTATCCAAGTGACGAAAAATGACCTCGCAGAATTCACCTCTTATCTTGTTGATATTCATGGGCAGCATGAACACCAATCTTTGATGTATCCTGCTTCTCACAGAGGTTTTTTGGATTCCTATGCAGGACTAACGGATCAAGTGGCTGCCTTCTCAAAGCTTTATTCGGAGCTTGTGGCGAAGAGGAATCTTCTGGATGAGCTGAATTCATCTGGTGCTGAATGGGAAAGGAAGATAGAGATGCTTTCCTTTGCTGTGGAGGAAATCACCCAGGCTGCCCTTCATCCCGGTGAGGATGAAGAGTTGGATGCTGAAGAAAAGCGGCTTGCCCAGTATGAAAAGTTATATTCTGATGTGGACGAAGTGGATTCAAGCCTTTCCGGCGGAGAGAACATCATTTCTGTGCTTAAGAAAGCCAGGACTGTTCTTTCCCATGCGGCGGGAATCGATGGTTCTATCGGAAAGCTTTCTGAAAGGATGGAGAATGCTTTTTATGAGCTTTCTGATATTTCCGAGGAACTGAAGTCTTATAAGAATTCTCTTGTTTATGATCCGGTCCGCCTTGATGAAGTTCAGGAGCGTTCTGCCCTCATTTTTAAGCTTAAGAAAAAATATGCCGCCAGCCAGACTTCCCCTGTGTCCGATGTTATAAAGTATGGAGAGGATGCCCAGGCGGAGCTCGATAAAATGCAGGGAAGCCGTGTGGACTCTGGTGCTCTTTCAGATGAAATAAAGAAGCTTGAGCGTACAGTCCTTGCCGAGGCAGCAAAGCTTTCCTCTGCTAGAAAGGAGAAAGCCCTCTCCTTTGCCTCTGCTGTGATGGAGGTGCTCTCAAAACTAGGAATGGCAAACACGGTGTTCGAGGTGGGAATAACAAAAAAGCCCGGCGACACCGATGTTCAACGCTGTGGTCCTTATGGTTTCGATGATATAGAATTCCTTATCAGCGCAAATCCTGGTTCTCCTTTGAAACCTCTGGCAAAGATAGCTTCAGGTGGTGAGCTCTCCCGTGTCATGCTGGCCTTGAAAACAATCCTTTCTGCCTCAGATATGACTGATACCCTTGTGTTCGACGAGATAGACACTGGTATAGGAGGGGAGATAGCTGCTGCTGTAGGTCATCATTTACGGAATTTGTCTCATAATCATCAAATTTTATGCATAACACATCTGGCGAGTATCGCAGTTTGTGCCGATAATCAAATTAAGATTGAAAAAATCGTAAGTGATGGGAATACTTCAACGCATGTCCATCCTGTAGAAGGAAATGAGCGTGTCGCTGAGATTGCCCGTATGCTTTCAGGAGATGCTGTGAGTGAAGCCTCTCTTCTGCATGCGGCTTCGCTTCTGAAAGAGAACAAAACTTTCTGATCCGGGAGTTTTGTCCTTATTCTTTACTCGTAAGAAAGATTAACGGGAGAACTTTTATGGCAAAAATTACAGCTGAAAGCAGAGAGAATTTCAGTGAGAAGATGCAGCCTTACAAAGAACTTGTACAACAGGAATTAGAGAAGGAGAAGGAAATACTCGCGCTTATCACAAAAGACAGTTCCGGAGTCGCGTATAAAAAGCTTCTTCTGGCGGAGCAGATGATTTATATATCTACTTTGTATCTTATAATCAACAATCTTTCCGTGACCTTGCTGGATGCGAAAAATACCGATGCTTTGAATGACAGCCGTAAGACCCTTTACAAAGCGATTATATATCTTGAGGAAATAGTCTCCGATACAATTGATGCTCCTTTTGCAGACTATGAGGACAGGCTTGCGGCCATAAGCAATACCCCCCTTGAGAAAAGATATTACATAGTCAGGAAATTGGGGCTTGCCATCCGGCTTGTAATCGATGCCTACGGAGATAATACCAAATGGAAATGGTCTTTCGTGGAGCTGGAAGGTCGTTTTGCCACAGTAACTAAAAATCTTTTTGATATGAAGGAAGGCATAAAGACTTACTTTGATCCAAGGTCCCATGATTTTGATGAGACTGTTTATTATATCCGGCTTATAAAAAAGCTGCTTGATAAATCTGCTACAGAATACCGCGACAAATATGAGCTTTCCACAAAACGCCAGGACGATATGCGTCTTGGAATAAATTACCTTTTTGCTTTACGCCGTCTGAACATCCTTTTGAACGAGAAAGAAGAGGCGGAAGAGTTGAAGAAGAAAATAATAGTCTGGAGAACCAAGCTGGAGAAGGAT
The DNA here is from genome assembly GCA_024680915.1 of Treponemataceae bacterium. Classification (GTDB taxonomy): domain Bacteria; phylum Spirochaetota; class Spirochaetia; order Treponematales; family Treponemataceae; genus Treponema_I. The sequence continues at coordinate 12,424 of JAILBN010000106.1, read as the reverse complement.
CATAAACAAGGTATCTGCCGGTAGTTTGTGTTGCTTTGGAATTTTAATTATCCGTCATATTCCGATATAAATCATCAAATGATTTATCAAGATAATCGAGTATTCCTTTCTTATGATTTTTAAATAAAAGATAGATATCATCTTTTTTCGTCTTTTTGTGTTGGGCATTGTCCGAAATAAATAATTCATGGATTTCAAGATTTAATGCCCGAGCCAGTTTAGCAAGAGTCTTATCACTTATCCAAGTCTGGCATCGTTCGATGTCGTTCATGTATGGTTCTGAAATATCTGCAAGCTCTGCCAGTTTAGACTGAGTTATTCCGAGTTCTTTCCTGCGCTTTTTTATGTTCTGAGACAATATTTTCCGAACATCATCTTGATTCATAACTCTAAGATAGGTTATTACCCTGTGTTTTTAAACATGACATTGACATGGCAATATACCCATGATAACATCTATTTTATAATCAATGATAATGGATAAGGAGATTGTTATGAAAAAGAAACTGCTTGCTGTTGTTGTAGCGTTTTCTGTGATTTTTACAAGCTATATTACTACTTGCTCTTTCCCTGTGGAAGAGAAAAAAGATACTACTCCACCAGGAGAAGTGTTAGGACTTGAGGGAACACCAGGGGACAGATATGTAACTTTAAAATGGACGGATCCATCTGATTCTGATCTCTCTGAAATTGAAATTACGGTGGAACTGGATGGTGAGTCAATTGATACTTACGTAGTAAATAAAGGGGTACAAGAGAAAACGATTTCGAGACTTGAAAATGGAAGCAAATACAAATTTATTTTGAAATCAGTTGATACTTCAGGGAATAAATCAAGTGGAAGGTCAATCACCCGTTCTCCAAAGGCTCCCACTGTTCCCCAGACACCTTCAGTTCCCACTGTTCCCCAAACACCTTCAGCACCTACTCTTTCGCCTTTTGATTCTGAGATTGCTGTCAGTTGGGCTCCTGTAGCCAATGCTACAGAATACGAAATTTGGTATGACACAAATCCTACAACCCTCGAATGTAAGTATACCACGGTTTTTACTAGTACGTTAATATCAGGTCTGACAAACGGAGTAACATATTATTTTTCTATAAAGGCAAAAAATAGTGCAGGAACTTCAAGATCCAGTCCAATAACAAGTACACAGCCAATGGCTCCTACCCCTGTTCCCCAGCCACCTTCAACGCCTACTCTTACTTCTGGTGATTCTCAGATTGTTGTCAGTTGGGCTCCTGTAGCCGATGCTGAGGAATATGAAATTTGGTATGCAACAAGTTATAACTCGACAATAAACCCTGAAAACCTCAGGTTTTTGAAAAGTACGACATCAACTAGCGAAACAATTACAAATTTGACAAACGGACTAACATATTTTGTTGCTATAAAGGCAAAAAATATTGCAGGAACTTCAGAACGCAGTCAAATAACAAGTGCACAACCAAAGGCTTCCATTCCAACGGGAAAACTGACAGAGGCACAGGTACGTGAGCTTGCACCTGAAATTCTATACCATCGCGCCGAAGAAAAGAATAAAATTGAAAAAGAAAACTACCATATGGTTGCTTGGGCTCAGGCTATTCCAATAAATTCCTTAGTTGATGGCAGTCAACAACCAAAAATAGAAATGGACTATTTAAAGGTTTCCCGCTATCAAAACGATAAATGGGAACTTAAAGTAGAAGATGATTATAATGACGGTATTTTTATTACAAGTATAAACTCTGTAAATAAAAATGGATGTCTTTATACACGATACAAATGGTTTGATGGTGATGAACCTGATAGACAGTATGACGGTTTTATTGCTTCTGAATCTAATTCGGTGCTTTCTTTTACTATGAATGAAACAGATAAAATATATCATTGGTGGACCGACAGTAGTCAAAGTTTTAGGATTGGTGATGGATACAGAATAGAAGCAAGAGTAAGAATTTCTGGTCCTTCATTATTCCAAATTGGAGCTGACTTAAAAGAATATCCTGGTCAAGGTAATGTTATCGCTCTCTGTACTTCTGATTGGTATGCTTCAACTGACGGTGAATGGATTACAATTACCGTCGAATGTTTAGACGGATATGTTAGGAATCAAACAAAAAAAGTTACCTTTAATGTAAAATTTAAGGATCAGTACATTAACAAAATCAGTTCAGTTCAAATTTCCGGCAATTGGAATAATTGGACTACTTGGATAAATATGTATAGAATAGATCCGCTCAACTACACATTTGTGTCTGATTTTGCTGCAAATACATCTCTTGACTACAATATTTATTTCATTTATAAGGCTTTAAATGTATTCAGTGATGACGACTGGGTTGCAAAAAGAGAGGGTATATCATCATATGTTGATAAATATAATTATGTAATCGACGGTATTACAAAAACACCAGAATTGGTTCCTAATGGTCTGCAAGGTAATGGGGAAAGTCAAAATCTTCGTATTTACATTCCTTGATTCCATTGCTTCTTATCTGTAAACCATAATCATTATAGTGGGAAAGAGGAACGGTGTAAATCTTATTTGTTGTGATATTAGAAAATATGCTTTTTGCGTTTTGGGTTATAAGAAAAGGAATTAAAACAAGATGTCCAGAGTGCAAAAGGTGGTTTGTACGGAAGAAAATAGGACAAGAGTATGGGGGAAGTAGCAGAAAGTGTGGGAAATAGTTTTCTTACTATTGCAATCTCAGCAGTAGTAAGAAACATTCCCGAAAAGACTGTTCCAAGTCAGAATAATCTCTTTTGAGCGGGTTTCAATGATTCTCATTATGTTTTTAAGAGCAGGAGTGGGGATTTTTGAATTGTTATTAGCCAACAGACATTTGCCACTACTTGTGATCCATACATTAGTAGAATTTTTAACAGGGCGTTTTTCTGCAATATGGACATGAATCGGTTCCGGCGGCTTTCCCTCATTCACCCAGATGAAAACAAGATACGGACCTATGCTAAAAATTTGCGGCATTCTCGAAGCCTCCGCCCCTCGCAAATTCAAAGAGAAGATGTGCTCCTGAATGAATTATTTCTGAAAAATAATCTATGTCTTTTTGTGAGAAATCTTTTATATCTTCCCATTTGTATTCCGGAAGCCAGCATGTTGCATTTGCGAAACCACCGTCGATGGGGCGTTCTATATAAACTTTGACGTGTTCATTTCCGTCTTTGTCTATTATCTCGGAATGAACGATTTCTGTTTCGTCAGGGAGTGTCATATATGGATAATACATAAGCTTGCCTCCGTAGTTCATTTTATCACATAAAAAAGGTTTGTTCCAATAGATTTTTTATAGTCTGGAGAACCAAGCTGGAGAAGGATCATAAACAAGGTATCTGCCGGTAAATAAAAAAAACACTGCAAAAGCAGTGTTTTTTTTATTTAAAACCGTGTATAATGTTTTTCATAAGCATTTTATGCTTTTTTTTGATTTTCTATGGAGGATTCAAATGAAGAAATTTGGTCTTGTGTTGTTAGTTCTCGTGCTTTCTGTCGGCGTTCTTTTCGCCGGTGGAAAAAAAGAGCCTGTTGCCGTTAAGTCATCCCTTCCTACAGTACGCTTGGTTACTGATGCTACCGGTATTGATGATAAATCATTCAATGCTGCTGCATGGCGCGGTATCCTCGAATTCTATGGCGATACTTGGGAAAACCAGAAAGGCCGTGGCGATTTATATGATGTAGTCACATGTCAGACTCAGGATATGTATATCCCTACACTTAAGCAGGTTTCTGACGAAGGTTATGATCTTATCATCACCACTGGCTTCACCTTCGCAGATGCTCTTACAGAGGTAGCGGCCCTTTATCCAGATCAGAAATACATGATTGTCGATGTTAACTGGATCGGACTTCCTAACGTAGCTGAGTATGTTTATGCTGAGGAGCAGGGCTCTTATCTCGTAGGTCTTGTTGCGGCTCTCCAGGCTAAAGCAGACGGAATCGCAGATCCTAAATTCGGCTTTATCGGTGGTGTTCCTGGTGCTACTATCACAAAATTCGAGATGGGTTATATCCAGGGCTTGAAGGCTGTTTATCCTGATGCTGTAGTTTATGACTACTATGCTAACGACTGGGGAAAGCCAGAGCTTGCTAAGGCTCAGTCAAAGAACTGGTTCGACAGTGGTGTATATGCTGTATTCTCAGCAGCTGGTGGAACAGGTGGTGGTACAATCGCCCAGGCTAAGGAGTACCGCTCACAGGGTAAGAATGTATGGGCTATCGGTGTAGACTCTGACCAGTATTTGGACGGAGAGTATGCTGCTGGTAAATCTGCTGTTCTTACTTCAATGGTAAAGCGTGTTGAGACATCTACTCTCATCACCCTTAAGGCTATAAAGGATGGTGCATTCAAGGCAGGCGCTGTAACGCTTGATATGGCTGCCGATGGTGTCGGTTATGCTACTACGAACACAGAACTCAAGGCTGATGTAATAGCTGCTGTTGATGCTGCAAAAAAAGACATCATAAACGGAAAAATCAAGGTCGAGGGTAAATATAAAGACGCTCTTGCTGCCGGATTGGTTCCAGAGAACCTTGGTGCAATTGACGACTAATTTTTTTGTAGATAATACGCACTTTCAATCTTAGGATTGACATATGGTGTGTACATGAAGAACTGCGGACAGATTATCTGTCTGCGGTTCTTTTTTAGTTATTGTAATCTCTGTAAAGAAAGAGATTTCATTTTTTTTTTTTTTCATTTTGTCAGGAGGACTTATTTGCCTGATGCTATAGAGATGGTGGGAATAACAAAAACATTCCCGGGTGTAATTGCCAATGATAACGTATCAATATCGGTAAGAGAAAATGAAGTATTGGCTCTTTTAGGTGAGAATGGGGCCGGAAAATCTACTCTTATGTCTATTTTGTTCGGTGCCTATAATCCTGATAAAGGTATTATAAAAATACGTGGTAAGCAAGTACAGATAAAAGATCCCAATGCGGCTACTAGTCTTGGCATTGGTATGGTTCATCAGCATTTTAAGCTAATCCATAATTATACTGTGACAGAGAATATAGTTCTTGGTGTGGAGCCTGTAAATAAATTCGGTATCCTTGATTTAAAAACTGCCCAAAAAAAAGTAAAAGTGCTTTCTGAACTATATGGTTTGAACGTAAATCCAGATTCAAAAATTGAAGATATCACGGTTGGTATGCAACAACGTGTGGAGATTCTTAAGGTTTTGTACCGTAATGCGGACATAATCATTTTTGATGAACCCACGGCTGTTCTTACTCCGCAAGAAATAGATGAGCTTATGGATATTATCCGTCTTCTTAAAAAACAAGGGAAGACAATAATTCTGATTACCCATAAGCTGAAAGAGATTAAGGCTGTAGCCGAGCGTTGTACTGTCCTTAGACGGGGAAAGGTTGTTGGCACAGTGGATGTGAAAGATGTGTCGGAAGAGCAGCTTGCAGAGATGATGGTGGGCAGGGCCGTTAATTTCGAGATAGAAAAGAAGCCTGCTGAGCCGGGCAAGGTTGTGCTTTCCCTGAAGAATATATCGGTAAAGAACAGCCGTGGACAGATCGCGGTAAAGGACTTGTCCCTGGAGGTTCGGTCTGGTGAGATTGTGGGTATTGCTGGTGTGGATGGCAACGGCCAGTCTGAACTCATATATGGAATAACAGGGCTTTCTCCTTTGGAAAGCGGATCCATTGAGCTTAATGGAGTGGATGTCTCCAAGTACAGCATAAGACAAAGGATAGAGGCTGGAATAGGCCATATCCCGGAGGACAGGCACAAGCATGGCCTTGTCTCAGAATTCACTGTTGCTGAGAACATTGCCATAAAGAATTATTACAAAAAACCCTATTCCTCAAAAATGGGAATACTTGATTATAACGCTATGAATTCTAAGGCCTCTGAACTGATAAAAGCCTTTGACATAAGGGCAGGAGAGGACTCTGCCACTGTGGCAGGCTCAATGTCTGGCGGTAATCAGCAAAAGGTTATTATCGCCCGTGAGATAGAGCTTTCTCCGGATTTTATGGTCGTCGCACAGCCAACCCGTGGTCTTGATGTGGGTGCCATAGAATATATCCGTAAGAGGATAATCGAGGAAAGGGACAAGGGTAGGGCCATCCTTCTTGTCTCCTTTGAGCTTGATGAGATAATGAATCTTTGTGACCGCATAGCCGCCATATCAAAGGGAAGCATAGCAGGCATATTCAAAGCCGGAGAGGTCACTGAGAGGGAGATAGGTATAATGATGGCGGGTTCAAAGAAAAACAGCCAGTCTGAAAAGAAGGAAGGTGCTGAATAATGAAAAATGCTGCGAATAAAAAGAATACATTTAAAGAGCTGCTTCTAAAATCAGACGGAGCTGTATCTGTGGTAGTCGTGCTTTTTGGTTTTTTCTTCGCCACAATCCTTGTTCTATGCGTAGGTAGGAATCCTGCCGGCATGTACAAGGCCTTTCTTCAGTCTCTAACAGGTCTTTTCCAAAAAAGGGATGGCTCCTGGTCTTGGAATATAAGATATGTGGGTGAATGGCTGGCTATATCAGTTCCCTATATCCTTACTGGTCTTTGTATGGGTTTTGCCGCCAGGGCAGGCCTTTTCAATATCGGTGGAGAAGGTCAGTATATAATGGGAATGACTGTTGCCCAGCTGGTTGCCATTAATTTCGCCCAGATTCCTGGAGTCCACTGGATCGTTGCTGTTCTTTGTGCTGTGGTTGTGGGTGCCCTGTGGGGAGGAATCGTGGGCTTCCTTAAGGCTAAGTTCGAGGTTTCTGAAGTTGTTACGACCATCATGCTTAACTATGTCGCCCTTTACCTTTCGCGAATAATCACTATGGCAATACCAGGAACGAATACATATAAGACTGTTAATTTCCCGGAGACAGCGAAAATAAAGTGGAGCTTCCTTTCTTCAATAACCAATGGATCGACCCTTAATATAGGTATTCTCTTCGCGATTATTGCCATCATCCTATACTGGTTCTTGATGGAGAAAACGAATCTGGGATTCGGACTGAGAGCCACAGGATTCAATAAGGATGCGGCCCGTTATGCTGGTATCCCTGTAGTCTCAAGTATCGTCATATCCATGGCGGTTTCTGGAGCCTTCGCTGGCCTTGCGGGTGGTACCGTAGCCCTGGGCTCCTTCAACTATGGACGCGTAATATCCTCTATGGACAACTACGGTTTTACTGGAATCGCCGTCGCCTTGGTAGGTAACAATACGGCTTTGGGAACGGGCTTGGCAGGACTCCTGTTCGGACTTCTGCATGCTTCCCAGACGATAATGCAGTCACAAAGGATACCTAAGGAAATAACCTTTATTATACAAGGACTTATAGTTATTTTTATTGCCCTTCGTGAGGGTATCCGTATATTCATCTTATGGCAAGACAAGAAAAAAGCAGAGAAGCTTGAGGCTGTCGCAGAAGCTTCAGCTACAACCGAAGCTTCTGTTAAAGCCGAGAAAACAGAATCTAAGGAGGTGACAAAATGAGCGGGATTTTCGGAATGATTCCATCTGTCCTTATGATTGTTTCTCCTATCCTTATAACGGCTTGCGGCGGAATGATCTGCGAGAGGAGCGGGGTTGTAAACATTGCCCTTGAAGGCCTTATGGGTATCGGGGCATTCGCGGCCTCAGCCTTTCATGTTTTGAATGAAGCTGCCTTAGGTGGGGCTTCTATCTGGATAGCTCTTTTGATAGCCGGTGTGTGCGGAGTGGTTATGTCCTCCATCCATGCCTATGCTTCCATATCCCTGAATGCTGACCAGACTATTTCTGGAACTGGTATAAACCTTATGGTCAACGGTATAACCATATTCATGTCCCAGATTCTTTTCAATGCGGACCGCACACAGCCCTACCAGATGGGAATGAGACCTATAATGGCCTTGGGCGGTATTTATCCTACAGCTTTCATAGCAGTGGTGGTAATTGTCCTGGCCTGGTTCGTCATGTATAAGCTTCCTGTGGGACTAAGGCTCAGGGCCTGCGGAGAGCATCCTGCAGCGGCCGCCTCTGTCGGTATCCCTGTTAAAAAATACCGTTACATGGCTGTCCTGATTTCTGGCTTTTTGGGTGGACTTGCCGGAGGTTGTCTTGTTCTTACCGAGACAATCCAGTTCACCTCCAACACCATAAACGGTGCGGGCTTCATCGCCCTTGCGGCAGTCTCCTTCGGACGCTGGAAGCCTATAGGAATAACCTGGTCCTCCCTGCTTTTCGGTACGGCCGTGGCCTTCTCCATTTATGTGGTCAACATTCCCTCCTTAAGGAATCTTCCCACGGAGTTCTTCAATCTTATTCCTTATGTGATAACAATACTGGCCTTGGTTGCCTTCAGCGGTAAGAATTATGCGCCTCTGGCGGCAGGAAAGCCTTACGATAAGGGTGCCAGCTGATGCTTTCAAAAAAACTCGTGCTAAAACTATTTGAGGCTTTTTCCATTGAAAGATGGAATGACCATATCAGGCCCTTTGAGATGGTTGAAATGGACAAGGCAGCCGAAAAAATGGTCCTTGCATACATAATAGGTAAGTACGAGGAAAATGAAGGCAAGAAAATAGATTGGGATTGGATGATTTATGCCTCCTTTTTTGAGCTGTTAAAAAAAATCGCTCTTTGCGACATAAAATCTCCAATCCAGAGGAAAATAAAAAAAGATTACCCAGAGGAATACAGGCGTATAGAAGAGTGGGTTCTGAATCAATACCGAAACGTGATAGAGGATGAACCCCTCTTCGAGAAATTCAGGAAATACCTTGCGAAAGAAGACATGCAGGGTGAGACTGAAGAAAAAACAGAGGCCATAAAAAATGCTTCCAGAATTCTTCGTGCGGCACACAAATATTCTGCAATGCGGGAATTCGAGATGCTTTCCGTAGTCAATGAGCCCTTCAGGGTCAGGAATATAGAGAGGGAGCTTAACGAGGATATAGCCCCTTTTATGGATTTGAAGGGCTTGCAGCTCCTCATTACAAAACAGAAGCCCTATGACTTCCTTATGATAATAGAGCAGCTCCGTTTCCAGACCCGCTGGAACCAGACTCCCCGGGTTCCTAAAACCTCAGTCCTGGGCCACTGTTATTTCGTGGCGGCTTTGACCATGCTTATGGAGCTTCAGCCAGGATTAAATATGTGCGAGAACAGACGTTACAATAATTTTTTCTCCGGACTTTTCCATGACCTGCCGGAGGCTGTGACCCGTGATATAATCTCTCCCGTAAAGCAGGCTACGGATGAGCTTCCTTCAATCGTGAAAAGCATTGAGGATGAGATAGTCCGCAAGGAGCTGATACCCCTGATGGAACCCTTTTATGCGGATGAGCTTCTTTATTTCACAAACGATGAATTCGAGAACAGGATTATCCTGCCCAGTGTTGAGAGTTGCGCAGAAGGACAGTCTAAGTATTCCTGCATCCTGGAGCATGTTTCTTTTGAAGATTTGAATGAGAAATTCAACGATGAGAAATATTGCCCGGTGGATGGACGTCTGGTTCGTGTCGCTGATCACATAGCGGCTTTCATAGAAGCGGACAGCTCCATAAAGTACGGGATAACATCTGGTCACTTGAGGGAAGGCAGAGAGAATATACGAAAAATATACGAACATAAGGCTACCGTAAACGGAGTCAACCCTACGGCTTTCTTTGAGCTTTTTGAGTGACCTTGTATCTTAATTTGTAACTTTGATTTTATATAGAGCTTTATAATTTTGTATCAGATAAGAAAAAGATAAATGGTCAGCGGAGGCTTTTATGAGACAAGCTAGTTCTTTTTCAAAATTTCTTTATAGAATTTTGACAATTACCTTATTGCTGGGTGCAGGGCATTTGTTCGCTCTTCCCTATGACACAGGGGTAAATGAATACGGTCTTCCCTATGACCCGGATGCAGTCATAGATATGTCGAAGAACGACACCTACCTCTTCAGTGATAATGACAGGGCCTTCAGGCTTTTTATAGAAGGAGATAGGGTTGAGTTCCATCCTGATTACAACCTGACCGATTTGTCCGGAGTCTATGACTACAAAAATCAATGCTGGCTGGAAATCTCAAATGATGTAAAATACTACTATATTGACCTTACTCAGCTTTATAAATCAATAGATCTTACAAAAACAAATCTTAACCGGGACACAAAGGGAAAAGTCGTCTGTTATGCTTACGACCAGTACTACCAGTTCCCCCGGATTGAGCCGGGAACAGGCAGAAGCACAGATACCTATGAGCTTCGTGTGGATACGACCAAAAATACACGCAGCGATGGTATGGTTTATGTAGAGGGCGGCAGCTTCCTTATGGGCAATCCAGATGACAAGTATGACACGGATACCGTCCACTCTGTTATGGTTGACAGCTTCTGTATATCAGACCATGAGGTTACCCAGGCAGAATACAAAGCCATTATGGGGACGAACCCAAGCGAACATCAGGGGGATAATCACCCTGTTGATTCTGTAACTTGGTATGATGCAATAGTTTATTGCAACAAGCGCAGTAATGAGGAAGGCCTTACACCTTGCTACGAATATAACGGAACGACGGATACAAGCCATTGGGGAAACATTTCCGATGATTCCCTAAAAACAGTTGTTTGTGATTGGAACGCGAACGGCTACCGTTTGCCTACGGAAGCGGAGTGGGAATTTGCCACCCGTGGCGGAAATTACAGCAAGGGATACAAGTTCAGTGGAAGTGATTCTGTCGGGTTGGTATCTTGGTGCGATAATACATGCAAAAACGGAACGCAGGATGTTAAGCTATTAAGACCTAACGAGCTTGGCCTTTACGATATGAGCGGTAATGTCGAGGAATGGTGCTGGGATTGGTACGAAAATTTTAGTAGCAAAAGCCAGAAAAACCCGAAAGGACCCGCTACAGGAAGCAAACGCATTGTTCGTGGAGGTAGCTTTGTTGGTGGGGATTTTTCCAGCGAAGTAGTTTGGAGAACAGCTTCAGCTAGTAACACAAAATCTTACGATACTGGCTTCCGTGTCGCCCGAAATGCTTTTTATATACCATCAGAGGCAGAGACTTATATTAGTGTTTCAGTTGATGAGGGCTTTGTTTTCGTTGAAGGCGGTACATTCGCAATGGGAAACATGGGCGATGGAGAAGATTATCAGCCTGTTCATGCGGTTACCCTGGACAGCTTCTTTATGAGCGACCACGAAGTTACTAAGGCAGAGTATGGGGCAATTGCCGGAAAAGCCGTTGTTTTGAAAGAAATCGGTGAACAGCCTATGGTGAATGTATCTTGGTTTGATGCCCTCGATTACTGCAACAAGCGGAGTATTGCGGAAGGCTTTACACCCTGTTATTCCCTGAATGGAGAGACTGATTTAAGCAAATGGGGCGATAACTGGAACGGCTCTTATTATAAGTGGAACGATGTTGTCTGCGATTTCAACGCGGACGGTTACCGTCTGCCGACGGAGGCAGAATGGGAATATGCGGCACGTGGCGGTAAAGACACTATAGATCACTCCGGTTTGTTCGATTTTAGTGGTACTACTATTTATGACAGGGACGAAGTTGCTTGGTATAAAAATAACAGCGACGGTTATGCCCACGATGTCAAGACGAAGCTTCCCAACGAGCTTGGGATTTACGATATGAGCGGCAATGTTGCGGAATGGTGCTGGGACTGGTACACAAACTTCTACGACAACGAAAGCCAGATAAATCCGACAGGAGCTCTTGGTGGGTCTTTCCGCATTTTACGTGGCGGACATTATTCGTCATATGTTTCAAATAACGGTGTTTACAACCTTGGCGTTGCTTATAAAGGCTATTTACAGCCAACCAAGAGCGATGAGTATACAGGTTTCCGCATTGTGCGTAGTTTTGAGCGCAGAACTGATGATTCTGCAAACAACGAAACAAACTCAGGTTCGGACGAACCGGTTTCCGCAAGGCTTGTTTATGTCCGTGGCGGTACTTTTAATATGGGAAATGCTGCAAGTAACAGTCAAATGGATAAACCTGTTCATATGGTTACTCTCGACAGCTTCTATATATGTGACCACGAAGTTACGCAGGAAGAGTTCAAAAAGATAATGGGATATAACCCCAGCGAGTTTGTAAGCGACAATCATCCTGTAGAAAAAGTAAGCTGGGGCAGTGCTATAGATTATTGCAATAAACGAAGTATAGCTGAAGGTCTTACGCCTTGCTACTCATATATGGGTGAAACTGATCCAGATAAATGGAACGAAATGAACCCATCGTATTTCAGCAGTATTGAGGTCGAGTGTGACTGGAATGCGGACGGCTATCGTCTGCCGACAGAGGCGGAATGGGAATACGCTGCTCGCGGCGGTGCTAGAAGCAGAGGCTATAAATACATTGGAAGCGACAATGATAGTCTTGTCTCTTGGTTTAGCAGCAACAGCGAGAAACAGACGCATGACGTTATGACTAAGCTTCCGAACGAGCTTGG
>JAILBN010000134.1 GCA_024680915.1 Treponemataceae bacterium | reverse complement strand
CGTAGCCTGTTCAGCATCAAGGTTATGAGGCGGAACCTTATCCTTCAAAGACATTACTCGGCCTTTGCTTCCTCAGCGGCAGGAGCCTCTGCCTCAGGAGCCTTAGCATCAGATGATGCTTCTTTCTTCTCGGCCTTTGCTTCTTTTTTATCTGCTTTTTCAGCAGTTTTCTTCTGCTCTTCCTGAGCTTCTACGCTTACAGTAATTTCAGCTGTGGAGCTTTCATAAAGACGTACACGTACGACATACTTTCCGACCATCTTTATTGTTGAGCCAGGAACTTCGATGCGCTTGCGCTCAATATCATAGCCTTCTTTTGTAAGGGCTTCAGAAATACTGAGGTTTGTAACGGCACCATAAAGCTTTCCGTTAGCACCAGCAGGCATCTTGATTACGAGTGTAAGAGCATCGAGCTTCTCCTTGAGAGAAGCAGAATCTGCGCGTTTCTGAGCCTTTTTGGCCTCAATCTCTTCTTTCCTGCTCTCGAAATATGCGATTGTAGTATCATTGTATGGAAGAGCGAGATTGCGCGGGAAAAGAAAGTTACGAGCATATCCTGCCGCAACAAGCTTTACATCACCTTCTTCACCAAGGTGCTTAACATCAGCATTAAGAATAACTTTCATATACGAACTCCATTTGCGTCTAAACGCATAAAAAAGATTTATTCAGGCAAAGCTTCCGGAGTATGGAAACTGCACGAATGAGTTAGTCTGCTACGTAAGGAAGCAGACAGATAGCACGGGCTCTTTTAATTTCAAGAGCAAGTCTGCGCTGGTGTTTTGCACATGTGCCGGTGATACGGCGGGGAAGGATTTTTCCGCGCTCCGTAGTAAAACGACGAAGACCATCTGCATCTTTGTAGTCTACTTTAGCTTTCTGTGCACAGAAACGGCAAACCTTCTTGCGGAAGAAGGTCTTTCCTTTTGCACGTGGTGTACGTTCATCAGCATCACGAATCACATCCTGCATCTGAACGTCTGGTGTTGTATCAATATCTTTTACGATTTCATCTGACATTTAATTGTCTCCTTAAAATGGGATATCTTCCGTAAAACCGGAATCTCCGCCATAGGACATACCATCATCATAATCAGGCTGAGGATTGCCTGTATCTCTTTGTTTCGGCTGATAAGAACCTCGGTTCGAAGACTGGTAGTTTCCTGGGTTGTACCCCCCGGCATTCCCGCCGCTTCCGCCCTCTTTACCACCAAGCAACTGTATATTCCTGGAATAGATATATACCTTGCTCTGAGTCTGACCGTCTTTTTCCCATCTGTCCTGACGTAACTCCCCGTCAACGGCAATCATTTTGCCTTTGACAAGGTACTGTTTAAGGTTCTCAGCAGAATTTCCCCATAGCTGAACATTGAAAAAACTCGTCTGTTCAACCCACTGATCCCCTTCCTTTTTATTCCTGTTGACAGCTATAGATAAATTAGAGACAGGCGAGCCGTTGGGTAAATATTTCAGCTCAGCATCATGAGTAAGTCTGCCTATCAACACCACATGGTTCAAATCTGTCATAGCGGCCTCCAGAACTCCGAATTATTCATCCACACGAACAAACATAAATTTCAGGAGATCTGCCTGAAGCTTAAAACGTCTGTCGATTTCAATGATTTTTGCAGGATTTACTTTGATGTTAAAAAGAACGAAACGGCCCTTATTGCGTTTCTTAACCTCATAACACAAATCGCGGTCTCCGAAAGGCTGTTCGTTCTCGATAGTGGCTCCAAATTCGCCGAGAATAGAACGGACTGCTTCCAGAGCAGGTTTTGACAAATCCTCTTCAATGGGGAAAATTGTCATAAGTTCATAATTTCTCATGTTAACTCCTTATGGTCTTATGGAAGCACAGATTTTGTGCCCCAAGGGGTTACTTATACTAACTGAAAAATGAAAATAGTTCAAGAGCAGACATGGAAAATACGGGAGCTGGACTTCAGCCGCCGGATCAGAACAGAGCTCCGTCTGCTTGGGGTGCCAAGCAGGCAGGACTAATATAGCAGGAGTCTGTAAAAAAGAAAAGAATACTGATAGACTAATACATAGTTTTTTTATATTATTCATGTAATTACAATATTATAACAGAGGTTTTATGAGAATAACTGGCGGAGAGCTGAAGGGAAGATTCACGAAATGCCCTGACGGAATAATAAGACCAGCCATGGACAGGATGAGAGAATCTTTTTTTGCCATATTAGGGGATCTTTCTGGAAAAAGCTTCCTCGACTTATTCTCAGGCTCAGGCACGATAGCCATTGAAGCGGTATCCCGTGGTGCAGAGCATGTAGTTCTTTGCGAGAAAGATAAAATCAAAATCAAAACAGTACTTGAGAACGTAAGCGTCACGGAAAAAGTAATGCATAATAAAATAGAATGTCATTTCATGCCGGTGGAGCTGTTCATAAAACGTTCAAAAGCTAAGTATGACATTATTTTCTGCGATCCGCCCTTCCCTTATAAATTCCACAGAGAATTGATTGAATCCATATCTCAGGGCAGCCTACTTACAGATAAGGGGGTCCTTCTTATCCACAGACCAGCGGAAAAAGAAATGCCGGACAAAATTGGAAACCTCCGGAAGAAAGACTTTCGTATTTATGGACGGTCAATCGTAGATTTTTACGAAATCGATTCTTGACAGAACGAAAAATAACTGTATCATTTATATTATAGGTATTTCTTTATGAAGGAAGATTTAAAAAAGACTTTTGACCGCCACAGACATCAGGAAGGGTTTATAAAAGTAACAGATTTCCCTGTAACAAGTCTTACTTCAGAACAGAAAGTAGTCTTAAATCGCAAGGGGAATGCTCTTTTTAACAGTGGAGATATTTTTTCTGCACGAAGGTTATTCATTACGACAGGGTATTCAGATGGTCTTTCTAGGGTCGCACAGAAAAGCGAAGAAAAAGAGGATTATCTTGATGCACTGAAATTGTACTGGTTAGCCCACAACAAAAAAAAAGCGGAAACCCTTATTGAGAAAATTGCTTTAGTCATATCTCAAATATATATGAAAGAGGAATAAGAATGGAAGATTTGTTTTCAGCTTTACCACAGAATGAAGAAGAAGAGATCGGAAGTATTTCAGAAAAAATCGATTCAGATTCTCAGACTAATGAGATTTCAGAGCTTTCAAAAAAAGGATATCAATTTTTAAAAGAAAACAAAATTCACGATGCAGAGAGCGCATTCAACGAGATTCTTTCTCTGGAGGAAAACAACAATTATGCGCTTGTCGGTCTTGGAGACTCTGCAAGAAAACAGAACCACTTTCATGAAGCCATCGACTTCTATTCAAAATGTCTTTCATGTCATCCTGGAAACAACTATGCGCTCTTCGGTCTTGCAGACTGCTACAAGGCTTTGAACCAGTATCATAAAGCCATAGAGATCTGGGAACAGTATCTTATCCACGACGACAGGAACATAACCGTTCTTACCCGTGTTGCTGACGCATACAGGAAAATACGGGATTTCAAGAAATCAAAGATGCTCTATCTCCGCGTATTGGATATGGAGGAGAACAACGCATACGCACTCATAGGTCTTGGACACCTGCATTATGATTTCAAGGAATACAGGGATGCCCTTCACTACTGGTCTAAGATGCTTGATATGAATGAGAATGCCGTAGACATAAGGGTTCTAACATCAATAGGAAACTGTCACAGAAAGCTCAAGACCTTTGACAAGGGTGTCTATTACTTTGAGAGAGCCCTGGCAATGGATTCTGACAACTTCTATGCCCTTTTCGGTCTTGCTGACTGCTACAGGGGAATGAACCAGCAGTACAGATCGGTAGAATACTGGAATAAAATCCTTGAGAAGGATCCAAAGAACAAAGTCATACTTACAAGATCCGGAGATGCCTACCGGAATATGGGCGACTACGAGACAGCTACAAAATATTACGAGAAAGCCCTGGACATAGAATTCGACTTGTATGCGGTTCTAGGACTTGCCCTTATAAGCAAAGGACAGGGGAAATACGAGGAAGCAATTGCAAGTCTTACAAGGCTTATACAGGCAGACCCAAAGAATTACAGACTATACATCGACCTTGCTGACTGTTATCTAAAGATGAACCAGAAAAACACAGCTATAGAGATTCTTCAGAATTTCCAGAAAACAGGAATCAGAAGTCAGGCAGTGGCGGACCTTTTGGAGCGGATTACCCAGTAAATGGCAAAGATTGCTATAGCAGGACTACTCCCAGACGAGATAGTATCCAACTTCTCTATCCAGGAAAAATTCCGTGGCAGACAGATTTTTCAATGGATTGCCAAGGGTGTGGAAAGCTTTTCCGAGATGACCAATATACCACAGGAGCTTCGTAACAGACTTGAGGCAGAAGCCCTGATCCGCTCATCCTCTATCTCACAAATCCTTAAAGACCCGGACGGAACAATAAAACTACAGATAAAGCTGATTGATGATTATTGCATAGAGACAGTACTGCTGACCGATGAGGAAGACAGAAAGACAGCCTGTGTTTCCTGCCAGGTGGGTTGCGCCATGGCCTGTGCTTTCTGTCAGACAGGGAAATTAGGATTCGCACGGAATCTCTCGGCGGCAGAGATCGTGGAGGAATTCTTCCATCTGGAAAAAATAGCCGGAAAACTGGATAACATAGTCTTCATGGGTATGGGTGAACCCATGCTCAACCTTCCTGAAATAAGAAAAGCCATAGAAATACTTTCATCTCCAGCCGGCAGGAACCTTTCCACCAGACGGATAACACTTTCCACATCCGGAATAATAAAAGGGATATACGACCTGGCTGACAACGGGCCAGAACTCAGGCTGGCTGTCTCTTTGACGGCGGCAGACCAGGAGCTGAGGGAAAAACTTATGCCGGTGGCGAAAGCAAATAGACTGGAGGAGCTCTCTAAGGCAATAGGCTACTACATAGAAAAGACAGGCAAGCGCTGTACTCTTGAAGCCGCCCTCCTCTCCGGAGTGAACACCAGGAAAGAAGATGCTCTGGCCATGAAAGCCTTTGCCGGAGGTATGCCGGTTCATATAAACCTTATTCCCTGGAATCCTGTAGAAGGGCTGGACTATAAAGAACCATCCCCGGCAGAATGCAACGCTTTTATCCGGGAATTAAAAAAGCTTTCACTGAACGTGACACAAAGAACACGCCGGGGACGTAAGATAGGCGGAGCCTGCGGGCAGTTAGGTAAAATCTCCGAAGGCTGATGACAAAAACTAGAATACTAATATGTTGATTAAACTTTTCTTTTTTTATATACTTTAATAAGGAAAAAATCGGGGACAGTATAGGCATCGTATAGGGGGTTCTCTGAATGGATAAAAAAATCTATGTTGTCGGACTCGATGACGAAGCTGCAGAGAATAAAGTAAACGAAGCTGTTAAATCTGTTGCAGGTGTTAGTGATTGCAAAGCGAACTCATCAAAAGCACAGGTTTTAGTAAGTTTTGACGAAAGCACGGCAGGAATTGAAGATGCTATAAATTCTGCAATTTCTTCCTGCGGGCTTGATGTTCTTTAACGCTATAACGGCTTATCAGAAAATTCGGGATAAAAGCTGCCCTTTTTTAGGGCAGTTTTTTTTGTCATGCAAATACAAATTTTATTTAAAAATTTCCTAAAAGAAAGCACCTGCAGGAACTTTTTCTTGTTTTTTTCCCGTGATATAGTATAATTTATTTATGGGCATAAAAATAAAATCATTATTCAAAGGTTTTTCTGTAAAGCTTCTTCAAATCCTTGGAATCACTTCTCTTTTTACTGCATGCGGTGATAATCCACTCCCTGTTTATGGGGCTCCTGTGGTTGCTATGTATGGGGTTCCAGGAAATTACTTTATTTTGGATGGAAAAGTTACCGATGATTCCAACAACCCCATACAGAACATAAGAGTCCAGGTAACAAAGGCACAGGATCCAGAGTTAAGACAAAACACAGAGGAAAACCAGACAGAAAGAGAATTTTCATATTATGACTTTTTTTATACTGATGAAAATGGGAATTTCCATCTCGATTGGAATTGTTATGATTCCGGCACTAAGAATTTCATTATCACTACTGAAGATATTGACGGTGAAGCAAACGGCTCCTTCAATACCAAAAATGAAAGCATAGAATTCACCGATACTGATTTTACCGGGGAGACAAGCTTCGGCAACGAAAAATACCATAAGACCGGAAATAATATATCCATGGAAATAAAGGAATAATGGATTTTTCTACCTCCTTCAAATATTTACTTTTCCGTCTATACAGAAAATACTCAATAAAAAAACATGAGCTGAACTATTTATTCTGGGAGTGTACCCTACGCTGTAACTTAAACTGTCTTCATTGCGGAAGTGACTGTCTTAAGCAGTCTGAGATTGAGGATATGCCTGCGGAGGACTTTATAAAAGTCCTTGACGATATAAAAGAAAATAACAGGGCTGAACACCTGACAGTATGCATAACGGGAGGAGAACCCCTTTTAAGGAATGATTTGGAAGATGTGGGCAGGGAAATCATAAAACGCGGGTTTTACTGGGGTATAGTGACCAACGGAATGCTTATAACGCCGGAAAGGTTCGTATCCCTTATAAACGCAGGAATGACTTCCATGAGCTACAGTCTTGACGGCTTTGAGAAAGAACATAGCTATCTTCGCCAAAACCCTCAATCCTATAAGAAAGTATGCGAGGGAATAAAGCTGGCAGTGGATTTCCAGAAGAAATACGGCAACCGCCTTATTTTCGATGTAATAACATGCGTGCACAAAAAAAATCTTGAGATTCTGCCGGCCCTGAGGGAAGATTTAATTAATCGCGGTGTAAAAATGTGGCGTATATTCTCTATTTTTCCTGAAGGAAGAGCCGGACAGAATGACCTTTTTCTGACAAAAGAGGAATATAAAAGACTGATGGATTTTATAGTGGAGACCAGAAGCTACAAAGACAGCCAAGACCGTTCCATCCATCTGAATTATGCATGCGAAGGGTATCTCGGAGATTACGAGCTTAAGGTACGTGACTATTTTTTCTTCTGCCGGGGGGGAATAAACGTAGGCTCAGTGATGTGCGACGGTTCCATAGGGGCCTGCCTCAGTGTCCGTGGCAAGGATTTTATTCAGGGAAACATATACGGACAAGCAAGGGGAAACTCGTCTGATACGTACAGTTCCACCACCAGCACAAATACCAGCAGAACGGTAAAAAAAGAAGTATCCGTAAGCTTCATGGATATATGGGAGAACAAATTCCAGAATCTTAGGAAACGCTCCTGGGCAAAACATGGTAAATGCAGAAAATGCAAAGTATGGAACAAGTGCATGGGAAACGGACTACATCTGCACCACGACATGTCATGCGAAGTAGCCCATTGCAACTACGAGCTGCTCACCTGACCTCCCCCTTATTCATGAGTCTGATCATCGACGACATTCCATTGTATTAGTGCTGTGTAGAATCTGTTTTTGCCGCCATAAGCACACAATGTTTTTATTCCTGATGGAATCTCAAAGTCTAACTCAAACTTCTTTTTCCTTGTATTCTTTTCAAATTCATACCATTCATGGTCAATGATGAATGCGATATTTGAAAAATCATTACCTGAAAATTCAAAATGATAGGTTTCGCCTGCAGTAAGGACTCTTTGCAATCTGTATTCTTCTTCTTTTTCTTCATTTATAAGGATTTTTGGAGAACGAAGGAAAGTTTGGGGAACTCCGTTGTAAGCCGGAAAAAAACTGGGATATAAAGGTTCTGTTCCGCATCCTTCATACAAATCTGAAGCTTCCAGGTAAAAGGTTAGGACATTAGCATAAACACTACTAAACTCTTCCTCCATAGCCTTAAATACCTTCTTTACAGCAGCAATCCTCTCATTATTGAAAAGATCTTCCTTGTAACAGTAATAGTTTATACTTTCCAATCTTACGAAAGCATTTTGAAACAAGTCATAAGCTTCCTGAGATATGGTCTTGCCCTCTATAGGTTCATCTGATACAAGGGATTTTGCTTTTGGCAGTATTGATGTCTCGAATTCTACTGAAAGAAAGAGATCAGGATAACTCATATCCGAAGAAGTGCCTGCAAATAAGTTGACTTCATATAGGGATTTGTCAGGAACATCAAAATCACATTCCAAGAGACTGTTCATTCTCTCAGCCCAAATAAAGCCCTCTGATTCATCTTTGACAGAAGTAATGTTCTCATTATAACATTTATAAAATCTGAAATAAGAATCCACGTTCTTTTTAGTCTGTTTGAAAGTAAAGTGGACAGGACCATCTATTTCATTATGGAAAGCAGGAATTGGATCCGTCAGAGAAAAACCATACTTAAAAAAATCAGAGTCCAAAAAGGGCTCATTCAGGAATTGTTCCTTTGTCCGCCTTTTCTTCGCAGTCAGATACTGATATTCTTCTTCATCAGGAAAATGACTGTATATAAACTGGTCTGCTGGAAGAAAAAGCCACTGAATAGAGTATCTTTTGATAAAATCCCCCGAATAAAGATATCCCGCATCCCAGCAGCAATCCACAAGCTTCCAGCTTCCGTTGATTTTTACGGAATTCCATTCATGATCCATACTTTTCTGACGGTCATAATATGACGAGCTTAATTTACATATACCCTGGATACGTTTCACAGGAATCTTCGCCAGTTCGCACATTTTTACAAAAACGGACGAATAACCGGAACAGAGACCTTTTTGCTTCTTCAGCACAGAGACATAATCCTGGTTTTCACGCCGGAAAGAAATATACATCTCGGCATCATAGGCGATGGTATTACAAATCCAGTCATGGATAATACGGACTTTATCTGAGGAAGACTTCGCCTTTTTAATCAGAAAAGAGACCAGATCCGGCAAGTTTTTTTCCGGATCCTGGAATACTGATTCCTGCAATTCGGGAGAAACCATGCCTACCCTGGCATTCATCATTTCTGTGTTAGGGAAAGAAAAAAGATTAATGGAATAAAAAATAAGAAAGGCTATTATAAAAGACTTTTTCATGAAAATCTCTCTTTTTATTTTGTTTTATTTGGCTTCCTTTACAAGCTTGTAATGCATTTTCTGACAAATTACAATTTTGAGCGCACTACACGGAAACCGAGGTCACTGCCAGTGACTACAGGCAAGTAGCCACACTTACATGGGCAATCCACTTTATTTTGCCTTTTATCCCAGAAAAAAGCTTGTTGGTTATCAATTCCATTGTCAAGATGTATATTATTCTACACACTAAAATCGATTGAACAACAATAGCCAAACTCAAGTGTCAAAAAAATAACCTTTATGTACGAATGATTATTAGACAAAATGTAGATACTTTTTATAAACTTTAGTTCTGGTGGACAGACAACTTATTGAAAACATTCGAAAGTATGAATCTCATAATAAACACACTTTATAACTTGTAAGGCAGAACCTAATTCTTGTGATGAAGGATTGAAAAACTAAGGGTTGTCACGATTTTTACTTATCAAAAGAAAACTCTCTCCTATCTCCGCCTTGCTGTTACATTTATATATTAGCACTATATAATCAAATGTCAATATTTCTTAGTGTTGTTTATCAACTTTTGAACTATTAAATACATTTTTTAAATTTTATTTAGTAATTTATAGTATGGGATTTAGGGAAAACCTTAAGGGAGAGTTGACCTATCAAGATATAACGGTTAAGGAACTAGCTGAGCAGACAGGGATAAGCAAACATACGATTGACCACTATCTTACTAAAAACGGCAGCCGACCTCAGGTTGAACTTGCAGTAAAAATAGCCCGTGCCTTGAATGTATCCGTCGAATATCTTGTATATGGCAACAATCCGACTAAAACAGAAAATTTTCGCAATATAAACGATCTGGCAGATAAACTGAGCAAGCTTTCTGACAATGATTTTGAGTTCGCAAAAAGATTAATAGAACTGCTCTATTATAAAAAAAACGGGGATAAAAACTCCATGCATTCCCGCTGATAAAATGGTGAATTCTAACAAATCAGGTCGCATAGTAAGCAAATGATGAGGAGGCAGCGACTGTCCTCAGTGCTGCATTATCCGTTCCACTCCAGTTTTATCGTATGATACTATGCGCAGCAACAGAAGAGAGCCATGCCTACGAAAGCAATGATCATATAGTTATTACTCATCCTTAGATTTGGAGTTTTTAGAGTTATTATTCAAAAGATTAATAAATCTCTCCAAAAGACATATCTTTTATTCCTTTCTGCTGCAAAAAGACTTCTTTTTTTCATCCTACGGTCAAATAACAGTACTGATAATAAACTGTCTTATCAGGATGTTTTTTTATTTCCAGGGAGTTCAGCACGGGTCCGTTGTCTTCACCACCTATCACTTGGCTGCATGATAAAAAGATTATGGGAAAAATTAAAAATAAGAAAAATATCGGCAGACTTTTTTTCAATGTCTTTATCCTCATTTCCAGTAAAGCTTTCTAACGAGGACACAGCCGATTTTTACAGAAGCAGGTAACTTTATTGAATACTCATCCCCGAAGGTCAGATTTCATAGGCAGAGAAGACCGACACTCAAAACTCACTATCATCTTGTTATAGATATTTATTTATACATCTGTCAACTTGTTATTCTAATTTATTAACTGACAAACAGATAAAAAGACAAAAAAAACGCCGCATTGGAAGCGGCGTTTTTTAAAATTGAATAATCAAAGCTTAGAAGGTATAGCTTTTCGAAAGGCTGCCGGAAATAAGCTTGACTTTTCTTGTTCCATCGTCATTTGTTATGACTGCGGCTTCAGAGTCTTTATCCGCGAAGGTACGGAATATATCGTCTATGCTCTTTTTATCCAGGGTCACAAGAGGCAGGGTCCCTTTTTCAGCAGCCTCTCGGAAGTCAGGAGCAGCGCTGGTGACGACGACATTAAGCACCCCGTTGTTTTTCAGCATTTTTACAGCCTCAGCTGCATTCTCTCCGCCACCGAAATCATCTTTTCCAAAAACGATTTTCCCGCCAGTATAACCTCTGGCTACGATTTCATCAGATGTTACTGCGGACTGATCATAAAACGCGGCAGTACCGTTGATTTTTTCCATAAAAACTCCTTATACCGCATATGCGGCATTATTCGGTAAGTCAGAGAGCTCAGTCTCATCCTAAGCGGACAAGGCCTGACTCCTTCAACTTAGCGATAATCTGGTCTACAATTTGATCCGGCGTATATTTCGCTGTATCAATAATGAGATCACAAAAAGAATAGTTACCGTTATCAATGTCATACAAGGCTTTATAACGAGCAGAATCCTGAGTGTCACGCATTTTTGTGAAGGACTTTATCTCATCAAGGCTGCCCCCCTCCCGTTTGAAAATACGTTCCGCGCGCACATCATCATCGGCATAAAGATAGACCTTGAGGTCAGCCTCTTTCAGCATCCATATAGCAAGCCGGGAACCCAGCACGCAGGACACCTTCGAAGCCATCTCAACCTGCCGGGTATCCACAGCCTTGTCAAAGCTGTCATCAGTCTTAGCTTTCTCGATTATTTCGGCAAGAGAGAGACCTGTCTCGGCCGCAAGGGACCGGAAGGTGAAATTTATCATCTCTATACCAAGGGTCTCGGCCAAAAGCTTGCTCACGGTGGTATTCCCGCAACCGCTCCGGCCTGAGATAGCAATTCTAATTTTCCTGTCATCAGGTATGATATACTTCATAATCATAATCTACAAAAAAGAATCCTTTAGGGCAAGCCGATTCTTCCTTATTCAAGCAAAGAAGCAATTCTTCTGAGCCCTTTCAGGGTAAGCTGCTTGTCGACAGTCTGGAAGACGCTGCTTATGGGCTTAAGCACACTGTTAAGCCCACCGGTAGCTATTATCCTTATATCATCTTTCGAAATTCCTGTCTTTCCTGCCATGTCAGTCTTCATCTTGTCAATAAGGAATTCGACCAGTCCTTTATAGCCAAGGACAATACCAGATTGTATAGAGTGGATGGTGTTGGTTCCCAGGCTGTCAGGGGGAGCTTCCAGAGGAACGGAAGGAAGCTGGGCCGTATTATGGAAAAGGGAGTTCACCGCTGTACGGAGTCCGGGAGCAATGGACACGCCGAGGATCTCTCCCCCGCCGCCGATGGCGGTAAGGGTCAGGGCCGTTCCGAAATCGACGGTGATACAGGGAGATTTCAAGTCGCCATAAGCCTCCACCGCATTGCAGACGATATCGGCACCGATCTCATGCACTGCCTGCTCCGGAATTTTTATATCCAGCTTGTCATATATGGCAGGCCCCACGATGAAGGGCTTTTTGCCGGTTATCCGCTCCAGGACCGTTATAAAGGGGCCGATGAGCAGAGGAACTACGGAGCTGAGTATGGAACTGTGGATGGATGCAAGGGTGACTCCCGCATCCCTCATAAGGGAGAAAAGAATAGAGCTGTATTCATCGGATGTCCTGTTAGGGTCGCTGAACATACGCCATTCATGAACCAGTTCTTCCTGATGGAAGAGGGCTACCACTATATTCGTATTACCAATATCAACTGCAAGCAGCATAAAAAGCCTCTTAAATCTTATTTTTTCGTTATATTAACAGGGATATTAAGGGCAGCGAACTGCTCGTCGGAGAGATTCGCGCCTGAAATTGAGACGACAGCACCGGAAACGGTATTCGCAAGCAAGGCTGCGTTCGAAACTGAATAGCCCATTTTCCTGTAAGCTATATAGGCTCCGATATGGGCATCACCGGCACCGATGGTATCCTTCACCACGGTATTGACGGCAGGCACCCCGATAGAGACGAAAGCACCGTCGGGCTGCCTCTCACGGCAATAGCAGCCTCTTACGCCGCTTGTAATGATGACCGTGTTGTCCGTATATCCTGAAAGTATCTCGGCGGATTCGGCCGGATTCATTTTTCCGGTATAAAGCTCGGCTTCTTTGTCACTGAGATGCAGGATAGGATGAAGACGCAGCAATCTGTTCACATGCTCCGGGTTCACGAAATTTATGCGTGAGCTGCAAGCGAAATAAATGTCCACGTTCTTTTGATTCTCAAGCCAGGTCACTATTTTTCCTTCTGTATCCACCTCAAGCTCCAGACCGCAGACATAGATGCTGTCAACATTGCTCATATCGATGGATTCGAACCAGGCAGGATCAAAGGAGTACTCTGCCCCGTGGTGGGACACGAAGGTACGCTCCCCGCCCTCTTCGACGAAGCAGTAGCAGCAACCGTTGGGCTCATCCACATGGTGGAAGCAATCTATTCCTTTTTTCTTGCATTCCTTGAGGACAAACTCGCCGTAAGGACCCGTACCGACAGGAGAACAAAGCAAATACGGAATGGAAATATGCCGCAAAACCTCTGAAACATTGAAGGCACAGCCACCAAGCTTTATATCATGACTTTCTGTGTTTGTATCACTTCCGCTGACAGGAAGATTTTTTATACCGATGATAATATCAGCAACAGTAGAACCTATAACAAGAGTTTGCTTCATAAAATACCTCCCTATTATTTTAGCATGTCGGACGAAGCCTTATCGGCCTGCATCTTGTTAGTGCAAAGCAAAACATCATTTTCGGAGAGCCAGCCCTCATCTGAATAATACCAAATGACCGTACCTCTTTCTGATACCTCCAGTTTCTTTCCTTTAACCTCGCATATATCCCCCTGCCTGCCATTGGCGATGACATCCGATGAAAAGGATGTCCCCGCCCGGTAAGCGGCATAAGGAGAAGAAATCACAGTCCATTCTTTGGAAGTGGCGAGTCCTTCTATCTTGTCTATATCAGCAGGCTTTCCTGCTTTGTTTATTTTACACGAAAAAAACAAAAAGAAAGAACAAGAAAATACGCAAAAAAGGATTCTATTCAGTTTTTTTACTTTTCTCATACTTTCCTTCATAATAATGACGTATCTCATCGTAGAGCATGAGATCAGAATCGACGAAATTATCCCTGGGAATTTTGTCCAGCTCTACCCATTTCACTTCGGTATGCTCGGTCAGGATCCAGTTTATATCTTCCTCGCAGAAGAAAACCTCATAGGCGATAAGTTTTACTTTTATATCATTGTGAACGAAATAGCCCGTGGCTATCTGGCTTCCTACAGAGATTTCGGTGTTGAATTCTTCCTTAAATTCCCGGCGCAAGGCTTCTTCAGGGACTTCACCCTCCTCCACCTTGCCTCCTGGAAACTCCCATCTGCCCGCCATCTGCCCTACATCTATACGTCTGGCAATAAAAACGAGAGAATCGAAAACGGCGATTCCTGCAACAGAAGTTTTCATATCTACAATATTCTCAGGGCCGGGAATATAAAGTGGATGACAGCCACAGCCATAGAAACTATCCCGACATACTTCTTTCCCTTAACGAAGAGATTCTCGAAGAAGGGGTTCAATTTGACCGTTTTCTCGGTATTATCGCTCATGGAGTCGATTATATAGCATATTCCGCCCACAATGCCTGTCAGAGCAGGAAGGAAGTCTCCCAGGATCACGAAATCCGGCTGGACGACGAAAATGAACTTCATCAAGCCTGTAAAAGCAGCAGCGATTCCCACCACGATCTTGAAGATTTTCTCACGACCAGGGAAAAGCTCGGTTATCTTGAAATTTGGGAAGGTAAGAGAAGCTCCTACGAGCAGATTAAAAAAAACCGATAGAAAATAAAACTGCATTTTTCACTCCTCAGGGAAAACGACGGGAATAGCCGTCATTTTCCGGTTCATTGTTTTTCAACAGGGGCCGTCAGAAGGACAGTGTCTCCATCTGTCTGAATGACTGCTTCTATCTCCAGTATATCATAATCATAGAAAGTTGTCCTGAAAAAACACTCTTTTCCGTCATATGTTCCTTCTATTGTCTTTTTCTCGGTGACAGTAGAGCTTTTGTCCTTTGCCGTAACAAGGATGCTCAGGTCGGAAGTCTTGCCATACCCGGAATTCTCATCGAGCTTTACGGACACGTATATGACTTCCTCAAAGCTGAAAGCCTTAAGGGTATAATGGATCCCCCCCTTTTTCTCTGTATTGGAGGTCCTGTCCACAAGGGAAATAGCAAAACCCAGGGCTGTCAGAGCGATAAGGGTGAGGAACATGATCTTGGAAGCCCGGGTAGCCACAAGAGCTTTTATGAGCCCCTTGGGCGGAGTCTTCATTTTTCCCGCGTAAAAATCCTTAACCTGCCTTGGAGCATGTTTCAATCGTTCCTGACGGTCATAATAAAAATGAAGGCCTTCAGGATTCTCAGAATTCTGATCGCTCATATAAAACCCTTATGCCTGAATCAAGATCCTGGATTCATGGTATTTATCAATCTATCCGTACGCCACCATGTGACCGAAACTTCTTTCTCCCCGGAGAAAAGAGCTGATATAATTCCATTGTCAGAAAGGGACATGGAGTAGTAGCTTGTGTCGGAAAGATCCATGGGGAGCCGTCTGGTAAGTATTTTCTGATCCTCAGGATTCACCATCAAAAGGGAGCAGCCGTCATTCTCTGCCACCGTGAAGAAAAACCAGCCTGACTCAGTAACGCCCAAAAAGCTGTAGGGGACAGAATAGACCTGGCGGCTGAGCTCGTTGTTTATAGTCTCCTCGTAGGATGGAATCACCTGAGGGTGCTCGTAGGCTCCTGTCTCTATATCCAGGGGATATAGCATGGTCTGGGAGTATGTTATTCCGAACTGAACCTTAGAGGACTCATCGTAATCTACCTTACTATAATCAATCAGGAGGTATAATTTATGGCTGTGGCTGTCAGGGACCAGAACAGAGAGAGAAGAGATAACATCCTGGGAATAAAGGGTCTCTGGCACAGGAAGCATCTTGTATTCCACAGGAATCTTGTACAAAAGGAAACCATCGGCTGAATACCAGAAAGCTGTAAGTCCGTTATTATCCGCGCAGACGACCACGAGCTCGTTGGAAGCCGTAGTGAAAAGGTTCTTTATATAGGGGAAAGGCATACCACCGGAGCCCTGCTGACCGATATAGTCTATGAATGAGCCATCCTCAGCAAAGCGGAGGACTATCTGCCGCAGAAACTGAGTCCCGTCAGCATCTTTCTCATAGCGATCCTCAGAAACGTAATCAGACACATAGAGGTATTTGCGGCTATCGACCACTATTTTCTCAGGGTTCCTGAAGGGAAAGGGAGTAGCCCTCTGTGTCGCTTTTTCAGAGGGGCTGCCTTCCTCGGAAGCTTTTATCTCCGAAAGCTGGATAAAGGAAGGAACCGGGTTCGTGTCTGTGTTGAAAAAGACAGCAAGAAGATCCCCGTAAGAACTGAAGGACATCACCTTTTTGGAGTTGCTGTCGGAAATATAAAAAAGGCCGTCCCTCATGTAAATTTCAGAAGCGAAATCCGCACCGTCTTTCACATAGTAGAGCTTTGTCTCATCTTCAAAGCTTCCATATCTCAAAGAAAACATTTTTTCAGATTCTATGCTTGCAGATTGTCCGTCTCCGTCACAGGAGTATAATAAGGAAAGAAGTGACAAAATTGAAAATATAAGAATTATCCTGTTTACTATTTTGTTCATACGCCTACTAGAATAAAGAGGTTTATTTTTGCTGTCAATGGCAGGGGGAGTCAAAAAAAGCCTCAGAACCGGAAGTATATGAAGGGATTGTAGGAGGATGCTATCAAAAACATTACCGAGAGCAGGAAAAGAATGAAGGCGATAAGGGCTTTAAGCACAAGGAAGCAGGATGGAGAAAGGGTTCTGCCTATTTTTCCGGCGATGAAGCCAGGAAAGGAGCTTGCGGCAAGGATTCCGGGAATCATATAGAAGATTCTTCCACAATCCGCGGCGTGCTCAACTATATAAAGGGCAGTATTCTCAGCCCGGAAAGAGAACATCAGGTTAAGAACCCGGCCAAGCTCCCCCAGGTTCTCCACACGGAAGATGACCCAGCCTATAAGGACTATGAAAAGAGTAAAAAGCCTGTATATGGCGGAGAAAACCCTGGACTTCATGAACCTGGAGAAAAGATATTTCTCTATTATGAGGAAGAAGGCATAGTAAAGTCCCCAGATAATGAAATTCCATTCGGCTCCATGCCAAAAGCCCGTCAGAAGCCAGGTCACAAGTATATTGAATATATGGCGGGCTGGATGACAGCGGTTACCCCCCAGAGGGATATAAACATAATCACGGAACCAGGAGGAAAGGGTTATATGCCATCGTCTCCAAAAATCCGTTACGGAAAGTGCCGTATAGGGCTTGTTGAAGTTCACCGGGAAGGAAAAGCCGAACATACGGCCCAGACCGATAGCCATGATGCTGTAGCCCGCGAAGTCGAAGAAGATCTGCAGCATGTAGGCGGCTGCAGCAAGCCACATTATCAGGGAATCTGCTTCCGAAAAGTCAGAAAAAACGGAATCGGCGAAAACAGCCAGGTTGTTGGCCAGGATGACCTTTGAAGCCAGACCGAAAAAAAACTGGATCAGCCCGGAAGAAAAGCATTCCAAGGACTCCTTCCTGTCATTTATGTCTTTCTCTATGTCTGTGTAGCGGACTATGGGGCCGGCTATCAGCTGGGGGAAAAAGGCTATATACATAGCAAGGTAAACGGGGTTCCTCTGGGGCTCTATCCTTTTCCGGTAGACATCTATCACGTAGGACAAGGCCTGGAAAGTGTAGAAGCTTATTCCTATGGGAAGAGGAAGATTCACAGTCTTTATATCCAGGGAGAAGAGGCTGTTTATATTGCTTATAAAAAAATCCGCGTACTTGAAGAAGAACAAAGCTGAAAGGTTCAGAAGCACGGAAAGTGAGAGGACAAGAGCAGCGGTCTTTTTCCCGGAAATCCTGTTGAGGAGAAGGCCGGAGAAATAATTCAGCAGGACGGACAGGAGCATCAGGAAAACGTACAGAGGCTCTCCCCAGGCATAGAAAATAAGGGAGGATAAGCATAGAAGAGTGTTCCTCCAAGCCCGCCAGGGGAAAATATAATAAAGTAGGACTACGACAGGGAGAAATATGAATATGAAGACCATGCTGCTGAAAACCATGCTTACCTCACCTTGTGTCCCAAAGAACTGATATCACCGATTATAAGGAGCTTGTCCAGCTTGTTCTCTTCCATATAGGACTGGGCATCTATAGCCTCCCCGTATTTTTTCCTGTAATGACGGAAATCAAGGATATGGGTCTCTTTATAATGGCTGGCAATAAGCTCGTTCACCGCATTGGAATAGGAAGTCGCAAGGATCAGAAGGCTCTGGGCATCGGGATTATCGAAAACGTAAACGACTTTTGCATGATCATCCCCATAATACATTCCGTAGTGATTGGAATAGGTATTGTGGGGAAAGTCCTCGTCAGACTCATAAAGATACCTGTAACCGTAGACGGCTTCCTCATCGTCGATATAGGTTTTGTAGGGAGGAATGTCGAATTCGTATACGGTGAAGAGCTCCGTTGAGCACTTTATCGCATTGTCCCGGGCCAGAGAACCATTATAGATCGTGGGGTATGTGTGGGTGGCCTTGGGCTGGAGCAGCTCAACGTCATCGCCCTCAAGCATCCTCATGCACTGCTTGTAGCCTTCATAAGAGCCACGGTAATTCCAATGATGGTCCGTCTGATAGAAGAGCTTTTTGTACTCTTCGAAATTATTGAATTCCAGCTGGGCATAAGCGTCCATGCTGAAATTCTCTTTTATGACGCTGAAGGGATCATACTTCTGCGGGTCACGGAAATCAAAGGACATGCTGGAGTTTATGAAATAAAGATATTTAGGATAAGTGACCCTGTCCAGCATTTCTTTTGAATAGAGGTCGAAATCATATGTGTCCGGATCAGAGGCCTTCTGAATTATGTACCCGGATTCATCCAGTTTGTATAAGTATTTGGAGACTACTTCAGTATAGATATAGTCGTATTTCTGCTTCAGGGGCGGCTGGGCAGAGACCGCTGACATGGAAGCCGCCGGGGAGGAAGGCGGAGAAGCGGTGTCACCTGTGGTTGCGGCTTCACTTATGGCTGCGGCTTCACTTGCGGCTCCGTAGCTTGCGGAAGCGGTGGCTACAGAAGAAGCGGTGTCACTTATGGCTGCGCTTACAGCACCGGTGACTTCACTTACAGCTGCGGCTTCAGCCGCCACGATGGTCTGCCCTGTTTCGGCTGGCTTCCCACCTGCGGCGGCTGAGTCTTCAGCTGCATTGACGGGTGCGGCATTTACAGGGGCGCCACTTGCGGCTCCTTCACCTACGGCAGAATCTTCACCTACGGCAGCTTCTTGAAGGTCAGTCACAGGAGAGGGACGGACCGCAAGGGGGCGGAAAATACGGTTTGTATAAGATACCAGGGAATTATCCCAATCCTTTACGAGCTGCTTTATTTCACCGGAAAAAAGGAATTGGTCAGAGACAGCCTGATCCATCTCAGACTGAAAGGAGGCATCCATAAATTTGTCAAAAGAAAAAAAAGGAATTTTCTGCAAGGTGCGAAGCTCCGCCTCTGAGATATCCTTCTGAGAGCGGAAAAGGACAGAATAAAACCCCATGAGAATCAAAGAAACAAATAGTAAGAATACAAAGCCGATTATTTTTTTCTTATCCCGGGCCATAAATATAGTATATATTTTTTCTGGACTTTTGCCAGTAATTGCCTGAGAGTATTGACCACAGGCAGATAAATAAAAAACCGGCCTCGATACAGATTCAACGACAGCCGGTTTTTCGATTCGGACATAAGTGGCGCAAGAAGCATCCACCAGGTGTCTTATTTATTTGAGTTTGAGCGTTGTCTTGTACTGATCATCCGTCCAATCAGGATCAATAATCATTTCAAGATCAAGATCGAGTCTTGAAGTGAACTTATAAGCACGATATGTATCAGGACACTTGCACCAGATAGAAAGGTTTGCTCCACCATCAAGCACATCATAATCGAAATCTGTAATATTATCCTCTGTGAAAGTATAAACTACGTTACCCTTTGTCAAATCCTTGAGGATGACTTCCATGTTATCGA
Source organism: Treponemataceae bacterium (assembly GCA_024680915.1). GTDB lineage: Bacteria > Spirochaetota > Spirochaetia > Treponematales > Treponemataceae > Treponema_I. The sequence goes on along the minus strand of JAILBN010000134.1, from coordinate 6,519 downwards.
AATCAAATACCCATTCGGCATTCCATTTCTCATCTACCCAAGACCACTGTCCATCTGGCAGCTCAAAATCCTGGGCGAAAATTCCTGCGGCGCACACAGAAATCAACAAAAGAACTACTAAAAACTTCTTCATCAGAATAACCTCCGAATTATATTAATGCCACGGCACAACCGGTACATTTTTAATAAAGAACTGTTTTTTATCAGCTTTACATGCTTAAAGAAACAATTAGCTTTATTTTAATATAGTCTACATCATAAAATTCTATTCTGCAAATTTTTTTTAAATTTTTTTATTTTTTCGTGAAACTCATCTTGTAGAAAAAAATCGTAATATTTTATTCAATTTTATATTTTTTATCCATAAATCACCAAAATCTTCAAAATCTCTAATTGCATTTTTTAACAATTGAACATATACTAGAAATATAAGGAGTTACTTCAATGAAAAGCATTCGATCTAAGATTCTATTTGTCGTAATCATCAATATTCTGATTGCCATCATCCTTCAGAATTATTTTACATTCCAACAATTAATGAAGATGATAGATCAGACTGTCAGCAGCACTCTGGATGTAGTCACCTCCAAAACTGAGACCCAGATATCTGACTTAAATGAGAAATATCTTGAGTCTTTGAGATCTATAGCAAAGTTACCTTTCTATACTGACGAGAATGTATCCCTTGAGGAAAAGTGCGGTCAGCTCATAAATTTAGCCTTCAGCAACCCCGAAACATACATCATGGTCGCCTTCTATGATAAAAACGGTTATACGATATATGGCGACGGAACAAAAGTTGATTTCAGCGACCTTGATTACGTCCAGGCTGCTATAAACGGAAAAGAATTCATAACAGACCCCATGATCTGGGGTGTTGAGGATATGGAAGGCCGTGCGGAAGACGGATCCAGCATGCAGGACCTTGATACTGAGACTCAGATATTGGTCTGCTACGCTGTTCCTGTTTTTAATGCGGACGGTGCGGTCGTCGGCGCTATAGTCGCCATAGTGAACGGAGAAGGTTTCAAAACCCTGGTAAAAGATATAGATGTGGGTATAGGACACCATCCTACTCTTATAGCACGTACCACTGAACATCTTTTTGGTATTGCCAAGAATGAAGGCGAGACTTTCATAGACAACGCGGCTCTGTTCAATTCTCCGGAATTCGCAGCCAAGAAGAAGGATCTTCTGGCAGGTAACACCTCAAGGGAGATAATTACCTATCCAGGTACTAAAGAAAAGATCATAGCCGGATACAACACCATACCGAACACGACATGGTCTATCCTTTATGCAGTTCCTTATGATTTCTATTTCAAGCCGGTCAAACACATGATGAATTTCACCATCATCAGTATTCTGATAACGCTTGCTCTTTCTACCATAATAATAATCCTATTCGTGGCGGTGCTGGTAAGACCGCTGAAATCAGTAAGCACAGCCATAAATGATATAGCAAGCGGCAATGCCGACCTTACCAAGCGTATAGAAGTAAAGACAAAAGACGAAATAGGCCATGTGGTAATCGGCTTCAACAGCTTTACAGAGAAGCTGCAGGGCATTATCTCCAAGATAAAGCAGTCAGAGAATACATTGGAGGCGACAGGCCATGCCATGGACGCCAGCACACAGGAAACCAGCGCATCTATTGAGGAAGTCATAGCGAACATTGAGAGCGTACACCAGCAGATCAACACCCAGAGCCAGAGTGTCCAGGAGACAGCCGGAGCCGTTAATCAGATCGCTTCCAACATAGCCTCCCTTGAACGCCTTATCGAAAACCAGGCCAATGGAGTGACTGGTGCTTCCACCGCGGTCGAGGAAATGATGGGCAACATCGAGTCCGTAAACAGATCCGTAGACAGGATGGCAGCTTCCTTCGACAAGCTTATGACAGACACCCAGAACGGTTCTTCAAAGCAGGAAGACGTAAGCATGAAGGTTGAGCAGATAGTCACCCAATCAGAGATGCTTCAGGAAGCTAACCAGGTTATTTCGAATATCGCTGAGCAGACCAACCTGCTGGCTATGAATGCCGCAATAGAGGCAGCCCATGCGGGTGACGCAGGTAAGGGATTCAGCGTCGTCGCAGATGAGATCAGGAAGCTTTCTGAGACTTCAACTGCCCAGTCAAAGACTATTGGAAACCAGCTTAATGGTATAAAGGAATCTATCGCACAGGTCGTTATAGCATCTAATGAATCCAACAAGGCATTCGTCTCCGTTACGAACGCAATCAAAGAGACGGATGAAGTCGTACGCCTTATAAAAGCTGCCATGGAAGAACAGACTATCGGTTCACAGCAGATAAACGAGGCTCTTCATCAGATGAACGACAGTACGGTTGAAGTACGAACTGCAAGCCATGAGATGGCAGAAGGAAACAAACAGATTCTTGATGAGGTCAAAAACTTGCAGGACAGTACCTTGGTCATGAAGCAGAGTATGGATGAAATGTCCGTCGGAGCAAAGAGAATCAATGAGACTGGTTCTTCATTGAATGAGATATCCGGAAAACTGAAAGAGTCTATAGATGAAATAAGTGTACAGATTAATCAGTTCAAAGTTTGATGACAAACACCCCCAGCCGGGAAGGAAACTCCCCCGGCTCGTCCGGTATGGATGCTTCAAACAAAAAGGACTTTTCATGTAAGAAAAAGACAAGCCGGGTCAACGGGGACCCGGCTGTATTTTTTTCTTCTGGGTGCGGGATATCTACAGACAGATCCTTTGTTCAGGTCCACTTCTCCCAAATTTTCTGCTGCATGCCGCAGCTGGCCTCTGTTTTTCCATTGCGGCAGACAGGAAGCTTCATCAAGGCTGCCTGGTTATCAAAAAGCTTGTCCTCCTTGTCGCTGTCGTCAAGATAGGCAATGGAGGGATAATCCTTGGCTTTAGTGTCGATAAGGGCATCCACAGCCGCAGACCGCCCGCCCTCGCTCCTGGCCAGGGCAGAGATTACCGAATCGAACTCGCCCCGGGACATGGCTTTTTCTTTCAAGTCCACGAACTGGAAGGGGATGCGCCTTTCCTTGAAAAAGCGCTGGGCTGACTTACAGTCAAAGGATTTATTTGTACCAAAAATCTGAATCATATCATTTTCCTTTTGTCGCTATAAAAATGTCCGCGAAGCTTTGACAGCCGTGGGCTGCGGCACACTAAGGGGCGCTTACTTGGCAGAAGCACTCACTGACGGCACACTATCAGGACTGTACACTATGAGGGTAGCACACTATCAGGGCGGCACACTATGCGGCGGCGCGTTTTACCTATTCCAGCTCGAAGACCACTGAAACGGAGGCTGAGATATCATCCGTGCCGGCGGAAATCATCGTTGTGTTCGATGTCGCCATCACCTTCATATCCATAGATTCTCGCGTTGCAGGATAATAACCTCCATCCTCAACTATGGAAATTACCTTACCCAGCTTGCGACCGGCCTCCTTGGCATATAAAAGGGCTTTATCCTTGGCCTGCTGAAAGGCCAGGATCCTGGCCTCATCAAGGGCTGACTTGGAATCTTTCACAAAGAAGGAGATACCGTTCATCCTGTTCACACCCGCAGATATTGCGGTATCTATCACCATGCCGGCTTTATCCGAATCATCAAGGACCACAACTATATCGTTGGAGGTAACATAGTCACCTGGCTCGCTCTTCCCATCCTTGTAGATATTCTCTTGGTAGAGGCTGTAGTTGGAGGTGCTTATGCTTTTCTCATCTATGCCTAGCTTTTTCAGGGCATCATAAACCTTGTTCATCTTGGAGGCATTGTTCTGGACAGACAGCAGAGCCGACGGATCCTTTGTGATTACAGAAAAGGTCAGTCTTGCAGCATCGGCAGGAACTCTTACGGAGCCGGAACCGGAAACTGATATGGTGGCTTTGTTCCCCTGGGAAAAGGCAAGGAAGGAAGCAGCAAGAAGGATAAAAAAACAAAGGGCGATTTTTTTCATAAAAGAATTTCTCCTTAAAAAACTTATGGCAGAAGAGGTGCTTGGACTCTCTGCGACTCTTAAATTATAACACAAAAAAGCATAATAAGTTTCATTGGTGACAAGATGGTCTAATAAAACTCCCGGAAGGGCTGGTCGAAGCCCTCCTCCAGCCAGAGGGAGATATGGGAGGCCACGTCGTAAATCTTATCCCGGCGCTTAGGTCCGGTGATGGCGCACTCCCAGACCACCCCTACCCGCCAGCCCTCCTCCAGCAAGGACTTTATGTCACGAAGGTCCCTCTCCCGGTTACGGTCGAACTTTTCCTGCCAGAAATCCAGATTGGTGCCGGGCATACGGAATTTACCACAGCGGGAGGAATAAAGGACAGGCTGCTCCAGGACCGGGGATTTCAGCAGGGACTTCTCGCTTTTCCAGCCGTGGGAATGCCAGAAGCAGCCGTTGATGAAGATAAGGGCGTGATAGTGGGGAAAAACTATGTCCGGGCTGCCAGAAAGTCTTTTATCGTTCTTACGGAAGCGGAAGCCGAAGCGGAAAAGCTGAGAGCGCAGGGAGGTTTCAAGGCTTCCTCCGGTCGCCCTGATATGAGACATATTCTTGTGACGCTGCGGCTTTGTGAGAGTGTCCATTATTCCTCCTGTCGCCAGTGACCGAAATTATATGAAAGGCAGCAAGGTTTTTCTGTTGATTTACATTCACCCATGAAGTCGATGAATTATAGCATAGAGGAGAAGTTTTAAACCGTATTTCGGCAGATTTTTTTCCAATTGATCAAGTTCTTGTACATCAAACGGAACCTGAACATTTTCTATACCAAAACTATGTCAAATTCCGTATCGTAATTCTGCCAAACCCTGTATTAAAAAACCGCCAAAGACTGTATTAAATACTTGCCAAAATCTGTATTGAAATCTAAAATAGAAGCATGGCATATAACAAAAGGCTTGTAGATTCAATTCTCAAAGAAATGCTTGAAGCAAAAGGAGCTGTCCTTGTAGAAGGGGCAAAATGGTGTGGAAAAACAACTACTGCTGAACAACTTGCAAATAGTCACCTTTATATGCAGGATCCAGCAAAAAAAGAGCAAAATATAAAGCTTGCAAATCTAAACCCTTCACTTTTATTGGAAGGAAAAACACCACGCTTGATAGACGAATGGCAACTAGCTCCAAAATTGTGGGATGCCGTTAGATTTGAAATTGATAAAAGAAACGAATTCAATCAGTTTATTCTTACGGGCTCTGCTGTTCCTGCTTCCTTTGAAGATATTTCTCATTCTGGAACTGGTAGAATTACAAGACTTTTGATGCGCCCAATGACTCTTTTGGAAACAGGTGATTCCTCAGGAAAGGTTTCGCTTAAAAGGCTTTTTTCAAATGAAACTGACATTGCAGAAACTAATGAATGTGACCTCAAAAAAATTGCATATCTAATTTGTCGAGGTGGCTGGCCAAAGGTCGTGGGACTTTCAAAAAAAATCGCATTACGCCAAGCCATAGATTACTATGATGGAGTTGTAAACTCCGATATTTCGAGAGTTGATAATAAAAATCGTAATTCTGAAAGAGCCAAGCTTCTTATGCGTTCTTATTCAAGAAACATCGGTTCACAGATTAAATATGAAGAATTACGTAAAGACATATTAGGTAACGATATTGACAGTTTTAGTATAGAAAGTCTTTATGAATACTTGAACGCACTAAAGAAGATATTTGTTATAGAAGATTCTCCGGCCTGGAATCCAAACCTACGTTCAAAAACAGCAATCAGAACTACAGATACCAGATATTTTGTAGATCCTTCAATCGCAACTGCCTGCCTTGGCCTAGGACCTGAAGATTTAATAAATGATCTTAAAACAATGGGATTCCTTTTTGAAAACCTTTGTATTAGAGATCTTAGAGTATATGCACAAACAATTGATGGACAGGTTTATCACTACAGGGATAAAAATAATCTGGAATGTGATGCTGTCGTTCATCTTAGAAATGGAAATTATGGACTGATTGAAGTAAAATTAGGTGGTGACGACCTTATTGAAGAAGGTGCCAAAACATTAAAAGCTCTTGAGAAAAATATTGATATTGGTAAAATGAAAGCACCTGGTTTTAAAATGGTCTTAACTGCTATAGGCGACTATGCATATAAAAGAGAAGACGAGGTTCTCGTTGTTCCGATTACTTCTTTAGGAAATTAATTGAAGATATGAAGCTCTTTCTGTAAATTCAGTAGGCTGCGGTAAAAAGTTTTAATGCGGGTAAGGTCCGCAAGCAGCTGACAGCTGCTGTTTCTTTTCTGAATATAAATAACTGCTGATTTTTTATCAAGAGTTATTTAAAAAAACAGCTTCCCTGGCAGGAAGTTGTCTTTTTTTGTTCAGTCAGGCAGACGGCCCTCGTACATTATGCACATTTCGCCGTAGGCCTGGCCCCAGTTATGAATCGGCTGAGTCCATTTTTTTGTTGCTTCAAAAGTTGCAAGATACAAAGCCTTGAGCAGAGACTGGTCACTTGGGAACACGCTTCGCTGGCGGTTAAGTTTGCGGTAGCTGGAGTTC
>JAILBN010000130.1 GCA_024680915.1 Treponemataceae bacterium | reverse complement strand
CACAAAGAAATCATAATATAATTTGCAAAGCCGTATTGATAAAGAATATAGGCATCATGCTGCAGGAATTCCGGAAGTCCATAAACAATTTGAATAGCCCTTTGCGGCTGGCAGGTATTATTCAGAGCCTGGAGCTGACGGGACAAAGCCTTCTGGTACACATTTCCATCTTTAGGCAAGGTTTCAATATAAGCAGACATAGAATCAATATAATCCAGAGTTTCCAGATAAGTTCCGTAGTTTTTCACTAAATCCAGATGCCAGCTAAAAAAAATTCCTGAATACTCTTTAAACTCACCTTTTTCAAATTCACAAAGCCTGGCGAGAGTCTGTGCATCCTGCTCCTGAACATAAAGCTGCTGTACCTTCTGCCAGGCTTTTACATCCGGCATATCAGAAATAGTATAGGCATAACCTGTATGAGAATGCTCCTTATCTGCATTTTCGCCTGTAAAGACAAGAGAGTCTAAGGGGATATCATTATGTGCCTGTACATCTGCAGTAATGGCTTTTCTCATAAGATTATAGGAATCGCTGTCATACACTCCGTAAAAGCCCCTTCCCTGAATATAATGATCAATATAATCATACCAGCATGTATAATCTTTTTTAAGCTTTTCTACTATTGGCTTGCAAAGGCTTACAGCTTGTTCCTGCTGAATATATCCGATTGATATGCCCCAGCGCAGGAGTGTAATAGCCCGTCCAAGATCCCAGGCTTCTATATCATGAAAACCAAGAAAATCTCGTGAGTCGCGTACAAAATATAGTCTTGAGGTGCCAAGAATAGTAAGCCGTTCTTCAAGAGCAATTTCAAGTACAGTTTTTTGAGGATACTTATCCAAAAGTGCCGAAAGACTTTTAAATGAACCTGACATACCTCCATCGGTTACAAGATCATTATAGGTTTTTATAAGAGAAGCATAATCTGTAATACTCCAGCTGTCTTCAAGAAGCTCCTTTAAGTTTTCCTTTGATTTATCTGAAAGAGATGTAGCGGAAAAATCAAGATGATTATAATTGTTTAATTGAAAAAGATTGGATGAAAAAGCAATTGCATACTGTTCAAATTCCGAAAGCTCATCCCAGGTTTTAGTTTGAGCAAAAGCACCTGTAATAAAAAGCAAAAGAGCTATCAGGGTAAGGATTTTTTTCATGGAGATATTATAGCATAAAGGGGTAAAAAAGTAAAAAAAAGAACCATCCCCAAGAGAACAGTCCTATGATTTGACACGCAGTAAAACTGTCGTGTCGAAATTAATTTCTCCCGCAGACCGTCAGGGCTGTCGGGAGATTAAACATTTTACACGGCAGCAGGCGAAAGCCTGATGTCCGTGTGAAAATCTATTTTGTTGCAAGAATTGCAATACCTGGCAATGTCTTTCCTTCAAGGAATTCAAGGGAAGCACCACCACCGGTAGAAACGTGGCTCATCTTGTCTGCAAGGTTGAACTTATTTACAGCGGCAACTGAGTCACCACCGCCAACTACAGTCATAGCACCCTTAGAGGTTGCTTCTGCAACGAGGCGGGCTACAGCTTCTGTTCCCTTTGCAAAGTTTTCGAATTCGAATACTCCAACAGGTCCGTTCCATACGATAGACTTAGAAGCAAGAATAGCGTCCTTGTAAAGTGCAACTGTCTTAGGACCAACATCCATACCCATAAGGTTGTCAGGAAGGTCTACTGCGTCAACTGCAACCGGGTCCTTATCTGCAAATTCTGCACCACCAACATGGTCAACAGGAAGAAGAATCTTAACTCCGGCTTTTTCTGCCTTTGCAAGAAGGTCTTTTGCTGTATCAAGGAAGTCGTCTTCTACAAGTGACTTACCGATTGAGTGTCCCTGTGCCTTGAGGAAGGTATAAGCCATACCACCACCAATGATGAGTGTAGAAGCATTCTTCATGAGGCTTTCCAAAACAGCGATTTTTGAAGAAACCTTAGCACCACCGATAATAGCAGTCATTGGTTTTTCCGGGTTTGTTACCATTGGCTGAATGTATTTAACTTCTTTTTCCATGAGGAAGCCGCCAACGCTTTCTACAGGCATGAACTTTGCGATAGAAGCTGTAGAAGCCTGATCGCGGTGAGCAGTACCGAAAGCATCGTTTACAAAGATGTCTCCGTATGTAGCCAATTCCTTAGCCATTACATCGCGTTCTGCAGGATCCTTAGATGTTTCTTCTTTGTGGAAGCGAACGTTTTCGAGCATTGCAACAGCTCCTTCTGGAAGAGCGTCGATTGCAGCCTTCTGACCAAGTGCATCAGGAAGGAAGGTAACTGGCTTTCCAAGCTTTGAAGCAAAGTATTCTACAACCGGCTTCATGCGGTTCTTTCCGTTGATGAACTTTTCTGCATCAGCATCTGTCCAGGTCTTTCCGGCTTTTTCAGCTTTTTCCTGAGCCTTTTTTACATCCTTTTTA
>JAILBN010000078.1 GCA_024680915.1 Treponemataceae bacterium | reverse complement strand
TATGTTGCCGTGCCTGTCTTTTTCCTCATAGTAGCCGTAATCCTCGGCATAATCCATGTCATCGTGGTAGTCATTGTAATCGTATTCAGCATCAATCTCTTCATTATAGTCAGTGTCCTGCTGCTGGTAGCTGTAATCGCTTAAGTCGTAACGGGAAATAGGTTCTCCTTTTGTGTATTGGGATATGATGTTTCCGTTAGCATCAAACGTGTAGAAGGTCTCTTCGTTATCATAAATATATTTCGCATAAGAGGCATCATCTGTATATGCGAAGAAAACCAAGGCTCCGTCCGAGGATGTCGCATACATCAATCTACCGTATTTATCGTTGTCGTAGTAGTATTCTATTCCGGTCGGTTCTTTCAGATAGACTGTGTTTCCCTTCTTATCGAGCTCGTAAAACCATTCTTCGTCGTATTCCTTTACTTTGCAGGTTTTAATCTCGCCGTTATTGTGGTAAGAGATGACCACTTCTGTTTCTGTTTCACCGTTGAGAGTGCTTTTGATATATGTCTGCTGACCATTTTTGTCGTACTCTGCCACAGTTTCATAGCCGTTCGCAAACTTTTGACAGGTAATGTTGCCCTTCTCATCGTATTCTTGGTAATAGGTTAAAGAGAATGACTGTGCTGCGACAATTGCGAAAGCAAATAAAAGGCAGATTACTGTTGTCAGTTTTTTCATGAGAAACCTCCTGTTTTTCATCGTCTTTTTTCTTGATCCCGTCCGGTACATAAGCTCAGCCAGGATTCTATAGTTGTGTTCTGCAACCACTTGCGCTGAGTATACTACGAAATCTTTATCTGCTTCAAGCTTAAACATAGGTAGTTTCTCCGTTGCCCGAAATGAATTTTAGGGTTTATAATTGAAGACAGAAGGGCTCCCATAGGAAAAGCTGGAAGCTGCTTTTTGATGCACTTGTCTTATTTATAGGATAGGCGGTGTATCGCGATTTTGGTCTTACCCCGAATGGCGGAAGTTATTTGGGGTTCCATATCTGTTCTTGCAGATTTTCATATAACAAAGGAAGGAATGAAAAAATGAAAATCAAATCTGTATTCAGTCACGCATTTGAGAAGTACGGAAAAGTGCTTGACGGTTATGATGTCTCTGAGCTTCTTGCAAAGCTTGATGCGACTACGAAAAAACCGGCGGATGCCGTAATTTATGAGCCGGGGGATGCTGGGCTTGAAAGCTTGCCTGTGGCAGAGGAATTCTCTGTGAATGCATACGGCGGAATGCCTGTTCAGGTGGGTTACTGTAACGGTTACAACACGAAACTGAATTGTCTGGAGTATCACCGCGGAAGTGAGCTGAATATTCCTGCTGATGATATAGTTCTTCTTCTGGCTCCTCTTTCAGCTGTGAAAAACGGTAAGCTTGATACCAGCCTCGTGGAGGCTTTCTCTGTTCCTAAGGGCACGGTGGTTCAGGTTTATGAGACCACTCTTCATTATGCTCCTTGTAATGCCGTTACGAAAGCTGGTGTATCAAAGGACGGCTTCCGCGTAATAATCGTTCTTCCTAAAGATACCAACACCGAGAAACCTGCCATAAAGGAAAAGAACTTGGAAGACAAGCTTCTTTGGGCCCGCAACAAATGGCTCATCGCTCATCCTGATTCAAGCGAGGCTAAGTCCGGTGCCTTCGTCGGGCTGACAGGTGTCAACATTGATATAAGCAAGTAAAAAAGAATTATTGATTCGAAAAAGCTGCGCTTGTAAGGGGTGCAGCTTTTTTATGATAAAGAGACTGTTTTCTTTGTGAGGCTTGGCCGCTTCCTGCCTTGTGGAGGGGATCAGCTTCGTGGTGGGAGGCGAAGGGAAAGATGAAATATATTTATGAGACACATCTTCATACGAATGTAGGATCAAAATGCGGGGTTACGGCTCCTGAGGATTATATAAAACCATATCTGGACAGGGGCTTCACCGGTATTATTGTGACAGACCACTTCTTCAACGGCAATTGTGCGGTGGACCGCTCCCTTCCATGGAAGGAGCAGGTTGATGCTTTCGTATCCGGCTATGAGAGGGCTTACGAAGCTGGATTGAAGGGGGGACTGGACGTTTTTTTCGGCTTTGAGACCCGTCTTGGGAACGATGAGTATCTTATTTACGGGCTGGATAAGGCCTGGCTTTATGTCCATCCTGAGATTGTCACGGCGACCCGGGCTGAGCAGTACAGGCTGGTGAGAGACGGGGGAGGGGCCGTGGTACAGGCCCACCCTTATAGGGAAAGAAGCTACCAGGACGGAATAGACTTGTACCCTTGGTGCGTGGATGCCATAGAACGTCATAATTTCGGGAACTCAAAATTCGAGGACGACCGCTGTGATGATTATATAAAGAGATATGATTTCTGCTGTACGGCCGGCAGCGATATGCACGATGTGACACAGCTTGAGAAAATTAAGCCCTTCGGAGTGATATCCGAGAAAAAATGGACGGGTATTGATGACTATGTTCAGATCCTTAAGAGTCACACTCAGCTGGAGCTTTATGTGGAGAGTATTCCCTTTCAAAGGGTCAAGGAGTCTCCGGGCTTTGAGGTGGTCGAGCATAGGGATGAACGCCCTTGAGGGGAGATTTTAAGAGGGCGTAAGCCCTTTTAGGAGAAGGGGGTGTCGTCGCAACGGAGTGCGACGCAGGGGGAAGGCTTTCCCCCTCCTTTTTTTGTGGAAAAACTTTTTCGTGCAAAAAAAAAGCGTCTTGAAAACCAAGACGCTTTGGGCGATGAGGGGATCGAACCCCCGACAACCTGGGTGTAAACCAGGTGCTCTCCCAGCTGAGCTAATCGCCCGTGTGAGTGATACTATATACAAAAGAGAATTTTTAGTCAATTGGTTTCTTTTCTTTTTTTTCGTTTACTTTCCAAGTCACCTGTAATACAATAATATCAGTGAATACTCCCATAGTGATCCGAGAGTCGGGTTGGCTTTGGTGTTTATAAGTATATCAGGAGAAAAAAAATGAAGCTGAATAATAAAAGAACTATTCTTGTGGGATTGGCATTTTTGTCCATATGTTCCTTCTGGCAGATGTACGACAATGTTATTCCTCTTGTACTGACAAAAACCTTCAAGATGAACGAGACTTGGTCAGGTTTCATAATGGCAATAGACAATATCCTGGCCCTCTTCCTGCTTCCTTTTTTCGGGACTCTTTCCGACAAGACCAATACGAAAATAGGAAAGAGAATGCCCTTCATAATAATAGGGACGGCGTGTGCGGTCACCTTCCTGAATATCCTTCCCTTCTTTGACAACAGTTATGCGGCGAATCCTTCCACGGCTATGTTCATCCTCTTTATAGTAGGGCTGGGAGTGGTCCTTTTCTCTATGGGTGTGTACAGGTCTCCGGCTGTTGCCCTTATGCCTGATGTGACACCCAAGCCTCTTCGTTCAAAGGCGAATGCTATAATCAATTTGATGGGTGCCCTGGGAGGCATAATCTACCTGGCTGTAGCTGCTGTCATGTATCCTAATTCAAAGACTGCCGGTCTTATTCATGTTAATTATCAGCCTCTTTTTATAGTTGTGTCAGGAATCATGGTGATAAGCATCGTTGTTCTTTACATTACTATAAAGGAACCTAAGCTTGCTGCAGAGAATAGGGCCCTTGAGGATAAACATCCGGAGTGGAACCTTGCGGTAAGCGATGAAAGCGGAAAAGAGGTTCTTCCCCGCAAAGTCAAGCTCTCCCTTCTTTTCATGCTGGCCTCCATAGCCTTATGGTTCGCCGGATACAATGCAGTTACCACCTGGTTCACCACCTATGTTGATAAGGTTATGGGGCAGGGGCTTGGCGGGGCAAGTACTTGTCTTCTTATAGCCACAGGCGGAGCCATTGTGTCCTATATCCCGATCGGAGTGGTCGCTTCTAGGATCGGGCGTAAAAAGACTATTCTGGCTGGTATCATCCTTCTTGCGGTTTGCTTTGCGGCTGGTTTTTTCCTTACGACTATGTATAACAGCATAAATGCTGTCATGTTCATTGTTTTCGCTCTTGTGGGCCTTGCCTGGTCTGCTATAAATGTGAATTCCCTGCCTATGGTCGTAGAGATGTGCAAGGGGTCTGATGTGGGTAAGTTCACCGGCTACTATTATACAGCCTCCATGGCCGCTCAGATTATCACTCCTATTTTCGCAGGAACTCTTATGCGCAGTGTGGATTATAAAGTCCTTTTCCCTTATGCGGCGCTTTTCGTCTCTCTTAGTTTTGTGACTATGCTTTTCGTAAAGCACGGGGATTCTGCTCCGGAGGCGAAGAAAGGGCTTTCAGCATACGAAGATATGGATGACTGAGGCTTTTGAAGCTGACGGGATACTTTCGCATCATCTGGAGGCTCAGCGGTCGCCGTCCAAGTCGTAGGTGCAGTGCTTTTCGGCTTGCTGCCGTGGCGGGACTGCGTTTCCGCTTTCGGCTTGCTTCGGCGCTTTTCGGCGTGCTGCCGTGGGGTCGGGGGCTTGCGACGCATTTGCGGCTTGGCTTTTGGCGGGCTTCGGTTTTGCGCCTCTGTGATAGCAGTGCTTTTCGGCTGGCTGCCGTGGGGTCGGGGGCTTGCGACGCATTTGAGGCTTGGTTTTCGGCGCCATTGGCAAAAGCTTAGGCTGATATCATTTGATTTATTGACGAGGTTTATAAAATGAAAGAACACCTTTCTTGCAGGACAGGTCATCCTCTCCTTCCTGTTTTTCAAAAACAGATTTTTGCCCACAGAGGATACCACGATAAACCTCGGATTCCTGAGAATTCCATAGCCGCATTCAAACGTGCCATTGAAAGAGGGTGGGGGATGGAGTTTGATGTCCATCTCCTGAAAGATGCTTCTTTGATGGTTTTCCACGATGAGCTTTTGAAACGCTGCACAGGAGCCGAGGGCTATCTTGAGGATTTGACCCTGGATGAGGCTAAGACCTTGCGTCTGGAAGGCAGCGAAGAGCAGATCCCTTCTTTTGATGAGGTTCTGGAGCTGGTGGACGGCAAGGTTCCGCTGATAATCGAGCTGAAATCCTTCCGGGGAAACTACAAGAGCCTTGCTTCTGCAGTCATGACCCGCCTGGACAGTTACAAAGGCTCTTTCTGCATTGAGTCCTTTGACCCCCGTTGCGTCCTCGCCGTTAAAAAGCTGCGACCGGATGTGATGCGCGGGCAGCTGGCGCAGGATTTCATAAAAAGACCAGAGAATCTGCCCTCCTGGCAACGAGGTCTGCTGACGAGACTTTCCTTTGGGGTTCTGACGAAACCTGATTTTATCGCATATAAATATGAGGACAGGAATGTGAAAGCCTGCCGTCATACAGTTGATAAGAAGGGCGCACAAGAGTTCTCCTGGACAATAGCTTCAAAAGCGGATTTCGATGAATGCAAACGTTGCGGCAGCATCCCGATTTTCGAACGCTTCGATCCGGAAAAATGATGGTCCTTGAACAAATAGACAGATAATAAGGGCGCGCCCGACGGTCAGCAAAGCTGAACGTCGGGTCGGGTCTTCCGGGGTTCGCCGTCTTACGCGGCTCATTCCTCCGCATGGCTAAGCCGAACTAGGTTCGGCATAGCCATCGCTACGGAACTGGCTGCGCCAGCCCCTCCACCCCCTCGCGCTCGTACCGTTGCTATCGTGCTTGCGGGCTTCGCCTTCGGCGGTGCTCCAGTCCCTGGCACAAGCAAGCTTATGCGCTTTGTGCAGTCAAGCGCATCTCTTTGTGCCACTGACCCCCTACCATTGTGCAGCAAAACTTCTGCTCCAATCTTGCGAAACTACGGGTCAAGGTAGCGTTTCGAGTAAAACGACCCGTAGTTTGCAGAAGAAAAAGCGATTTTAGGGACTGAAAGAGTTTTCTAGAGCCAAAATTATGCCCCTGGCACAAGCAAGCTTATGCGCTTTGTGCAGTCAAGTGCTATCTCTTCGTGCCACTAACCCCCTACCATTGTGCAGCAAAACTTCTGCTCCAATCTTGCGAAACTACGGGTCAAAGTAGCGTTTCGAGTGAAACGACCCGTAGTTTGCAGAAGAAAAAGCCCCATCTTACGATGAAGCTTTCAAATAATCGGAACGACAGGATTTGGTACTCCGGACCCGCCTCGTCAAAATTGCTGCGCACTGCTCGCAATTTTTCCTCCTTATCAAGGCCCCCTGTTGGAGGCCTTGTTCTTAAAAGGTATTGCAGTCGGATTTCATAACTTCGCTTCGCTTGTATAAGAAATCCTCCACGCGAATCAAATCCTGTCTAGGCATGAAAAAAGAAAAAGCCCCATCTGACGATGGAGCTTTCCCTTTCTTCGGAACGACAGGATTTGAACCTGCGACATTCTGCTCCCAAAGCAGACGCGCTACCAGCTGCGCTACGTTCCGTCAACTTTGGCTAGTATACAGAAAAACTAAAAAAGGGTCAAGATATCAATAAAAAGAGAAAATTGTTTTATTGTAAAAATATAATGCTTTATAAGTTTCCGTATATGATGTATAATACGCTAACTTTCACTTTATTTTACCTATAGGAGGATATTTGTGAATAAAAAAATTGGGAAATTCGCAGTTTTCGTAGTAGTCATATTGGTTCTGCTTGTGGTTATTTTGAATTGTTTTTCTACAGTGGGACCTACAGAACGTGGTGTTATCATCACATTGGGAAAACCAAGTGAGGATATTCTTGATTCTGGTCTTCATTTCAAGCTTCCTTTCCTGCAGTCAATAAAGAAGTATGATATGACTCCTGTCCAGTATAAAAAGAGTCTGGGCATAGGAACTGATGGTGCCCTCACTTCTGACCAGCAGACAATCGGCGTTGATTATGAGTTGTTCTGGAAATACAAGCCGGAGGAATTGTATGAGACGACTCTTAAATACAGCAACAAGGAGATAATTTTCGAGAGAATCTCAACTCCTCTTAAGGAGATAATTAAGGATGAAGTCTCAAAAATATCAGTCACGGAACTTGTGGGAAGCCTTACTTCTATTTCTCTGAAAACTGAGAATCGTCTTAAGGAGCGCCTTGCGGATATGCCTATAGCCATTGAGAGTGTATCCATCGTGAATATTGATTGGTCTGATGATTACGATAAGCAGATCAAAGAGACTGCAAACAGGCGTCAGCAGGTTCAGATTGCCCAGCAGGAGGCGGAGATTGCCGCAGCCCAGGCTCAGAAGCTTGTAAAAGAGGCAGAGGCCAGAAGGCAGGCTGCTGAGAGTGACGCTCAGGCTGAAGTCGCCAGGGCCAATGGTGAGGCTGAGGCCAAGAAAATCCGTGCGGATGCTCAGGCTTACGAGAATCAGAAAATCGCCCAGAACCTTGCTGTCATGCAGGCTCAGTGGAATTATGAGATAGATTTGGAAAGAGCAAAGAAATGGAATGGTGTGGAGGTTTCTGACCAGAGTGTCTATGTCCCCAACACCTATGACCTCAAGACAGGCCGTTAGAATTCTTTGCCTGTAAAGAAAGCTCCGGCAAGGTTCTGCGAAGTGAATCCCGGTATGGGACACTTGGGAGAGCCCTTGAATACGGGGCTTTTTTTTTGCTCGCTGCCGATTTGTCCGTGGGGAGCTTGACACTCGCGTGGTGCACAGGGGGTGCCCCGGGGCTCGCTGCCTTCCTGGGTGCTACCTTGTTCGCACAGGCGCGAGGGG
>JAILBN010000006.1 GCA_024680915.1 Treponemataceae bacterium | reverse complement strand
CGCGATTCCAAAAACTTAGTTTTTGTGCAGGTTAATGACGGTTCTTGTTTTGCCGCCATTCAATTGACTTACGACCGCGAAAACGCAAACGCGAACAACGCAAATAACGGCAATAATGCCTCAAATAATAATAATTCCAATTCCAACGCAGCTGTTGCTGGCACGCCCGAAATGGAAGCCATGCTCGCCAAAGTGACGACAGGAGCTTCCGTCCGCGCGACAGGAAAACTCATTCCGTCCCCGGCATCTGGCCAGGCTGTTGAAGTTACGCTATTCACGCTCGAAGTTCTGGGCATTTCTCCGCAGGACTACCCGCTCCAGAAAAAAGGATGCTCGGTAGAGTTTTTGCGCGAAAAGGCGCATCTCCGCGCCCGCACGAACATGTTCGGAGCCGTTGGCCGCATGAGAAGCGAAATGGCGTATGCAGTGCACACGTTCTTTCAGGAAAGAGGATTCTTCTATTTCAACGCACCGCTTATCACATGCAGTGACTGCGAGGGCGCGGGCGAGATGTTCCAGGTTACGACACTCGACCTGAACCGCATCGCAGAGAACGGCATTAAAGCCGGCGCGAAAGGCATGGATCCGGCAAAAGCTGCCGAGCTTGTTGACTACAGCAAAGACTTTTTCGGCAAAAAGGCGAGCCTTACCGTTTCCGGCCAGCTTGAGGCAGAAACGTATGCGACAGCCCTTTCTCGCGTATACACATTCGGACCGACATTCCGCGCCGAAAACTCAAACACACCGCGCCACCTTGCGGAGTTCTGGATGGTCGAGCCGGAAATGGCTTTCTTCGAGCTTGAAGACGACATGGACATCGCGGAAGAGTTCATAAAATATCTTCTGAACCACGCCCTTACAAAGTGCGCGGAGGATATGAAGTTCTTCGACCAGAGGGTACAGCCCGGAATCATCGAGACACTTACACACGTAAGGGATTCTGAGTTCGTCCGCATCTCTTACACGGATGCCGTGAAGAAACTGGAAGAGAACAACGACAAGTTTGAATATAAGGCCTTCTGGGGCTGCGACCTGCAGACAGAGCACGAACGCTATCTTACAGAGCAGGTTTTCAAGAAGCCTGTAATGGTATACGACTATCCTAAGGAAATAAAGGCCTTCTACATGAAGGCAAATCCGGACGGAAAGACAGTCCGTGCAGTGGACGTTCTTGTCCCGGGACTGGGTGAGATCATCGGAGGCTCAGAGCGCGAATCTGACCTTGAGAAGCTGACCAAGCGCATAATAGAGCTGGGTATGAGACCAGAGGATTACTGGTGGTACCTGGAGCTCCGTAAATACGGTACAGTTCCTCATGCAGGCTTCGGTCTGGGCTTCGAAAGATTGCTGCGTTACGTGACCGGCATGGCAAACATCCGCGATGTAATCCCATTCCCAAGAGCACCGGGTCTGGCAGAGTTCTAAAAGTTCAAGAGGGGGAAGCTCGCTGGAAAAAACGCGTTTGACGCTCGTAGCGAATCCCCCTTTTCTGGATTTCAGACTTTAACTTTAAAAAGCTTTTCAGTTACGAGTATGGGTTACTCGCACAACATTCCCTGGCGCAGCTTGCAAGAGGCTCCATCCCCGATCATCACGTCTACAAGGGAGAAACCGAACTCACCTGCAGTTCCAGGTCCTCTTGAAGTCACCAGATTCCCGTCGACTACGACACTGTATTCCTTCCAGTTTCCGTTAAGCTCCTCTGGAATTTCTTTTTCCATTCCCGGATAACATGTATAATTTCTGCCCTTCAGCATACCGAAAGCAGAAAAAGCCACGGCAGGAGAGGCACAGATAGCGGCTATTATTTTCTTCTCCTCGTTCATGGAGGTAACGAAGGCCCGGATTCCATCGTTCTGCGCAAGATTCACAGCACCCGGCATACCACCAGGAAGAATAACTGCATCAGGCAGAGGTGATTTCTTGACCTCCTCAAGAGTTGTATCACACACAAGGGCTATACCATGAGCTCCGATCACAGTCTTGGCTTCAGTACATGAAACCAAAGCCACAGAAATACCAGCTCTCCTCAGAATATCCGCAGGAAAGACAGCCTCAGTCTCCTCAAAACCATCAGCAAGGAAAACATAAGCTTTTTTCATTAATACATACCTCCATTAAGATAAAAAACTCTCCCTAATCCATATTCAAGCCCTTTTATCGGTCGTACAAAGGTCATTAACTCAAATATTGCTTGTAACTATGGGCAACATGAAGTATCATAGACTATATGAAACATGTATTGATAGTAGATGCAACGCCTCTGTTCAGGGAATACCTTAAGGAAAAACTTAAGGAAGAGAACATAGAAGTTGAAATCATACAAGGACAAAACACTGCTTTCACGAAACTCGTCTCACAACTTCATGACCTTATAATTATTAATATAACAGATAATTTCGATGATACAATCGATTTTTTAGATAAAAAAATGTCAAATCCTAATACCGGGCAGATCCCAATTATCATGGCAGGCCCGAAACTGGAGAAAGAACAGATACAATCCCTCATCCCATATAAAATTACAAAATATTTCAGCAAGCCTATAAAATTCGACCTTTTCTTTGAGGCCATAGGTCGTGCACTACGGACAAATTTCTCCTTAGACACGACGGACTGCATCCTTGAACTGCATCAGAACGAAAACGTGATATTCATCGAGATAGCTAAAGGCCTGAACCGTGAAAAGCTTTCTCTGCTGAAATACAACATTGCGGAGCTTATAACAAACAACAAGATTCAAAATCCGAAAGTCATCATAATGATGTCTGATTTGTCTCTTTCCTTCGTAGACGGCTCCAACCTGGAATTCATGATGGAGAACATCCTGAACGCACAGCACATCAGCAGAAAAAACATAAAAATCCTTACTATGGATGAGTTCACAAAACAACTGTTCGAAGGGCATAAGGAATACGAAGGCATAGTCGTCGCAGATTCCATCTCCACCGTCCTTCCGGAGCTGCTGGGAGAAGGCATTGCCACCGATATGCTCCAGCTTATAAATGAAAGGATTCTGTCGTCCTCTAAAAACAACTACACGGCAACAGCAGAGATGCGCTTCCAATCAGAGCTTCCAGGCTCAGACCAGGACCAGGACCAGTCCAGCAACAGAATAAAGATTGCGGTCATAGACGATGATCCGGTTATACAGCAGATTCTTCAGGCGACCTTCGCAAGGATAAACGCCGACACTGACATCTTCAATTCCGGCATTCAGTTTATGAACAAAATCTCCACACACAATTATAATCTTATTGTACTAGATATTTTTATGCCTGGAATTTCCGGCTTTGATATAATAACAAACCTTCACAACAGGAATTACAAGGCTCCTATCATCGTCTACTCAAGTGCGACACAAAGGGAAGTCGTAATACAAGCTCTAAGCCTGGGCGCAAGAAGTTATCTTGTGAAGCCTCAGAAGCCAGAAGCCCTCCTGCAAAAAGTGAGGGAAATACTCCTCGCCGCTAACTGATACATCAGGAGGAAACAGAATGGCAGAAACAAATCTCACTTCGGGAGTTTTCTTCGCGAATGCCGTACATGAGCTCAGAACTCCTATACAGACGATTATAGGTACTCTGGAGCTTTTCGGGGACACCAATCTCAACGAAGAGCAGTCCGAATATATCAGGCAGATAAAATTCAGTGCAGACATACTTCTTTCGCTGGTAAACGATCTTCTTGATTTTTCTAAATTACGCTCCGGTAAATTCAAAATAGAGAGAATCCCCGTTGATCCCATAGAAGTCACAGAATCCACCGTAGATTTAATAAGCATGGAAGCCCACAACAGGGGACTTGAGATAATAACGGATATAGACTATACAATCCCCTCCTCCGTATGGGGTGATCCCACCAGGATACAGCAGCTGCTGCTGAACCTTGTAAAAAATGCCTGTAAATTCACATCAAACGGATATATTTGTGTAAAGCTTTCAGCTACAGAAGACAATAAATACCTGCTCTTTGAGGTTATGGACTCCGGAATAGGTGTTCCAGACGAAAAGAAGGAGCTTATCTTCAAAGACTTCACCCAGGCAGATGCCTCCACCTCCCGCAAATTCGGTGGAACAGGCCTTGGACTTTCCATCTGCCGGAATCTGGTGGG
Organism: Treponemataceae bacterium; assembly: GCA_024680915.1. Lineage (GTDB taxonomy): Bacteria > Spirochaetota > Spirochaetia > Treponematales > Treponemataceae > Treponema_I. The sequence goes on along the minus strand of JAILBN010000006.1, from coordinate 16,783 downwards.
GCTTCTGAAAGGCGAAATAGGCATAAAAGACAACCCTGACGGAGGATCAATTTTCTGGTTCAGGCTTCCTTTGGAGATATGTCCTGACACACCAGAGAGGAAGGTTCCTGAAGCCATAGTCGATATTCCAAAGGATATTAAGATTCTTATCGTGGACGATCATAAGCTTGCCAGGAAAAGTCTTCTGGACAAGTTCAAGAGTCTGGGCCTTACCAACGTATGGTCTGCTTCTTCAGGTGAGGAAGCCCTGGATATGCTCAGGCTTGCGGCAAAGTCAAAGGCTCCTTTCAAAATAGCCCTTATCGACATGATAATGCCTGTAATGGACGGCTGGCGTGTATCATCGGAGATAAACGCAGACCGAGAAATAAACAGCACCCTGCTTTATCTTATCGTCCCGGAAGGAAAGATGGGCGGTGAGGCAAAAATGAAGATGCTCGACTGGTTCAACGGATATCTCTACAAACCGATAAAACGTCATCTTCTGGCAAAAATACTGAACGAAGGAATGTCGAATTCCCTTGACCTTGAAGTCGCTAAAGTAGAAGCGAAACCGATTGCGACGGCGAAACCAGAGGAAAAGTCCCAGAAAAGCTTTCCTTGCGATGTGCTTGTCTCAGACGATCACCCCATCAACCAAAAACTCCTCAAGACCTTTCTTGAACAGATGGAGGTCACAGTTTTCACAGCAGCCAACGGCAACCAGGCTATCGAACAAATCAAAGAGCACCCGGAAATCAAACTTATCTTCATGGATATCCAGATGCCAGGAAAAAACGGTGTGGAGGCCACTGTAGATCTCAGGAAGGACGGCTATGATGGCATAATCATAGCGTGTACAGCAAACTCCGATGAAGCAGATTTCGCAATCTACCGGGATGCAGGAATGAACGATACCCTGATAAAGCCCTTCAAAAAACAGAATGTCCGTGAAGCCATGGACAAATGGTATCCTATCATCAATGAAGATCAGGAAATAGGAGAGCTGGAGGCCATTGAAGACGAACAAGAAAGCCTGGAGAACCCAGAAATAAGAAAGCCCGATGCTCTGCTCGCAGAAATATGGAACGTAGATGATCTTACCGACACGGTATCAAACAACTTAGTTCTGGCAGAACAGCTTGTAGAGCAGTTCATAAACCAGACCAGGGCAATGCTGATTACGGCGAAAGAGGCTTTATACATGTCGAATTTCGCCGTTATAAGCCACATAGCCCACACGCTGAAAGGCAGCTCAGCCACCATGTCCGCGAAAAAGCTTTCAGAAGCCGCAGCCAAAATGGAACAGGCAGCAAAACAGAAAAATCACCAGGATACAGGCGATTGTATAAACGAGTTCTCGGCAGCCTTCACGAAATTCGCTTTCCTTGCAGATGAACAGATTTCTATCTGGAAAAGGAGATCCATTTAAGATGAAGTGTCCCGAAGCCGACTTCCATATGCACACGGTTTTCTGTGACGGAAAAAACACTCCAGAGCAGATGGCACAGGAAGCCTTCAACAAAGGCTTCAAAAGCATCGGCTTCACAGCCCATTCTGCCTGGCCTGTGACTACAGGCTGCGAAATGCATCCCGACCGCTTCCCTGAATACAAGGCAGAGATATACAGGCTGAAAGGCCTTTATAAAGGTAAGATGAATGTATTTTTCGGCCTTGAGACAGACTATATCCCTCCTGTGACCACCCCCGACTCCCCCTTCTATTCTGACTATGCTCCGGAGTACAGGATAGGCTCTGTCCACTATATATATAATCCTGAAAAAGCAGAGGCTGGTATTTTTCCTGTTGATGATATAACAGAAAATGTAGACTACGGGATAAAGAAAGCCTTCGGGGGTGATAAAAGAAAGGCAGTCCAAACCTACTTCGAGACAGAAAGGAAAATGATTTCTTCCTGCGAATTCGACATAATAGGACATATTGACCTTATCCGAAAGAGAAACAAGGAGCTTTCTCTATTCGATGAGAATGACAGCTGGTATAAAGAGGAGATAAGGCTGACTGCTGAAGCCGCTGCAAAAAGCGGTAAGCTGGTAGAGATAAACACAGGGGGCATGGCGCGAGGAGCTACTGACTCCCCTTATCCTTCCCAATATTTTCTTGAATTGCTCCATTCGCTTAAAGTACCCATCGTCATAAACTCTGACGCACATCAGCCTAAGCACATCGGCTACGAATTCAAAACCGCGGTTGAAAGCGCACTGAAAGCAGGCTACAAGGAAAGCTTCATATTAACGGAGGATGGCTGGAAACCCACGCCTATAATTTAAGCTATATTCACGCTTAACAATAAAATGCGTGTACAGAAAGAGCATTCTTCCGTGCACGCAGTCTTTCTCTCAGCGAAGGTGTCTCTCGTCAGATGTCTTACATTCTATGCACATAACAGCATAGGGAATTGCCTCAAGACGTGCTTCCGGAATATGTTTGCCACATTTCATACAAATGCCGTATTTTCCCTGCTCGATCCTTATCAAGGCATTATCTATAAGCTTAAGCTTATTCACGGTCTTTGACCCGAGGGCAACTATCTGCTTTCTATCTATATCATCAGCGGCAATGTCAATAACATCCTTTGACTCCATGCCCTCGACTATCTGTTTAAAATCCGCATTGTTATCCATAAGCTGCTCAAGAAGGTCTCTCTTCATCTCCAGAAGAGATTCTTTCATCTTCTCAACAAACTCTTTTTCCATTACAAGTCCACCCTTAATATTGATTCTAGACGAACACTGAATTTTGCACGCGAGGTAAAACAAAAAGTGTTCTCGAAATACGGCCGCATCAAACACATACTTCAGCAACGAAAAAACCCGTGTTGACAAAGTGCCATATTTACTCATAAAATTATAAGCATGAAATCCGTAAAAATCAATTTATTTTTGCAGGTTTTCATTTTTTTCTGTTGGAGGAATTGTGGCTAAAGAAGAAGCTATCGAAGTAGAAGGAATTGTCAAAGAAGCACTGCCTAATACAATGTTCAGGGTAGAATTGCAGAACAAACACATCATCCTTGCGCACCTGTCAGGAAAAATGCGCAAACACTACATAAGGATTGTCCCGGGCGACAGCGTGAAAGTCGCTCTTTCGCCTTATGATTTGAATCGTGGCCGTATAATTTTCAGAGAAAGATAAAAGTCCGCCCGATTATAAAAAAAGCCGTTCATACGGCTTTTTTTTTGTATTAATTATCTTCGGCATTTATAAGAAAACGTACAGAACGAATCGTGCCGCCTATACCGCTTATTATGGCTGATATACAAAGGACAGGTCCCATGGGGAAAAGCACCAGGGAAGGTCTGAACAGAAGGGCACCCGCAGCAAAAGTAATGATATTACGGAACAGCATGGAGAAAGCCTCTTTTTTTGTGACACGCTTCGTTTCCCGCCTACGGAAGAAAGAATTACCGGTCCTGTAATTTTCCCCCTCTTGTTTGAAAGGATTCTCTGACGAGCTCCACCTGTATGTATAGCCGCTATTCTCTGAGGATGCGGTCGTCTGCTGCGTAAACCAATCCCAGAAGGGATCATTGGAGTATGTACCGGAGTTGTAGGCCTGCCTCTGAGAATTGGAGCTCGCATAGGCATCAGCAGAACCGTAGCGGTCATACTGAGCCCTTTTCTGCTCATCACCAAGAACAGAATAGGCAGCATTTATCTCCTTGAATTTATCTTCTGCAACCTTGTTTCCTGGATTCTGATCAGGATGGTACTTAAGAGCAAGCTTTCTGTATGCTTTTTTTATCTCATCGGCGCTTGCTGTCTTAGGAACCCCCAAGACATGATAAAAATCTGTATTCATTATTACCCAACAACTCCATAGTACATTTGTCTATAAAAAAAATCGAATCTTAACCAAAGTTACATATAAAAAAATAAACAAATACATCATTAATTACAAGCTTTTTTTACCAGTAAATGCTGAAAAAAAACTTAAAAACACGAAAGATTTCAATCAAAAACGTTTTTCTCCCGTATTATAACCCATGTTGCCCCTTTCCCTCCATCCTTTTTATCAGGGTGGCCGGATTCTCCCAGCCTATAATCACGTTCTATAAAAGACCTGACGACCCCTGCAAGCACAGGCGCATCCTCAGAATGGTTGCCCTTACCATGTATTATGAGAACCTTACGAATTCCCCTGTTATAGCATTCACTTATGAAATGATTCAGGCGGACAACAGACTCCTCAGCAGTAAGTCCGTGAAGATCGATCTGAGCCTCATAGGGCATATCAAGAAGCCAGGATCTGTCTTGCAGATGCTCTTTTTCAGCAGCTTCCTCCGCGGCCGCATCCTTATCTACGACACCGTAGCGCCGGAGCCATTCCGTCATGGGGTTCACCCGCTCTTTATCCTGAGAAATGCCCCTGGGCTTCTTCACAAGCTCTGGATCCGACTCTTTTTCTTTTTTCCCGACAGGTTCCGTCTTTTTACTGCGCCATTCCTGTCCCGTAGATTTCACAGACTTCTGACCAGCAGATTTCTGCTCCTGTTCCCATGCATCAAGGATATCACCGAAATTCACCTCATGCCTCCAAAAAGAACCTTAATTTCCGCAATAAATACAGTCTATACTTTTTATCCAACCTTCGCTACCGTTAGAAAGCTTCACACTATACCAATCGCTCCTGACAGATTTGACAGTCATTATCTCACCAGCGTAGACCGATGAAGCGGAGGAGGACTTCTCCTCCGGAATTGAATAAATGGTCGCATCATATGCCGCAACGCATTTCGTGGAAGAGGCAAGAATAAAGAAAACGACGGATGCGGCGAGGAACATGACGAAGGCGAGAGCGGCAAATCTGGAAATCTTCTTTCTTTTCTTTACGACAGAAAGAATCAGGAATGACAGACTTGCGACAAGAAGAGCAAGGAAAACATAAAAGAAGATTTTCCTTATTTTTCTTTTTTGTGTGATTATCGTCGCTATTTCCTTCGGAATATTATGCTCCCAAGAATCCGTAACGACAACCTTCTTCTCAGGCTCATACTCCTCTTCTTCAGGAGTCCCAAGGACAGAGGCATAGTAGCCCTGGCTTTCCTCCCCTGCTGTCTTTTGTTTCGCAGCCAGAACTTTTACTGTCTGTGCTTCCGATGTCAAAAGAACCTGCCCGCCGGCATAAGTCTTCGCAAGGACATGGAAAGCAGGGATTGTGAGAGTCCCTGAGTCTATAGGCGTAAGATCATAGGCAGCTATAAATGCATATTCCTCTGTAAACTCTTTTCTCTCAAAGGGAAGAGCCACCGAATCATCAGAAGGCTTTATAATGACGTTCTCCTCAAGGTCGGAATATACCTCGATTATCTCAGAGAAAAAACGCATTGAGACCTTTGCAGAAAAAGCTTCCTGAGCATAGACGCTCTTAGGGACGGACACAGAAATCTCCGGCAGAAGAGTACGGGGATCCTCATATACGGTGATAGACTGAAAAGGAACCTGATAGTAACGCCAGTCGACCAATGTCGCCATAGAAGGAATCTTATAGGTTCCTTTTTTTGTAAATTTGAAAGTCAGGAATATACGGGTCCCCTTTACTCCATCCTCTTCATAACCATCTTTTGTCAATGACATAAGGGCGACTCCATCAGGAGTAGACTGAACCGTCACGTCTATGCGGCTCGGCAGATATTCTGGAATAGTAAGGACAAAGTTACAGGTATCCCCGACGAAGCAGAAGGACTGCTCAGGAATTATCTTCAGACTACGGAGAAGGGTCTGGAAGGGGACAATTCCAAAACAGAGAGAAGGAAGAAATATAGATATAACAACACAAGCTATCAGTAATCTATGACAGCGGAATCGTAATCCTGGGATTCTGTTTTTTTCCATTGATTCTTTTCATTCTCCTTGATGAGCGAGAAAACTAAATCCTGACGTGGGGAAGCATCAGCAGAAGAGTCTTGCGAACCGGCTACCTGTTCTGCAGCTGATGGAACGACAGATTTCTTTATCAGGGAAAGCTCCAGGTTGATTTTCGCATCAACATTGGAACCATCTATCATAAGGGCTTGTCTGAAGGCATCCGTGGCGGCTTCATACTCGCCCTTTCTATGGGCTATTATACCCGTATTGTAATAGGCCGCAAAAAGAATATCATCAGAGGCATCCGGCGATATCTGCCCTATACGCTCGAGGGCTGCCTCGTCCTCATTCTGCATTATATAAGTAGAGGAGAGCCCGAAAAGCCCATACTGCATAAGGTAGTCATTTGACGAGCTGGAAGCCTTCTCCATAACCTTCAAGAAGCCGGAGGTGGCATCCACATAATCTTTCTGGTACCAGCTCACTGTTCCCGCCAAGACATCGGTGGCAGAATCAAGCCTGTTGGAGCAGGATGAAAGAGATGCTATAAATGCGATGGTAACCATCAAGACCGCCAGACGGGACTTTCTTATGCGTAATTCCGAAGCAAAAAAGCCCAAGCCGAAGAACATCAAAGAGATAAAAAGAAGAAGAGGGAATCTTTTCACATTCTGCAGCTCATATCCTGTCTGGATACTCTCATAATCGGTCATCACAGATTTCAAGACCCTGCTCAAGGAACGGCTCTGGTTGGAATCGACGAAAAGCACCGCATCTTCTTTTCCTATCTCCGCAGATACCGATTCCGCAAGATAGCGCAGCTTTTCGGCTCTCAGAGCTGTATTCACTTTCGTAACACCATCTCCGGCAGTTATCTCGGTTTCTTTTTCAGCCCCGAACCCGACGATAATTATGGAGAAGCCTTCCTTAACCGCATTTATAGCAGCAGACTCAAGGCTGCCATCAGTCTCATCCCCATCCGTAAAAAGAATTATCGTAGAATTCTTAGCGAACTGAGGTGGAAAGGAAGTGGTGGCTGCCTTTATACCGCTTCCAAGACTTGTTCCCGCAGAGGTCATAAGCTTGGGGTCAAGGCTTCCCACCAAAGACCGCAAAGAATTAAAATCTTCGGTAAGGGGAACGGCCGTTATACCCTTTCCTTTCGCAATAACCGCAGATACAGAGATTCCGTTCATATTATCAAGCAGATACGAAGCAAAATTTCCGGCAGCAGCCAGCCTGTCAATGCCGGCCTCCAGCGGAACATCAGCGGCTTTCATACTGTAGGAGACATCGAAGACAAAAGAGGCGGCTTTTCCGAATTTTTGGACGGGAACAAGCTTAGTACCCCAAGAAGGATCGCTTAATGCGGCGGCAAAGGAAAACCAGGCAAAGACCCAACAGACAGTGCGGATCACAAGACGCCGTCTGATATTATATTGAACTCTTTTATCATCCCCGGCAAGATAGCCCAGGGCATTCTCAATACGCCGGAAAAGCAGGGAGACAACAATCAATACAGGAATCAGTGCAAGAAGCAGAAACCATGCTTCAGGATGAGCGAATTCTATGGAACTCATAAAAACTCCTTCAGATAAAGACGTCTGAGACTCCAGGTAAGGACGAAGCACACAGAAGCCACCACAAGGAAAACAAAATGAAAAGGTTCTGATTTGTTCTCATATTTGTAGGACTGAACCACAGTCTCCTGTTCTGTTACAGAAACAAGAGTCTCAGAAAGAGTCCTGTAAGACTCCGCGCTATAGCAAACACCACCAGCTGCAGAGGCAAGGCTTCTGAGCATGGAATCGTCAAAGCTGGATTCCATATATCCGGAAATCATCTTTCCTGTCTCCAGATCCATATACTCCACAGGAACCGTTCCCTGGGTCCCTACGGCAACCACATAAAGCGTAATGTCGTTCTCGGCGGCCAGCCTGGCAGAAGTAAGAGGGTGAATAGAACCGCTGTTGTTCTCTCCGTCAGTAAGAAGGATTATACACTTCTTAGGAGCGTTCGAATCCATAAGATGATAGACCGCCATGGCAAGCCCCGTACCGATGGCTGTACCGTCCCCCAGCTCTCCCACTGTAAGATTATTCAGGCTGTCAAGGAAGAAAGCCGTGTCGGTGGTAGGAGGAACGACCAGGACCGCTTCACTCGCCATAGCGACGATGCCGAAGGAGGTTCCGGAAAGATTGTTCACGACAGAGGAAATAGTCTGCCGGGAAGCCTCCAGACGCGTGGAGCTTCCTATATCAAGGGCACCCATGGACGGGCTCACATCCACCACGAATATTATATCGGAACCTCTGGAGGTGTAGATCTTCTCAGGGCGGGTGACCACTGGACGGGCGTAGGCGATGACACAGCTAAGGAAAGCCAGGATCATGAACATCCTTGAGAAAAAGGTCACCACACCGGCGGAAGAATACTTCCAGGAGAAAGAATATCCGTTCCAATCAGAAAGAGTAAGCGGGAATTGTATTTTCCTGAAGACACCGACCTTCCTAAGAATAATAAAAACCGGCAGAGCAGCAAGAAATATAAAGGCAAAAGGATTCTCAAACCTTAGCATCATAATCATCCTTCTCAAGACATGAGGCCGCATCGATCGCTGCCTCACAAATCCGAGCCCTCTCATCCGTCGATAAAGACCCCTTCTCTCCTTCATCACCGGAAAATCTTATATAATCGCAACGAGAAAGAAGCTCCGATATCATCTGAACAGCCTCTCCTGCCTCCACGGAGAACAAACCGCAGGAGATCTGATTAAAAGCAAGAACGATGCCTTTAGGAGTCTCTGAGCGGAAATTATAAAAGAAGCGGCATGAGATATATTCACGCAGAATATGAGATACAATATAAGCGAACCTCTTGTCAGATACCGGCTTTCTGCTTTTTACAAGCCTTCTCAACTGGAATCGCAGAGAATAGTAATTTTTCACGATAATAGCGGAGGAGACTACTTTTTGAACCTTATTCTTGAAGGAAGGGAAACGGACCAGTATGACGACTATGACGACGAGGATCACTATACCAAGAATAGAAAGGATATAAATAATCCACGTAGTTCCAGGAATAAGGAGAGGAGCTTTCGCAGGACGCAGCTCTGAAGCTCCCGTATATCCGACTATCGATTTTACTGTTATATCAGAAACATCCAGATAAACAGCTGTCTCCTCATCACCGGAATGCTCAGAGATCAGGACAGGAGGAATGTCCAGAACGCCCAGGTTCCACGGAATGCAAAGCATCGAAAGCACATAGGAAGAACCCGCAGACTGCAGGGTTATCCCAAGAACAGTCATATCCTTTATCTCGCCGGGAGTTAAACTCTCAGAAAGAGAGCCTTCCGGCAAAAGAGCCTTGTCACAGGAGAAGGTACAACGGATCTCCATTTCATCACCCACAAAAACATCACGGGGAAGAACCGTCATCTGCATGTCAGAAATGATAATATCCTCAGCTGACAAAAAGAAGGCCGGAAAGAGACAGAAAAAGATAAAAAGAGGTATCAGTTTTCTTCTCACATCAATGCCCCTGCTTAAAAAACTGAGAAAGGACCACGACAGGATCAGCATCCGTGGGCAGAACAAGGGGGATAACTCCCCGGCGGGCGCACATACCCTGCCAACGACTGACACGAAGGCGGTTATCATCACGCCAGGCTTTACGGAAAGCCGTCTGAGAAGTGGGCAGGACGCGCTTTATTCCAGTCTCCGCATCGAAAAAGGGAATGCTACCTGCGTCAGGAAGCTCAGTATCACAAGAATCAGTACAACGGACAGCAATCACATCATGCTTTAGCGCAAGCCGGGCCAGCTCCTTCTCGTAGCCGACGGTACGAAAATCGGATATCACGAAAATAAGGGAACGGCTTTTCAGAAGCTTATGAGAGCCGTGCAGAGCATTAGCCAGAACCGAACCCTTCACTTTTTTATCAGGAGGAGTATCAAGATGGGAAAGAATAAGCATCTCACAATCCCGGCCAGCTTCAGGAGCACAGGAAAACTCCACATAGCCCCCGAACATGACCGCCCCAACAGGGTTGCTGTTCAGAGAGCTGGCGAGAGTCAGAAGGGCAGCCGTCTCTGTCGCGGCTTCAAGCCTGCTCCTGCTTCCTACGCCCTGCTGCATAGAAAGGGACCTGTCAATAACAAAGAAAACTACAAGCTCCTTCTCTTCCTCGAAAAGCTTCACATAAGTCTTTCCCATACGGGCAGTAACATTCCAGTCTATGAAGCGGACGTCATCGCCCCTCATGTACTCACGGACTCCGCTGAAATCCACCCCGGAGCCTCTGTAAAGAGAACGGAAAAAACCTGTCTTCATTCCTCCGGCAATAGTCTTTGCCCGGAGCCGGAGACGACTGGCCCTTACGGCAAGGCTCTCCCTTGATTCTATAACAGAAGACATCACGGAACCGGCATAAGGGAAAGAATTTTGGAGATGAGGTCATCAGCTGTGATCCCGTCCGCAGCAGCCTCGTAAGAAAGAACGAAGCGATGACGAAGAACCAGAGGAGCAACCCTTTTCACATCTTCAGGCAGCACGAAAGAACGCCCCTCAAAAAGAGCGGCGGCCTTGGCACACTGGCAGAGAGCTATGCCACCTCTAGGAGAGACTCCGAAGGTTATGTATTTCAGTATGTCATCCCGGTTACGCCCTGCGGCCGTGGCCCGTATCCCTGCATGATTTTTCACGGTACTGGGCCGGGTAACATTCACCAGTGATACTATATATTCGATTATCTCATCCGCGCACTTGATATTCTCAAGCTGATTACGGCATTCGTTTATCTTAGCAACATCAAGAACCTTATTTACGGCTATTTTCTCCGGTTTTCCACCGGCTTTGACAATCTCCACCTCGTTCTCGGGAGTAGGATAAGGAACCAGTATCTTGAGCATGAACCTGTCCAGCTCGGCTTCCGGCAGGCTGTAGGTTCCGTCCTGCTCCACAGGGTTCTGGGTGGCAAGGACAAGGAAAGGCTCAGGCAGGCTGTAGGTTTTGTCGCCTATGGTGACTTGTTTCTCGGCCATAGCCTCAAGCAGGGCAGACTGAACCTTAGCAGGGGCTCTGTTTATCTCATCAGCAAGGACAAGATTCGTAAAGACCGGTCCCTTGCGTACAGAAAAGCCACCTGTACTCTGCTCATAAATCAAGGTTCCCGTCACATCGGCAGGAAGAAGATCAGGAGTAAACTGGATCCTCTTGAAATCAAGTCCGGTAATATCAGAAAAAGTCTTAACAGCCAAAGTCTTAGCAAGACCAGGAACTCCCTCAAGAAGGATATGTCCTCCTGTTATAAGTCCCATCAGAATTCCGTCAACGACCTGTTGTTGACCTACCACGCGCTTGGAAATTTCAGCACGGCACTCATCGATTAACGTCCGGCATTTTTCAAATGCTTCATTAGAATCAGACACCACACCACCCCTATGAAAATCTGTTTTATAAAATTGTATGAATTTGCAAAAATAAATACATTTTCTGCATGTTTATGCATTTCCTGATTGACATCAAACATCCATTCAGGTAGTATACACTATCATGTTAAACGTATTAGCGCAAGAATTAAACAACATTTTGAGAGGAACAAGCTTTTCCTCTCTTTTCTCAGACATGGGTGAAAGAATGTTTTTCCCGAGAGGAATCATCTCTCAGGGCGGAGAAGCCCGGCTTCATGGCTGGAGGGCAAACGCAACGATAGGAACAACAGTAAACGACAAACATCCTGTCGTGCTTCCCGAAATTCAGGCGCAACTTCCAAAGCTCTCACCGGAGGAGACTGTATCCTATGCGCCTACGGCAGGTGTTCCTGAGCTCAGACAGCTGTGGAAGGAAAAAATAATAGCAAAGAATCCGTCCCTGGAGGCAAAGAGCTTTTCTCTGCCAGTTGTAGTACCAGGCTTGACGGCGGGTATCTCCTATATATGCGACCTTTTTCTCTCTGAGGGAGACAGCCTGATAACAGGAGCCCCTTGCTGGGACAACTATTCTCTTGTGGTGGAGACTCGCCGCAATTCACATCTTAAGTCCTTTCCCATGTTTGTGGGAAACGCTTTCGAAGGTGGTTTCAACCTGGACGCCTTCAGACAGGCCCTTCAGGAAGAAGCGGAAGCAAAAGGAAAGGTCAGGATGCTGCTCAACTTCCCGCAGAATCCCTCAGGCTACACTCCATCTGAAAGCGAGATGGAAGAAATCACAGCAATAATAAAAAGCTTCGCGGAAAAAGGAACCAAGCTTCTAGTCTGTTGTGATGACGCTTATTTCGGACTCAACTACGAGGCGAATGCGGCAAAAGAATCCCTGTTCGCATCCGTAGCAGACCTTCACGAGAATGTGGCTGCCATAAAAATAGACGGACCTACCAAAGAGGACTATGTATGGGGCTTCCGCTGCGGTTTCCTCACCTTCGCAGGCAAGGGAATTACCGAGGCCCAATACGAAGCCCTGCAGAAAAAGCTCATGGGCATAATCAGATCCTCTGTATCCTGCAGCAACACACCTGCCCAGTCCATACTTCTAAAAGCCTTCACAAGCCCCAATCTGGGTGCTGACAAGAAAAAATTCAGGAACATACTGGAAGGACGCTACCGCCGGGTAAAAAAGGCCCTGACGAAGTATACGGACGACACAGTGCTTGTTCCTATGCCCTTCAACTCAGGCTACTTCATGAGCTTCACCTGTTACGGAGTCAACGCGGAGGAGCTGCGTCAAAAGCTTCTCAAGGAACAGGGAATAGGAACCATAGCCATAGATGACTCCCATCTCCGCATAGCCTTCTCCAGCCTTGACAAGCGCGATATTGACGTTGTGTATGAAGCAGTTTACACTGTGGCCCATGAACTTGCGGAAAGAACATAAGCCATTGTTCTGCTGTATTCTGGCAGCAGCCTTTATTCTCATTTTTTCCTGCTCAAAGACAGAAAAAACTGTCCGGATATGGACAGACAGGGCAGAATTCGCAGAATATGCGGAACTCTTCAATTCCTCAGACTCGGATTTAAAAGTAATCATACAATACAGGAGCAATATCGCCCAATCCCTGCCGCCAGCCCAGGACGAGCAGATTCCAGACATAATCATAGGAGAAGGCTTCACAGCCAATCAAGTAGAAAAATATTTCCTCCCCCTGGATTATCTTTTTTCAGACATGCATATGAGCCAGCAGCAGTTTTACCCCCAGCTGCTCTCATCCGGCATTCTGAACGGCAAGCAATACCTTCTTCCTGTAAGCTTCAACCTCCCCCTCGTCATTTTCTCTGATGAAAAGGAAAAGCTCATACCTGATCAATATATAATTGACACCGATCAGATAAGGGATATAAGCGCGGAATTCAACAGAAAGAACAAGAAAGGCTCCTACACGTCAATGGGCTTCGCCCCAAGCTGGAACGCCGACTTCCTTTATGCGGTGACAAAGCTGAAGGGCGTGAATTTCACGATGGAAGCAGACGAATTCACCTGGAACGAACAAAAGCTGAACGACACCTTGCAGTATCTAAGAAGCTGGACGGAGGAAAAAAACAGCTCTCCCTCCGCTGAATATGACTATAAATACAAGTATCTCTACACGACAGAAACCAAGTGGATTACGGAGGAACACTGCACATTCGCATTCAGCACAAGCTCTACCCTCTTCAGGATGGAAGAAGAAAGCCTTGCCGGGATAGATTTCCGCTGGCTGGCGGAAGACGGGCTCATCCCTATGGAGGACACCATACTTTACATGGGCTTGTACAAAGAATCAAAAAAACTGAAGACTGCGCAAAATTTCCTTATATGGTTCATGAAGGAAGACAGCCAGAAAAAAATGCTGGAATGGTCAAGGAACATGAATCTTACCATAAAGGATTTCGGCATAGCGGGCGGCTTCTCCTCCGTAAGGAACGTGAATGAGCTTTACTTCCCCATATATTACCCCCTGCTGCTAGGAAACCTTCCGCAAAAGGACAGTCTCAAGTCCAACGAGAACCTGCTTCCGGAAAGATGGAGAAGCCTGAGAGAAAAGGTGATATTACCCTACCTCTCTGATTCAGCGAAGGTTCAGGAGTCAGATTCTTATTCATCCTCGCTTAAGGATTTATACGCCATCTGGAAAAGACAGTACTATTAAACTTTTAAAATAAAACTCCGACATTTTAAATGTAGCATCCCACTGCCGTAGACAGATGATGCCACATATAAAAAGTCAAAATGTCCGGAGGATATCATGATTTCTGGAATCAGTTCCATGAATGCGTATTCATATAGCCACGCGCTGCCTAACGGCGGGTCATCCGGTAAAATTTATGTTCCCGTTCAGCCAGGCCTTGTAAAATATTCACAGTTCAAGCACATTTCCGGAATCCCTGCCAGCGAAGGCCAGCATGGCGTAACCATAAGCAAGGTGCAAATTCTCAACCATCTGATCGACCAGCTAGTCTCCATGAAAAAAATGCCTGAGAACGACCTGGCAGAAAATATAACCCTTTCTGATTCCCAGGTAGACAATCTCATAAAAGACTACCAGGCAAAAATCCAGACCACAATGGAGACAGCCAAGCTCAACCCCTATGCACTGGGAGGAACCCCACCTCAGTCAGGAATACTTTTCGACATCTCATTCTGAATAAGAATATGATCTTAATTTCTCCTCCTTGCATTTTTTTTGCCTAAATTCTTCCCCTTTCACCGAATACCCTTGTCTTTATTGTCATAAATCATTATATTTTTACTGATTGATTTTGTATTTTTGGCAATTTTTGCCGTAAGGAGACAATATGACAATTAATGACATCAAACATGCTGGTGTAAAAGCATGGGTTGAAGAGTGCGTTAAGATGTGCGAGCCTGACAATGTTGTTATAATTGATGGTTCACAGGCTGAATATGACCGCCTCATGAAAAAGTGTGTAGACGCCGGTCTTGCAACACCTTTGAAGGCAAAAGATAACTGCTTCCTTTTCCGTTCTCTTCCAAGCGACGTTGCCCGCGTAGAGGGACGCACATTCATCTCTTCTGTAAAAGAAGAGGATGCAGGTCCTACAAACCACTGGATTGATCCTAAAGAACTCAAACCTACAATGAAGGGACTTTACACAGGCTGTATGCACGGCCGCACAATGTATGTCCAGCCATTCTGCATGGGACCTCTTGGATCTCCAATCTCTAAGTACGGTGTTGAAATCACAGACTCTGAGTACGTTGTTCTCAACATGGACATCATGACCCGTGCCGGTGAAAAGGTATGGAACTACATCGGCACTGACGGTGACTGGGTTCCATGTCTCCATTCTGTAGGTAAGCCACTCAACAATGGCGAAACAGACGGCGGAATCTGGCCTTGCGCAGATGTTGAGCACAAGTACATTTCTCAGTTCCCTGAGGAGCGCCTTGTATGGTCTTACGGTTCTGGTTACGGTGGAAACGCTCTTCTTGGCAAGAAGTGTTTCGCTCTTCGTATTGCTACTGTTATGGCTCGTGACGAAGGCTGGATGGCTGAGCACATGCTTATCCTTAAGCTCACCCGCGAAGCTGACGGTGAAGTTAAATACGTGACAGGTGCTTTCCCGTCAGCATGTGGAAAGACAAACCTGGCTATGCTTATTCCTACTATCCCAGGATGGAAGGTTGAGACTGTCGGTGATGATATCGCATGGATGAAGTTCGGTGATGATGGCCGTCTTTATGCTATCAACCCTGAGGCAGGCTTCTTCGGTGTTGCACCTGGAACCTCTGAAGAATCAAACAAGAACGCTCTTATCTCTGCAGAAAAGAACACAATCTATACAAACTGTGGTCTTACAGAAGATGGAGACATCTGGTGGGAAGGCATCGGTTATGCTCCTAAGGGCAAGGAAATCGTTGACTGGCACGGAAACACAAGGCCATGTCCTGCTAACGACAAGAACCCGAAAGACAAGAGCCAGTGTATCGCTCATCCGAATGCCCGCTTTACAGCTCCTGCTAAGCAGTGTCCTTGTATCGCCTCAGACTGGGAAGATCCAAAGGGTGTACCTATTTCTGCTATCCTCTTTGGTGGACGCCGTCCTTCTACTGTACCTCTCGTACATCAGGCTCGTTCATGGAACCATGGTGTATTCCTGGGATCTATCGTAGGTTCAGAAATCACAGCTGCTTCTACAATCAATCCTGAAGAGGTTGGAAAGATTCGCCGTGACCCATTCGCTATCATCCCATTCTGCGGATACAACATGGGTGACTACTTCCAGCACTGGATTGACATTGGAAAGAAGTCTACAGAAGACAAGCTTCCTAAGATTTTCTACGTTAACTGGTTCCGCAAGGACGATGACAATGCTGACCTTCCTGGTGGATTCATGTGGCCAGGTTACGGTGACAACAGCCGTGTTCTTGAATGGATTTTCAACCGTTGTGACGGAAAAGACAACTACGTTGATACTCCTATCGGTATTATGCCAAAGCCAGATGCAATCAATACAGAAGGCCTTGCAGACTACTACAAGAAGACTCTCCCAGAGCTTCTTAAGGTTGATGTTGAAGGCTGGAAGAAAGAGGTTAAGGATATTCGTGAGAACCACTATCCTAAGTTCGGAAAGCATCTTCCAAAAGAACTCAGCGCCATTCTCGATGATCTTGAAAGCCGCTTGAACAAGGCATAAGTTGGTTTAACGCGATTTTTCGCCTAGACCGCACATCCCCCGGAGTTGAAGTCAAAACCAATTTCGGGGGATTTTTTTAAGGCTTCGGGCGTTCCTGACCTTCGCTAAAGCGAAGGTCAGGCGGGCCTTTCGTGGCTTGCTAACGCGCGGTCGTCCGCGGATTCCCGCTCCCGACTGGCGGTTCCCGCCACCACTCCACGCCCTCCTATGATTTTTGTCAACAGAGAATTACGTTTTTTTATTCTCCAGCCCTCTTGTTCATGAAACTAAAGCTTCTTCAACAAGTTTTGAAACATAAGCTTCAGGAGTTATGAATCGTCTTGGTTCGTAGTCCTGATTAT
>JAILBN010000001.1 GCA_024680915.1 Treponemataceae bacterium | reverse complement strand
GGCGGAAAGACAGTTCTCAAGATACGCGACGTTCAGGAAAGCGTAACATACGATCCGGCAGATTCTTCGAACAAAACGGCTATTACGCTTCCAAAGAGCAACGTTCTTCAGTTCTTCCTTGATGGCGGAACAGTCGTAAGCGCAAGACCTTCTGGAACTGAGCCTAAAATTAAGTTCTACATCAACAGCAAAGTTGCAATTAAAGGCTCGCTTGATGAGGCTAAAAAAGAAGCAGACATTCTTTGTGACGCGATAAAGAACGAAATAGACGCTATTCTTGAAGCTTAGTACATTAAAGCCACCTTTTGGGGCGATTGCTGGTTTGCGCGGGCGAGCACTAAAATGCAATTCCTATGCAAACGGTGCGAAGCGACGTATTCTCGGTTGAGTCCCTGCGAAACTGTACCCCCTCTGAGGGGGTAGCGGAAGACACCGCAGACCGTGGTCGTTGCGCCTGACGGAAGGCCACGGTCGAGGAGACTGGAGCGAGGGGGATTCTTCCCCCTCCTTTTTTTCTCTTTAAAAAAACATCAAAAACTGCATTTAACGCTACTGGAGATTTTTTTGAAACCATTAAAAAAACTCATAGAAGAATATAACAATGGAGCTGTGTATACTGCGTTCGACACTGAGACCACAGGGCTTTCCAGACACACGGAGAGAGTCATTGAGATTGGTGCCGTAAAGTTCTCCAAAGAAAAAGTAATCGCGGAATATAACGTTCTTATTTATCCAGAGAAAAATATGTCTCCACAAGTAATCCGAATACATGGAATATCCGATGAAATGCTCGTTGGAAAGCCGATTTTCCGCGAGATTGCACCAGCTTTTCTTGATTTTATAACTGGAACAACGCTTGTAGCTCACAACGCACAGTTTGATATCGGGTTTATAAACAAAGAGCTGGAGTTGGCAGGGATGAGCGGGCTGAAAAATGCCAGAGCAACGATTGATACGCTTTATCTTTCAAGAAGATCTTTTCCAGAGGCGGGGAAACACTCTCTTCAGTTTTTGGCAGACTTTTTAAGTATTCCAAGCGGAACAGCACACCGTGCGACCGACGACGCAAGAGTTTGTATGGAGTTGTTCCGTAAATGTATTATCCGCGCGGAGCTAAAGCCGGGTCAATAACTTTTCCGTTTTTATAGACCATAAGGCTGATCTGGCTTTTTCCGCTCAAAGAATCGGTTCCTACTGTTCCTATCTTGTCGGAGTGCTTTACAGTGTCTCCAAGCGAAACAGAGACCGAACCGAGCCCGGAATATACATAGATATAATTTGACGCTGACTTTACGAAGACAACATTACCGAATCCTCGGTAAAAGCCGCTGTACGTTACAGTCCCTTCTTTTATTGCAACGACATCCTCATTTTTTGTTGATGTTAGCGATACTCCGTAAATTTTTCCTGAGACGTATGTAACTTCAAGAGCTTTCACAGGCCAGTCCAGATTCACGTTTCCTTTTTTATTGCTGTCGTATTTACGCGGATCGTCAGTAACAGAAAGCAGGACTTCCTCCATTTCATTTGTCACAGACTGGTTGGATGTTGTAGATGTTGATGATGAAATCGACGATGACGATGTAATTACCGGAATGCCGTTACCAGAAGATGCTGCAGATTTTGACGGGATTTTTATAACGACTCCGTACTTTAAGACTGAATTTTCATCAAAACCATTTATTTTCTTAAGCTCCGCAACAGAAATATCGTTTGCCCGCGCAATGCTATAAAAAGTATCTCCTGCTTTCACGGTATAATCGTCGTATACGGGCTGTGTGATTTCTGTTTTTTTCACAGATGATGTATTATTTGTTGATGTTGCAGAGGCTGCTCCAGAAGATGAAACAGAAGAGCCTGATGTGGATTTCGCAGTTCCACTGGATGATGCTGTAGAAGCCGTGGAAGAAACAGCTGTCGTATCGTTTTTTGATTCAGTTGCCGCCGATACATTCAGTACCTGCCCTACTTTTAATATACTCGAATCACTCATTCCGTTAAGCTGCCGCAGTTCAGTGACAGAAAGCCCATACAGCTTGCTGATAGAGTATAAGGTTTCACCTTTTTGAACGGTGTGAGTCTTCTGTTCGCAAAAAACTGAAATGGTTGTCCAAACCAAGACAACGATTATTACAAAACGGCTTATTGAAATTTTCATATTTCAATTTATCGGCATTTTATACAGTTGATATAAGAGAGAAATTGCCAGGCAGAGCAAAGAACTATTATTATTCAAACAGGTCAAAAAAAGCTGTCGGATTTACACCGTTTACGGAAGGCTTGTCTTTATAAATCTTTCGTATATTCTCCCTGCCTTCTCGTAGATGAACAGACGTTATTCCGTATTTTATGGAGCTGTCCGCTTCCATGAAAGCCGCAATGTGGTCAGCTACGCGAACCAGGCGACCGTCAACCGGGCAGTATTTTGTGTTGTTGAATTTTTCGTTCAAATCCTCGAACGAAACATGCTCCAGCGTACAAGAGTACTTCGAGGAGCCGTCAGCGGAGTTATCCACACTGGGCAGAATTATCCGGTTCTCAAATTCATCGCTTGTAAAATAAAGAAGCTCGTCTGCGTAGAACGGCTCCATAAGCGGTATAAGCTCTTTGCGGACAATCTCGTCCTCAATTCGCTTTACAATGGAAGGAAGCTCGTCGGTCGCCTGCTTCACAGGGGATATAATATCGCGCGTTACGGCCTCTGGTAAATCGTGGAACAGAGCAGAAAAAAAGTTGTTGTAGCGACGGTTCTCGCACATTTCCAGGCCAGGCTGCAATCCCATAAGAATTGTAAGCGCGGCGACGAAATAGCAGTGTCCAAGAACGGAAGTCTTCGGAACGCGCGGTGTCTGGTTCCAGCGCGTCTGAAAGCGGAGCTGTTCGATTATCATAAGAAAATCGTATGGTTTCTGCTTTGTTATAAGAAGCTGCAATCCTTTCAAATCCATAAAAGGCGCAATATCTTCGTTTAACTCGCGTTCAATGTTTTTTACACGGAAAGGCTCGTTTACGACAGAAAGCATCTCGAATTCGCGCATTGCAGAATATTTGTGCGCCGCACGTAAAATGCGGGAAGCCGTCCTTATAGAAGAAGTTTTCTCCGGCGTGTTTCCCGTAAGATCTTCTCCGGCTAGATATTTGCGGAATTTCTCAAAAAGCGTCGCATCATCGATAATATCCCGATACTGATTAAGAACCCAGCCCTCTATCCGTTTGTACTCATCAGGATAATCTTTCTTTATCATGCGCTGAATCGGCGATTTAATGTCGCACAGCGCAATTTTTTTAAGAAGCTCGAAAAACGAGGCATATATCATCCAGTCCCAATCGACAGAATGACCCTCGTTTTCCTCATATTTCCCTATGATGTAAGCGAGCACCATCTTCTCGGCGGCTTTATCCATCTCTATCATTTCGAACGGTCGAATATGATCATTCCACCGTTCGATAGAGAATGCCTCGAAAAGTTTAAGCGCGAGTTTTTTAGAAAGCATCAGCTAGCACTTTTGTCATAAGGCTTTCCGCAAGCAAGCGGAGCGTAATTCTTTCCGCTGAACGCTACGAGCGCGAGAATCGTTATGACATATGGTAAAAGGTTAAAGAATTCAGTCGGCAAATTTCGCAATGACGGAATGTTTACGACATAGATGGAGAAAGCGACCGCCGTTCCGAACAAAAGAGACGACCATGTAATGCCGATAGGTTTCCAACGGCCGAAAGACACAGCGGCTAGAGCGATGAATCCCGCACCGTTTATGGTGTTGGAAGTGAACTGGATTGTCTCGGTAAGAACAAGACAACCACCGGCAAGTCCGCCAAGGAATCCTGAAACAAGAACTGCAATGTAGCGGTATTTTTTTACAGGAATACCGACTGATGCCGCCGCCGCAGGATGCTCACCGCACGCACGGAGCCTTAGTCCCACAGGAAGTTTGTACATGATGAACCAGGCTGCCGCAATTACGATAACTGCGATAAACGCTGTAGGATAAATGCCGCCAAGTGCCATTATCGGTTTCATTCCCATTTGGTACGGTTGTGTGCGGTCCGCATTAAAAAGAATCTGCGACATAAAAATTGTTATACCGTTTACCATAAGGTTAATACCGGTACCTGAGATTGTCTGGTCAGCGTTGAGCGAAATTGATGCATATGCATGAATTAACGACATCGCCATACCGCACACGCCAGCAAGAAGCAGCGCTATCCATATTGACGCCCCACCAAGAGCAGTTTCGTTAATTACGTGGAAAGCGGCGGCGGCAAAAGCGCCAATGCCCATAAGACCTTCCAGTGCGATATTTACTACGCCACTCCGCTCACAAATCATTCCACCGCAAGCAGTTATAAGAATCGGCGATACAATCATCAAGACAGAAGGAATCATTCCCAAAATACCACTCATTTATCTGCCTCCTTTGCTGCTTTTTCAGCAGAGTCCGCAACCATCGCTTTTGACAAAGCTTTGTTCGCTTTTTTCTTATCACGCCATAAAATAAAGATTCGTATACCCTCGCGAAGCGCTATAAAAATAACTATAAGTCCTTGTATAATAAAGGTTATTTCTTTCGGGATCTTCTGCGACTGCATCAGTGTCTGAGAAGCGTGAAGAAGACCGAACAACAGTCCTGCCAGTCCCGTTCCTAGAGCTGTATTGTTACCTACCAGCGCGACAGCAATTCCTGTAAATCCGTAGTTATCCATTGATGAAATAACGCGGCCATAGTTGAAAGAACCAAGTGCAACCGTTCCACCCGCAAGACCTGCAAAAGCACCGGAAATAGCCATTGAGATTACGATACTCGAAACAACAGGAATACCGGCGTAACGGGCTGCATCTTTATTAAAGCCTGTCGCGCGAAGCCCAAAGCCAAGGTTCGTTTTTTCCATCAGGAACCAGTAAAGGATTACGGCCACAATCGCAAAGAAAATACCGATGTTAAGCGTAGAACCGTTCGTTATGGAAGAAAGGAAGCTCCACTTTATCTTTACGGTTTCCGGGAAGTTCAATGTTTTATACGTGTTTGTCCCAGGAATTGACATAGTGATTATGCGCGACAGATAAAGCGCGACATAATTCAGCATGATTGTCGTTACGACTTCCGAAACTTCGAATTTCGCCTTCAAGAAGCCGACGACACCGCCCCACACAGCACCAGCCACAATCGCACAGAGTATCGCGACAATCCAGTGTACGCCGGGTATCTGCGCAAAGTTAAGCGCAATGACCTGCGCCACAGTCATTCCAATGATATACTGACCTTCACCACCAATGTTGAAAAGACCTGCACGAGCAGCAAACCCCATACACAAGCCTGTAAGTATATACGGAACCGATATAGCCAGCCACTCACCAACATAGCGGATATTCCACGACCAGGAGCCGTCTTTCTTTTGGAAAAGCCCTGTAAGCGACTGAAGGAAAGCCTTGTACATACCGGCAGGATTTCGTCCTACGCAAGCCACAAGGATTGTCGCGAAAACGAAGCCTAAAAGTACGACGACAACAGAATTGGCACCGTCCGATTTAAGAAGCAGCTCTTTGAAAGTTCTTTTATTTTTCATTATGCGTCCCCTTCTTTTTCATCAGTCTTACTGTTGTTTTTTGAGCCTGCCATCATTATACCTATCTCACGCTCAGTAACTTCGCCCGCTTTAAAAATTCCGGCTATGCTTCCTTTTGAGATGGCAGCTATTCTATCGCAAAGATTCATAATCTCGTCAAGCTCAAAAGAAACAAGCAATATTGCCCTTCCCTTATCGCGCTCCTCGATTATTCGCTTGCGTATATATTCAATAGCTCCTACATCAAGACCACGCGTAGGCTGAGCAACAACCAAAAAATCAGGCGAAAGCTCAATTTCGCGCGCAATAATTACTTTCTGCTGGTTTCCGCCGGACATTGAGCCAGCAACCGTCGCGCTGTCCTCGCCTGCACGGATATCGAACGCTTGTATAAGCTCCGATGCTTTTTTATTCATCGTGTCATAATCAAGTATTCCCATTTTTGAAGAATATGGTGCCTTGTAATAGTTTTTTATGGCAATATTCTCAGCTACTGAAAACTCCGAAACAAGACCATGCTTGTGTCTGTCCTCTGGGATATGTCCGATTCCAGCCTCGATTCTTTGTCGAATCGTATATTTTGTTACATCTTTTCCATTTAGTTCGATTGTTCCGCTTTCAAGCGGTGACAATCCTGTAATTCCGTAAATAAGTTCCGACTGACCGTTACCATCAACACCGGCTATACCAACAATCTCGCCAGCCCGAACATCAAGCGACAAATCCTTTACTGCCATCTGCCCCCTGCTGTTCTTTACGGAAATGTTTTTAAGCGAAAGCACAATATCACCCGGCTGCGCAGGCTTTTTATCTATTTCAAATTTTACGGCCCTACCGACCATCATTTCGGCAAGCTGATCTTCTGTTACATCTTTTACTTCAACAGTACCGATAACTTTTCCACGTCTCAAAACCGTACAACGCTCAGCAACTGCCTTTATTTCTTTTAATTTATGTGTAATAAGGATTATCGTCTTTCCCTGCTTTTTTAGAAGCCTTATAATATCCATAAGTTCGTCTATTTCTTGCGGGGTAAGGACGGCTGTAGGCTCATCAAAAATAATTATATCAGCATTTCGGTACAAAACCTTAAGGATTTCTACACGCTGCTGCATACCGACCGTAATATCCTCAATCTTTGCATCAGGATTTACATTCAGCCCGTATGTTTCCGAAAGATTTTTTACTTTTTCACGTGCTTTTTTTAAATCAAGCATACCGAACTTGTTCACCGGCTCAATTCCCAGAACAATATTTTCGGTAACGGAATAATTATGTATCAGCTTGAAATGCTGATGAACCATACCTATTCCAAGTGCGGTAGCCGCATTAGGGTCTTTTATCTGAATTTGTTTTCCTCTTATCTTTATGATGCCTTGGTCAGGACTGTATGCTCCGAACAAAATTGACATCAGAGTTGATTTTCCAGCTCCATTTTCACCCAAAAGAGCCAAAACCTCATTTTCTTTTACGTTTATTGAAACATTGTCGTTAGCAATTACACCGGGGAAAGTCTTAGTTATTCCCACCATTTCTATTGCATCAGCCAAAGGAATCCTCCAGACAAAAAAAATAGCGGGACCACCTCACAACGAGGCAGTCCCTACAATAATTTACTTGTTTGCCAAGTTATTAGTCATCGATTGCGCCAAGGTTAGCAGGAACAACACCAGCAGCAAGAGCATCCTTGTATTTACCAAGAACTTTGATTTTACCACTGATTATGTCTTTCTTAGCAGCGTCAACAGCACTCTTTACTTCAGCTTTAAGCTCTGTGTTTGTAGGAGCGTAGTCAACACCGTCTGCAGCCATATCAAGAGTTACGGCACCTGCACTGAAAGCGTTGTTCTTTATAGCGTTAAGAGTAAGGAGAGTTGATGTCTCTACGCGCTTAACCATTGATGTAAGAACAGCAGATTTTCCTGCAGCATACTCACCATCGTAGTACTGATCAGAGTCAACACCGATAGCCCATACATTCTTACCCTGAGAGCGGTATTCCTTAGCCTGTGCGATTGTTCCACCACCAGTTCCACCAGCAGCAGAGAATACAGCATAAACACCACCGTCGAACCAGTTCTTAGCCTGAGCCTTTGCAAGCTCCGGTTTTCCCCAGTCGTTAGCATAATAGTCATATACAACTGAATCAGGATAGATAGACTTCAAGCCCTGAATGTAACCCATCTCAAATTTTGTGATTGTTGCACCAGGTACACCACCGATAAATCCGAATTTAGGATCTACGATACCGTCTGCTTTAGCCTGAAGAGCTGCGACAAGACCTACGAGATAAGATCCCTGCTCCTCTGCGTAAACATACTCTGCTACGTTAGGAAGTCCGATCCAGTCAACATCGACGATCATGTATTTCTGATCTGGATAAAGCTTTGCAACTTCTGTAAGAGCGTCAGCGAATGTGAATCCAGTTGTGATAACAAGATCGTATCCTTCGTCAGAAACCTGCTTCAACGTCGGAATATACATATCCTGTGTCTGGCAAGTAACTACATCGTACAAATCACCGCGACCTTTCTGGTTTTCCCATGTGTCTCCGTAGAACTCAAGAATTCCACGCCATGCAGCTGCATTGAATGACTTGTCGTCAATACCTGTAGCATCTGTAACAAGACGAACTGTAGGAAGTGTTGACTTAACAGCAGGTGTCTCTTTTTTTCCACCAGCGAACACTACGCCAAAAGAAAGAACGAGAACCATCAAAATAAGAGCAATTTTCTTCATTTGAATCCTCCACTAGATATTAGGTTTACATAGCAAACCTTAAAATGCTCATAACAGATAGTATACACTCTTTTCAAAAAAAAAACACTGCCTACGCAGTGTTTTTTTAGTGTACTTATCATTTTTAGTTTTTTGTATAGTTACCGGCAGATTCCCTGCTTCTGGTCTTTCTCTAGCTTTGTCCTCCAGACAACGATCTTTTTCTTAAGTTCCTCGGCCTCTTCCTTTTCGTTCAAAATGATATTAAGTCTTCGTAGAGCAAGAAGATAATTAATACCAAGCCTCATATCATCCTGTCTTTTTGTAGAAAGCTCGTATTTATCCCGGTAGCCTGTAGCCGATTTATCAAAAAGTTTTTTTATAAGGCGCACGTAATAAACAGTGGTGTCAAAATCTGGCGAGCGCGGGTCAAAATAAACTTTCATCCCTTCTTTCATATCGAACATGTTCTTTGCAACTGTCGCGAAACGACCTTCCAGCTCGACGAAAGACCACTTCCATTTAGTATTGTCTCCATAAGCATCTATTACGAGACGGATGGCAAGTCCGAGTTTTCTTACTATATAATAACGCTTTTCAAGAGGCGTATTGCTAATCTCCGCAAGCTTGTCCTCGTAATCAGCGTACGGTGCGTCGATTGTGTCGGTGACAATCTCCTCCAGATAGATAATAGCCTTGTAGAGCGTTTTGCGGCTGTCGTTCAGAGCATCGGTATTCTTTGCGTCAAGAAGAGTGACAGAAAGATTATTAATGATGAGATATAACGTAGAAATATATATCATCTGTTCGGCAAGAAGAAGTTTTTTATATCCGACACCTGAACTGTCTTTAGCTATAAGGGCGAGGATTTCTTTTTCCTTGTCAAACGCCTGCTGTACAAGTTCCTTGTAAGGCTGCATCTTCACAAAAAAGTCTTCCCTGCTCTCATCTGTAATTTTTGCCATAGAAAAGTTTCCCCCGTAATTGGTTACATTAATCTAACATCAATCAACGACTTTTTACCTACCGAGGTTTTAATTCCCAAGACTCTTACGTAGCCGCTGATTCTCCTCTAGCAACGAAGAAGCATGCAAAAGAGAGGCTTCACTCACAGCGTCACCGGATAGCATACGCGCAATTTCGGACACACGCTCATTTCCTTCTATATAATGAACATTTGTCGATGTATTGCCATCGCTGACGATTTTCTCAATCTTAATTTGATTATCGGCACAAACGGCAATACTCGCAAGATGTGTTATGCACAAAATCTGATGATTCTGCGATAAATTCCTAAGATGATGCCCCACTGCGACGGCAATTTCGCCACCGATACCAGTGTCTATCTCATCGAAAACGAGAGTTTCCGTTGTATCAGATGCAGAAAGAACAGTCTTCAACGCCAGCATGACTCGCGAAAGCTCACCACCGGACGCGATTTTCGCAAGCGGTTTAAGCGGAGAACCCGGATTCGCACTGATTAGGAACTCTATATCATCGAATCCATAAGGTCCGCACCGCTGGACATCAGTGTCGCCGGGCTTTTTCGCAACGTTTACTTTGAAAACAGTATTCGACATCCCCAGATTGGACAGAACAGCCATAACATCAGCAGAGAACTTCAGCGCCTTTTCATTGCGTGCTGCTGATATTTTAGAAGCCTCCGCAAGAACGGAACGCTCCAGCACTTTAATCTCTTCTGAAAGCGTACCGGAATCTATACGGCTACTCTGCATTTTATCAAGCTCATTCTGCGCATCTTCGCAATATTTTATCACATCTGCGACGGGTGAAGCCTGACTTGCTGCATATTTTTTCTTTAGCCTGAATATTAGTGCGGATCGTTCCTGAACCTCATCAAGGCGAACAGGGTCGAACACCAGAGAATTCTTATATGATTTCAGTTCTTCGGAAATATCGGAAAGCTCGTAAAACGCGTTTTCAAGCCGTTCAGAAAGTTTTTCAAGAGAACTGTCGATTCCTGCAGCATGGGAAACCGTGGATCGGGCTTTTTTCAACACAGAAACGATATTCTCGCCCCCGGAAAGGATTGAGTCAACTTCATCAACATCAGAAAAAAGCTTTTCGTACTGTGCAAGCCGTTTTTCTTCGGCATCAAGCTCCTCGTCCTCGCCGGGATGAAGCGCTGCTTGCGTTATTTCTTCTACCGCAAACTGGAGCATGTCCATTTTCTGCTCCCATTCAGCACCTGATGTATTAATCTCTTTCAGCAAGTTACGCTTTTCAACAAGCTGCGAATACAACTCCGAAAAAGCTGCTACCTGTTCGTTAAGACCGGCGTAGGAATCGAGGAAAACACGGTGAGAAGCCGGATACATAAGCGACTGATGCTCGTGCTGACCATGAATATCAACAAGAAAGGATGTGAAGTCGGCAAGGTCGTTTTTCGTTACAGGAGTTCCCTGAATCCATGCGGAAGTCTTTCCAGTATCTTTAATTACACGGCGAAGTAATACTCTCTCATTCTCCGGCTCTATACCATGCTCATCAAGCCATTCATACGCAGCTTTGCATTCATTTGCAATACGAATCGTCCCTGAAACGCTTGCTTCATGAGAGCCTGCACGTATAACCTCAAGACCGCCCTTGCCTCCCAAAAGGAAAGTCATTGCCCCGATGAGAATTGACTTACCAGCTCCAGTTTCTCCGCTAAAAACAGTGAAACCATCTGAAAAATCAAGCGAGACTTCATCTATAAGAGCAAAATTCTTTATAGCAAGATCCTCAAGCATGGGGGCCTCCTGACCAGTTTAATTTTGAACGCAACGCATCATAGAACTCGTTTTTGCCGCAGCCGGCGAGCTGAACCTCTTTCGAATTACGGCGTACAACAACTACGTCTTCCGTTTTCAGCATGAAAGACTCCTGCCCATCGCACGTAAGAAGTATGTCCGCCCCGCGAGAATCTTTTACGGTCACTTCAAGAATACTGTCTCCGCTCAGGACCAAAGGCCTGTTTGAAAGCGAGAATGGACAAATTGGACTGAAAACAATTACATCAAGCAAAGGGTCTGCGATGGGACCGCCGGCTGCGGCAGAGTACGCAGTTGAGCCGGTAGGGGTCGCTGTAATTATGCCGTCGGAGCGGAACCGCCCCAAAGAATATCCGTTACAGATTACATCAAGCTCTGCAAGCTTCGCAGAACCAGCAATTTTCATGACCGCATCGTTCAATGATGATGAAGTATATACTGTTTTTCCGTTTCTTACTACATCAGTAACAAGCATCATCCGGCTGTCAAGGCGAAGCTTTCCAGCAAGGAAATCGCTCATAGGGGTCTCCCAGTCCGACGGATTTATCCCGGCTATAAAGCCGAACTCACCAAGGTTTACTGGAAAAACAGGAATGCCGAGAGGAGCACATTTTCGGGCTGCATAAAGAACAGTCCCATCTCCTCCGAGTGTTATCGCAAAATCAAAAGAAGAAAAATCGCAGTTTTCTTGTTGACTGCCAAAAACTGTACGCGAGACAGCAACTTCGTTCTTTTCCAAAAAGGAAGCGATGTCGTCCGCAATTTTAAAAGCAGTCTCCCTGAATTTATTGATTACGATTATGCACTTTCTCATTTTTTACCTGCGGTTGTCTCCGTCGGCTCAGGGCAACGTCGAAAGAACCTTTGCAATTTTCACCGACTGAGCGTTCCCCAAACGAGGATAAAGCGGAAAATTCAGGCAGCGCAACGATAACGACATTGCTTTTATACAAGACGAAACATCGGCTTCTTCCGATTTTCTCCTGCAATATACAATGCTGTCTTTAAATGCTTCAGAAGTCTCAATATCCTTGCGCAGCGCATAGTCCACGACATCTTTTATGTCACCAGCAAGAACAACTGGGAACGAATATACTGCGCTTACCGCATT
This sequence comes from Treponemataceae bacterium, assembly GCA_024680915.1. GTDB lineage: Bacteria > Spirochaetota > Spirochaetia > Treponematales > Treponemataceae > Treponema_I. The sequence goes on along the minus strand of JAILBN010000001.1, from coordinate 42,606 downwards.
GTCGATTTTCTCATTTATCGTCTTGTATCTACCTTGCATCAAAGAACGGCAATAGGCCTCGCGCATCTCTTTTCTTATGAGCTCGTTCCTGTCCAGTTCCTTAAGCTGAATAAACGCAAGCGCAGCATTAATGTCAGGCAATTTATCCGTTGAAGGAAGATCATCGGCAATGCTTTTTAGAACCGTCCACTCACGCGCTTGTGGGGCTATGAGAACAGCTCCTCCACCCGCCGTAAGAATATCGTTTTGCTCCAATCCCAAAATTGAGAATATACCGAAAGAACCGGCCTTTTTGTCGTCCTCGGAAGCACCTGCGCTTTGAGAAATATCCTCGATTACAGGAATACCAATTTCAAGAAAAGCAGAAAAATCAGGGAGAAATCCAGATGTCTCATGAAAAAGAAGAACTCGTCCGCCTTTTTTTATTCCGTCACGAACGACATCTTCAGTAACGAGCAGAGTCTCCTCATCAATATCAAGGATAACAGGCGTGTAACCGGCATCAAGGACGGCAGAATACTGCCAGTCAGGAGCAAGAGCTGAAACCATTATACCGCAACCCTTTTCCGTTCCCAGTGCTGCCAGTGCATATTTTAAAGCAAGAGCAGGGCTGCGCAACGCGACAGCTCCTGCCACTTTGAAATAATCCCTGACTTGCTGAACCAGACGCATATTTAACTCTCCGGGACCAGTCTTCTCATCTACCATACAGGTAAGAACCGCGTCCATTTCTTTTCTGCGGATTGTTGAACTATATGTCTGAATACTCATGTCTATCTGTCTGCACCAATAAGCTTCTGCAAATCCTTTGGATTAAACAGACGTCTTATATCAAGCACGATCAGATAACCTCCCGCCTCCTGATGAATTACGCCATGAATATACTCAGTTCCAATTCCACTGAGCATCTGTGGCGGTGGTTTAACCTCTTCCGCGCGGACAGGTACGACACGTGCAATACGGTCGATTATTATACCAATCTTTATACCGTCAATATTCAGGATAATAAATCCGCCCTGCGACTCATCGTCGTCTTCTTCATCATGCGATACCTGTGTAATCCTGAATCGTTTATGAAGACTGATTACGGGAATTATCTCACTGCGTAAATTAAAAATTCCTTCTACATAATAAGGGGCGTTTGGAATGGGACGTACATTCTGAATCTTAACGATTTCTTTAACATCCATAATGTCAACACCGTACAACTCTTCACCTAACTGGAAAGTTACCAGCTGGAATTGGGAATCACCTACTGCCATAAAGCCTCCATTTCTAGAATACAACCAAACATTTATTTTTACAAGTAATGAATAAAGAAAATCTCTAAAAACTTAAGATTGTCATGTGAAAAGTGACACAATTCAAAGAAAAAATATTGTATTTTGTAAAAAACACACATACAAGCGCTCAATTCATCAGGGCAAAAAAAACAGCTCCCTTCCAGGAGCTGCATCAATTCTCGCAAAACAAACAGAATTACTGCTTGATATTGTAGCGTTTGTTGAAACGCTCGATACGACCTGCAGTATCAACAAGTTTCTGCTTTCCTGTAAAGAAAGGATGGCAGGCAGAGCAAATTTCAACATTGATGTTCTTTACTGTTGAACGAGTCTCGATTACATTGCCACATACGCATGTAATTTTTGTAAGTTCGTAATTAGGATGAATACCTTCTTTCATCTTTTTCCTCCTGGTTTATTTCAAACGACTTGCCCGAAAAACAGCTGCTTCAACGCAGAGATATTTTCCACAAATCACTTAAATTCATTTATGCTTCCATGCTGTTCATAGAACGCAGGAACGCTTCATTATTCTTGCTTTTTCGCATTCTGTCAATAAGCAATTCAATAATTTCTGCATCATCCATAGGATTTATAACCTTACGAAGCACCCAAATCTTCTGAAGCTCTTCTTCGGTAAGCAAAAGATCCTCTTTTCTTGTACCTGACTTCTTGATGTTGATAGCAGGGAAAAGCCTTCTGTCAGCAAGCTTTCTGTCAAGGTTAATCTCCATATTGCCGGTGCCTTTGAATTCCTCAAAGATAACCTCATCCATACGGCTTCCTGTTTCTATAAGCGCAGTGGAGATAATCGTAAGGCTTCCGCCCTCCTCCACATTACGAGCAGCACCAAAGAACCGTTTCGGTTTGTGGAGCGCGTTTGAATCGACACCACCGGAGAGAACCTTGCCGGATGTAGGAACAGTCTGGTTATACGCACGGGCAAGGCGGGTTATTGAGTCAAGGAAGATAACAACGTCACGTTTGTGCTCCACAAGACGTTTCGCCTTCTCAAGAACCATCTCCGCAACCTGAACGTGGCGGGAAGCCGGCTCATCGAAAGTAGATGAGATTACTTCGGCTTTTATCGAACGCTCCATATCGGTAACTTCCTCAGGACGTTCGTCAATAAGAAGCACTATTATCTTTACCTCTGGGTGGTTTGCCGTAATCGCGTTCGCAATTTTTTGCATCAGTATAGTTTTACCGGCTTTTGGCGGAGCTACGATCAAAGAACGCTGACCCTTTCCGATCGGGCAGAAAAGATCCATAATCCTTGTGGAAAGCTCCTCTGTCGTCGTCTCCAGATGAAGTTTCTCATCAGGATACAAAGGCGTTAGATTCTCAAACGGAATTCTTGTCTGAGCACAGCGAGTATCATCATCATTTACAGTCTCAATTCTAAGCAAAGCGAAGAAACGCTCCCCTTCTTTAGGAGAACGGATTTGACCGTATATCGTATCGCCTGTCTTAAGGTTAAAAAGCCGTATCTGGCTGGGTGAGATATAAATGTCATCAGGACCCGGAAGATAACTGTTCTGTGGAGACCTGAGGAATCCGTATCCGTCGGGCAGTATTTCGAGTGCACCAGAAGCAAAGATTATTCCGCCGTGTTCTGTATGTGCTTTTAGAATTACAAAAATAAGCTCCTGCTTTTTCATAGGAGCAAGCTCGTCTCTCTGGAATCCGTAACGGGCAGCAAGATCACGCAAATCATGCATTCCCATTGAAGTAAGCTCATTTATTACTAATTTTGGTTTTTCTCTATTAAGATTTTCTGTTTCTTCTGGAACAGATGAGCCCGCTGATTCAGGCTGCTTTGTAAAAGATTCTCTGTTTTCTGATGCCTGACTGTCAGATTTTACAACAGAGGCAGTCCTTCTGCCTTCTGTTCTAGGTATTCTGCGTCTAACTTTAGGACGTACTACAAGTTTCTCGTGAGCCTGCTTCTCGGCTCCTTCCTGTGCATCTTCTGTAGAGCCTGCTTGAGAAGGTTCTTCCAAGGGGAGGGTTCCCTGCATTTCATCTTCCGATGACACAGGGGAATCAGACGTGTCAACAAAACGCCGTCTTTGAATCGGTGCCATTAAGAACTCCAAATGTATTTGATTTGAATATTTAAGAACGAACGATAACGTCTACTGTCTTGTATAGACACAAGCCGTTCCGTTCATCATTGATGGACTTTATTTGTTTCAAGTATAAAAAAAAATCTCCTATATGTCAAGCGACATATACCTCTACATTAATAATCAAAGCGGTTCAACCGCACTTTCATTTCTATCTGAATTTCTCATCTGCTGCTTATATTCTGCCGGTTCCATTGAAAAAACATCGATTTCAGGAACCTCCTCAAGCATGGAAACAGAACCATGGAATTCAACATCATCCGCAATGCAAAGTTTTTTCGTAGTAACATCACCAACAACGTGACTGCCTGATTTCATTTCCAACCGGCTATGTGCGTTTATATTACCATTGACTGTTCCAGAAATTATCACTGATGATGCAGACATTGAGTCTACTCTACATTCAGCATCCTCAGATATCTCAAGATATCCGTTAGATTTTATAGTTCCAGAAAATTTTCCAGTGACAACCAGATTGTCAGTGTATTCCAAAACACCTTCAAATTCAGTATCCTTACCAAGTATCGTCACATTTCCGGAAACATAGTGTTCATTTTTTGCCATTTCTTCTTTTCCCCACTACTTTAATGATTATACCACAAGCCAAAAGCAAGCATGTCGCGTACACAAAGAATTTTCCAGCATAATCACCGTATTTAGTATATATGGTCTGAGATGTTTTTTCCATCACAGGAAGGTCACAAATCAAGTATGTCGGTTCAAAAGGCTCTGCCATTTTAAGGATTTTTCCATTCGGATCGATTAACACAGTTTGTCCCGATGATGTAGCCCTGACAGCAGGAATTCTGTTCTCTACGGTTCTGAAAACACCCATAGCCAAGTGTTGATATTGGCATGAAGCAGTTCTTGCCCAAGCATCATTTGACATATTAACGATTGCTTGCGCACCGTTACGCACGAAATCCCTGGCTATATCACCGAATGTATCCTCGAAACAGATTGGCGTACAGAACTTGAAGCCATCAATATCAAACACCGTTTTTTCATCGCTACTTTCCCAAAAGTGCGTGTCATTCTCTTCCAAAAGCTTGTAAATGAAAGGAAGCTGCTTTTTGAACGGGAAATGCTCTGTAAACGGCACAAGATGATTCTTCCAATACCTGTCAGGCTCCGGAGGAATTACGTTTTCACCGGGACGGAACAACAATACGGCGTTGTAATCAAGATCTGTATACTGGCCTTCTTTATTGTAGCCTTTAACACAGTCATCATTACCAACAACGAAAGGAACAGATTTACTATCAAGATAGTCAAGGAGCTCGGCGACGAGCTCGTACATATATGGATTTTGCCGATGCTTATAGTGATACGTAATTCTTGGAACAAAAGCAGTTTCCGGCCATACGACCAACTCAACAGAATCGTCCGCAGCAAGAGCAGCATCAGAAAGTGAAATAAGCGTATCAAGGTCTTCCTTGAAAACAGACTCACCGCCAGCCCATGGATCACTGTTCGTCTGGATAAGTGCGACCTTTTTTGTTTCACACGAAGAATAATCTACAGGAGAGACGAATCCGTAGACAATTACGCCCGCGAAGATGACAAGCCAGATTATCCCGGAAACACGATGATTTTTTATTTTTCCACGCCAGCTGTCAGCTTTATCTGTAATCACAGCAGCAAACCATGCTGACGAAAAAGAAATTACCGAGCTGAGCCCGAACACTCCTATAACAGATGCTATTTGGATTATCAAAGTCCAACGCCATTGAGCATATGCTGTTACACCGTAATTGAAGCCGGGGAAACCGAGAGTTTTAACATACTCATAGGCGCACCAGACGACCCATTGGGCGAATATCGCATATTTTGGGAAAAGCGTCGCAGCAGCTTTCATAACAAGGAAAGCCAGCATTAGATAAATAGCATACATTCCTGCAATTACAGGCATAGAAACAGGATTAAAGATAGCGAGCCAATATACAAACAGGCAATAACACCCTGTTCCATATAACAAACCGTATATCCAGACAGATTTCCAAGATACACGGCTTATTAATATGAAAAGAGGAATGTAAGCAAAATAAGAAAGAAGAGGAAAACCTTCTACGGTAATGAAATTTGGATGGGGCAATGCGAACAAAACTATACCGGACAACAAAAGTCCAATGTTTATCAGTACATTCTTACCTTTTTCCATTTTCAAACCGGAATGCTATTTTCTCAAAGATACTTATTTCTCAATAGGAAGTTCCCAAAGAGCAGTTTTTAAATCCTGACCGGAACGGAAAGCTGCTACATAGTGTGGTTTTACCGAAAGCTGAGCACCATTTTTCGGGTTTCTAGCTTTCTCGCGACCTTTTCTAAGGCGAAGCTCAAACGTTCCAAAACCACGAAGCTCGATTGTTGAGCCACCTTTAAGGCTTTCCTTTATCTGCACAAGAAGAGAGTCAACAACAGACTGTACTACTTTCTTCTCACAATTTACATTATTATAAACAGCCTCGACGAGATCAAATTTTGTTACTTTTTTTGAAGACATATTCTACGCTCCGAACACAACGTATTTTAGAGGAATTCAAAATACTGAACTCCTTGAGATTATACATAACAAAGTACAGATGGTATATGCCAAGAACGACAAAACTAAAACCCATCCGTATGAACTGCCAACCATTCTCCGACACATGGAGGCATAACTTACACAAGAACTATCACTTTTTCAGCATAGTCCCATTCGCAAAAAGCGTGATAAACAGAGAAACCGGTTATTAATCGATAAGTCCGATTTCTCTGTTTATAACATGTTATTTCGCCGCTGCGAATGTGGCGTTATAAAGTTTCGCCATACGTGACTTCTTGCGCGAAACAGCATTCTTAGACAATATACCCTTGCCTGCTGCTGTATCAAGCTCTTTTGTAAGAGCCCTCAATTTCTCTGAAGCAAGTGCAGCGTCTTTAGCATGAACAGCTTCGATGAACCTCTTTACGCTGGTACGTGCTGAACTTTTTGCAGCCTTATTGCGAAGGCGGCGAACTTCACTCTGCTTATGTCTTTTTTCTGCAGAAGATTTTTTTACTGCCAAAGGAGACCCTCCAAACTTAAACTGTGTATTATGTTACCAAAGCGGAAATTATTAGTCAAGTAGAGAAACCGTGATTTCCACGCCCCTATTTAACGCACTATTGACTTCGCATGATAATTTTTGTATAGTTTATGCAATAGATTTTTTTCCGGAGGCTAAGAATGGCTGGAGCCAGTAAAAACTCGCGTACAACAGTATCTACACATAAGTTTTTCTGTTCATGCGGCGGTGAAGTTGTAATGAAAACGCTTTTCGAGAACGGCAAGCTTAAAAATATAGCTGAATGCTCAAAATGCAAACGTGTCGAGCGCCGTCCTAAAGATTTTAAATAAGCTTTTTCTGCTTAAGAGAACCGTATTTCACATTAAAAGTGGAATACGGTTTTTTTATACCCGAAGAAATTTCCTGATAGCTTTCTCCACACTCAGCAAAGGCTCAAAACAATATTGTGACTCAGGAAGAGATTCTGTAAAGATCCTGCCATATTGTTTTTTTACAATTCTTGTATCGAGCACAGTAACAACGCCCTGGTCGGAGGATCTTCTCATAAGTCTTCCGTAGCCCTGCCGGAAATGCATGACAGCCTCAGGCACACTAAGCTCCATAAAGGGATTTCCGCCTCTTTTCTCTATGGCTTCGGATTTTGCGGCAAAAACAGGATCAGATGGCACACCAAAAGGAAGCTTCACTATTATTACATGAGAAAGAGACTCTCCCGGAACATCCACGCCTTCCCAAAAAGAATCTGTAGCAAAAAGAACGCTATCCTTATCCTTTTTAAAAAGTTCCAAGAGACGGAATCTGTCATCATCCCCCTGCTTCAGGACAGGAATCCCCTCCTTCGGAAGGACTCTTCTTGCATGCTCACATGCATAAGAAAGGGAATCATATGACGTGAAAAGAACAAGTGCACGGCCTTCAGAGGCCCTTATCAAAGATATAACAGCCTCCTCCATCCATGGCTGGAAGCTTCTATCGGAAGGAAAAGGAGCATCCACAGGAACAGACAGAAGAAGATTTCTTTTGTAAGGAAAGGGAGATGCGAAGGTATTCTGAAAAACACGTTCTTTTTCCGCAAAAGATATCCCCACCCTGCTGCTCCAATATGCGAATGATTTTCCCGTACGCAAGGTCGCCGAGGTACAAACCACGCTTTCCATAGGCTCAAACACACCTGCATTCATTGTCTGTGAAATATCAAGGGGAGTCTTAACAAAAAAAACAGTATAGCCCCCACTTGACAGTTTTCTTTTTTCCAGCCAAAAAACGGAATCAGGATATTCAGACCATGTCAAAAAGCTTTTACAAAGACTGCCCATCGCCTCAATCCGCTTGACTATCTGCTTGCATTCCCAAACAACCGGCGTATCAGCATCATCATCCCTTACGGAGTCGATCATATTCCTTACATAAGAAACGAAGGACGCAATATCCTCTCGGAGCTTCGAGAAAACCGAAAAAAGCCTTTCCGAGTTATCAGCAGTCTTATCATCTATACGAAAACTGAAGTCATTGCCTATCAAATCAAGTCCGGCTTCCTCAAGAAGAACAAAAGTCGCTTTTAGGTTATCTGCCGTCGCTATTACTTCCGTAATATCGCAATCAGCATTGCAGAGGGCATCAAGCGTAAAAAGAAGACCCGCGGCAGAGCCTTTTCTCTGCCGGTAAATCATGTTCAACTGACGCAGGAACTTGAATCTTCCCAGGGATTCAGAAAAGAAACTTGTCGCGGCAGCTTCAATACCATGAGCCTCATCAAAAATCACACGCTTGTAGGGAGGTAGCACAGCAGCATCCTCAAAACCTGTCCCAGCAAGTCTCATTTCAATATCCGAGAACAGGAGATGATGGTTTACGATCAGAATATCAGCGTCGGAAGCTTCCTTACGGGTTTTCATCACAAAACAACGTTCCCTGTAGGGACACTTCATACCCATGCAAGAGTCAGACTCAGAATTCACTCTTATCCAGACGGAATCAGGAGGCATAACCACCAGGTCACTTCTGCTGCCGGAGCTGGTCATATCTGACCAAGCTTTTATCGCTTCCAAAGCTTCTGCATCTTCTGTGAAAAGATCTTTCTCGTCAAGGGCGGAATGAAGCCTTCTCAGGCAAAGATAATTCTGCCTACCCTTCAAAAGCACGGTCTTAAGCTTGAAGGGAAGTATAGATTCAGCCGCGGGAATATCTTTTTCCACTAGCTGATGCTGAAGATTTATAGTCCCTGTGGAAATAACGACCCTCTCCTTATTGCTTTCAGACCAAATCATAGAGGGAATCAAATAAGACAAGGACTTCCCTACTCCCGTACCAGCTTCAAAAACTCCGATTTTATTCTGATTGAAAACCTTGCATATATCTTTCAGAAGCTCGATTTGTGAAGGACGCTCCTCATAGAATTCTTCTGTCCTTGAAAAAGGTCCCTCTGACGAAAGATAGAATGCTACCTGGTCAGGCTCCAGCAAATTCACAGTCTTGGGAAGAATAGGCTCTACGACGGCGTTAAGCTTTTCAACATCGTTATCTACAATATAAAAACCGGCACAGTTCTCAGAAGCCTGGCCCGCAATAACCATATCAGCGTCAGAAGGATAAAGCACACCGGATGGATGATTATGGATAAGCACAGCGGCTGTCTTTGCAGATTTCGTAATATAAACTGAATCAGAATTACCTCTTGCCTTGATATCGACAGAGACTACGATTCCAGCTTCATTTATAGTACCACAGGCAAAAACTTCATTTCCACCAGCCTCTGCAATAGCTTTTCGAAGACATTTTATTGTTTGCTCGGATAATCTTTCAGGTGCATTCATTATCAATTACCAGTCGGAAAATAGTACATTATGAATGGCTTATATTCAAGAAGAAGACAAAAAAAAAGATCGGACGAACCGATCTAAGCATCTCCCGGGGGAATTGAACCCCCGTTGTCGGGATGAAAACCCGATGTCCTAACCACTAGACGAGGGAGACGTAAACAACGTCTGTGACTATATCGCAATAGCTTATTTTTGTCAATTACCCTGCAGAAAAACTTAAAGGGATAAGCCCAAACAAGCTTACATAGACAATTCTTTCTTTGCGGATAATATTTCCCCGAGTTTTTTACAATCCTCATTGTCAAGCCCCAGGTTCTGAGCCTTTGACAAATCATCAGAGGCAGCTTTGAAATCACATTTTCTATATTTTGACAAAGCCCTTCGATAATATACATGAGATTGATATTCATTGATTTCAAGAGAACGGGAAAAATAATCAATAGCCTTATCATCATCCCCTTGAATGCTATATACTATACCTATGTAATAAAGAGACCTGAAGTTTTTCGGATCTTTTTCCACACTTTGCAAAAAATCATCAAGAGATTCTTTATATTTATTCTGAGAGAACCTTGCCATTCCCCTATGCTTTAAGATTACGGATAACACGATATTATTAGGCTGCGGCTGGGCAGTGATGATCATGGTATATATACCCACTGCTTTTTCAAGCTCACCTGTATTATGGGCATGAATAGCTTCCAGGATCATATCATCAATAGTACCATGCACATAAGGAAGAGATGAATTTCTGTTCTCAAACACAGGAACATTCTCATTCTTCATGCTTTCAGAGATTTCTTTCCTTGACAAGGTATCAGCTTGTTCATAAAACAAGGACCTTCTAAAATCCATCTCCTTATTCAGCTTATTCTGGTAATCGCGTATTTCCTGAAAAATAATATCTGCCAGCGTAAGACTAGCATTCATAGATGCAAGCTTTCGCCTTAAAGGAAGATCAAAGGGTGAAAACTCTGATTTATAAACAAGCTCATGCTCAACTTCAGCCCATGCGTCCTGTAATATTGTCCTTATCTGAATCTCACATACCAAACCATCAGGAATCTTTGCAGCTACCTCACTGGCCGCCGTAAGTTTTTCAGGTATTTTGATGAGCACATGGACGGATTCATAGCCGAATTCCGAGAATGTCCGGGAAGCCCCCTTCCTTTCTATCTCCACAATATTGAAATTAGCAACAATTTGTTTTTCAACCTCAGCTATATCCTCAAGAAAAGCACAAATAACACGAATTCCAATAAGGTCTGTTATTACAGGTAAATCTTGTTTACCCATCGATTCAGGCTTTACACGTAATATTTTTTTATAATAACTGGGAAATGATTTCACTCTTGATTTATATGTAGGTTTAGAAGCAAGTTTAAGAATGCTTTTTAACTGATTCTCTATCCCGAACAAAACCGCAGAAAGCACTGGTTTTCTTTTCTCATATGCCTCTGCGAGCTTTTCCTTATCAGGAATAAATATACTATTACATTTATCCATAAAGAAAATTGTATCATTGAATTATTATGCTGACAAGATAAAAAACCGCTTCTTTCGAAGCGGTTTCTTATATTTACAAAGAGTTATCTTTAAAGAGATACAGTTATATTACTGCTCATCAGATGATTCTGCTTCTTCAAGACTTGATGTAAAAGTTGTTTCCTGAGCATATTTTGTGTACTCAAGGAAGCGCTCGACCTGTTTCTGTCCGAAATTAGTCATCTCGTAATTCTGTTTTGCAGCTTCACGCTCTGTCACGATATTCCACAAATCTTCATCAGCTATGTCACGTTCTGTATTAAGAACAGCCTTGTCATAAATAACCTTTACATCTTTGAAATAACCGATAAAGTCACCGCCAGCCTGGGCAGCATCACGAACGACCTGGAAGCCCATGAACTTAACATAAGGAAGTCCGCGTGGATAAATCGGATAAATACGAATCTCACGGGTACGTACATCTGTGATATATGTCGGATTATCCCAACGGAGTTCTTTCCATCCGTCAAATCCCAAAGTACCCATATAATAGCGACGCTCAACATTATCAGTATCTTTCAGCCATACATAAAGTGCATAAGGATAATTCATACCCATTGTAGTAACAGATATTGCCTTGAGAGTACCAACATTTTTTACGACACCGTAGCCCTCTTCGAAACGTGTTGTTGAAGTATCAAAGGGCTCTCCATTCGCATCCACTCTCGTCCCCTCTTCATTCATCGCGATGTTACCTTCATCATCGATGTAAGCCATTTTCTCATAAGCAGGAATTTCAAATGGAGGAACAACCTTAGCATTTGCGTTTACATTTGAGGTTGGGAAAACGATACGGACACCCATAACTTCCTCATCAGCGAAAGGAACGGTTACAGGAACAGTCTCAACTTCACCATAGGCATTTTTCTGAGGTTTTTCTGTACGGACATGAGCAGGAACAACTCTCGAAAGAGAAAGACTTGTTACATTTCTTGCGGAAGAATTAAGCTCAATCTGCCAGTTACTAAGAGCCAAAGACGTACGCATAAGTGCCTTCTGTCCATCTGTGAACGTAGCTCCAGCCGCTGTCTGATAATCCATTATAGTTCTTCGGTTCTGTTTTTCAGAAAGATCGTTTGTACGGACACCTTCGACTTCCTGAACCGGCTCGACCATATCCTGCTGCAAGAGAGTGAAGTCGATAAGAACAGACTCCTCACAAATTGCAAAAGTTCCTAAAAACAGGAAAACGATTGCAAATACAATAAATGTTCTCTTCATTCAAAGCTCCTTTTATACTTTTTGATGTAGCCTTATCATTGAATTATACGTAAGGTAAACCTCTTTTGTCAATGATTTTTTGCATTCCACTTTTTCAATCATCATTCAAAAACAGTTCCGCTTGCATATACCTCATTGCCCATCATAAAAATCTTATAATCTGTCAGATCAGCAAAATTCTGTCTGACATTTTCTTTTAGTAATGTACATGCCCTCTCAGTATCTGAAGTGCCTTCCGTACGAAGGGCAGCCTCCTCAGAGAGATCAATATATAAAACATTATCCCTTATAAAACATGACAGAAGTCTTGTCCCATATGGAAAAAGACGAATATATCTATCGGACATAGGCCCCAGAAGGAGCTCCTCTATAAACTCCCTCACAGCAGCCTCCCCATTTTTCTCATGAAGATAACGTACTTCCATCGATCTCTCGGAGTTATCGTAAGACTCAAAGATGAAAAGCCTACGCACAGACCCCGCATTCACACTTTTCTGTATGTAACAGAAAAGTGATATCCCAACAGAAAGGAAAAGTAAAGTAGTTAAAAAAACAGCTTTCTTCTTCATAAAACAATTATAACCCGGTGAATCCCCTGGAACATTCAAAATGAACGATAAAGGATACAATACCATTATATATTCCGTCCGCAATCTTTTTCAAGTAGCTTTCATCAGTAAGGATAGCAGCTTCCCTTGGATTTGTCAGAAAACCCAGCTCCACAAGAACACTAGGCATCTTGGCATTCCTTACGACAAACCATTCCTCTTCTTTTATACCCCTGTTAGTCATGACGGAACCTATCTTGCTGTCAAGACCATCTAAAATATATTTTGCCATAAGGATACTTTCTGTGGTGTATTCTTCTTCCATCATAGAGTTGAGTATAGGCAGAAGCTCTTTATCCTCTGCCTCGCTGCCACTTATCACGGTACGCCTATATCCAGGACTGAGGTACCAGACCTCAAAGCCTCCGGCTGTCTTATCAAAGGCTGCGTTCACATGTATGGATACATAAAGCACAGCCTCTCTCTCATCCAAGGGGATGTTGTTAGCTATCTCGACTCTTTCCTCCAAGGAAAGGAAAACATCAGTATCACGGGTCATAACTATGTTTTTATCAGGATACTTCTTTTTCAAAAGCGTATACAGCTTCTTTCCCACATTCAGCACTATATCCTTTTCCTGAACATTTATCTTTTTTCCATCGACAGTCAAAGTATCTATAGCTCCAGGATCTTTTCCTCCGTGGCCAGGATCTATAAGGATAGTTCCAATACTGAAAAAGGGGTCTGGGGCTTGGGTACGGAGGAGGGATTCTACGCAATCCTTAAAATCTTCTCCCACATACACGTTTCCATCCTTCATAAAAGGAGCTTCCACCACAGCAAGCTTGTTATAGTCGAGCAGGATAACGGAATCATTAACACGGAAGCTGACAGTATGCCCATCCTTTATGAACATACCTCCCCCCGTCATGCTATCCCAAAAAAACTCAGCTTCTTCAGCCGATGTGTATTCTGTGAGATTTATTTTTTTGGAGATTTCTTCGGAAAATACTGGAAGAACAAGGACAAGCCCTAAGAAAATGCAAAAAAACTTGCCGCATACGCTACGACTCAAGTTTAAATGATATTTTTTCATTTTTCTTCTACCTCATATTCAGCCGCTTTATAAAGGGCGCCTTGAACTCCGCCCCTGAACAAAGCCTTCCAGAATGAGCAGAGAGGCATATCAACGAAAGATGTTTTCAAGGACTCGAAAAGCTCCAGGCTTTTTCTTATATTCCTTTTGTTCCAATCCTTAACAGCTTCAGCGTAAGGAATTAAAGCAGCAGGCATTTCTATCTTCTCTTGTGAAGAAATATTCTTTCCGGCACATTCTGAAAATACAGATTCCACACATTCCTTCGGAAGGATAAAAGCAGATGGAGGAAATTCCGTATCAAGAGGAGCTGACAAAAAAGCTTCAGTCTCCTTGTTATCGCTTCTAAGCACAGGGACAATTGAGGAAACAGCTTCCTCCGCGATTGATACAGCTTCATCGTAGTTCTCGCTGCATGTGATTATATTGCCGCACTTTCCCACATTGTTCACAGGGAAAGAAACCTTGTCACCTGAATTGCAGCGTGGAAGAAAATCTTTCAGAGGAGTAGAGTTTTTTTTCTTCTCCGCTAAAAGCTCAGACACTCCCTCTGTCTTTTCTATCACTCCAGGTATAGAGACCCAAGCTCTTTCCGCAGAGGTCTTTTCTGTATCCAGATTCCAAATTCCCTTTACAGATGTCGCTTTTCTTTTTTCAAGCAGAAGTTCCGGCTTTTTCCCAAGGGCAAGAAGAAGAGCCTGCTCAGTCAGGTTGATACCGGATGCATAAGGGAATGTCCAACCGGACATATAGCCCCCAGAAAGCCTGGCCGCTATCTCTCCTATCATCGGACCCTCCGGAGTGAGCTTTATATCAGCCTTGGCAGCTCCGTGGGTAAGCCCCAGAGCTTTTATTCCATCTCTGAAAGTTTCTGCAAGATCAGACCAGTCCTTTTCATTGATGACAGTAGGCATTGTATGCCCCATCTCTATAAAGTAGGGTGGATAGAAGATATGTCTGTCAGCAAAACCAGTTATAGTGACTTCACCGTCAAAGACAAGGGAATCTATAGAAAACTCCCTGCCGGGCATATACTGCTCAACCACAGCCCTTTTCGTCCTTGAAAAAGAGACTGCGATATTAACTGCGGAGGCCAGTTCTTCTGGAGAGCGGACCATACGGCAGCCCCTCCCCCCCATATTGTCTACAGGCTTGACGACAAGCGGAAAGGAAGAAAGCTCCGGCAGAGCCCTTATCTCATCCAGATCTTTTCCCTCATTCCTATAATCGACGCAATAAAAACAAGGGGAAGGAACACCTGCTTCTGAGAAACATGTCCTCATACGGATTTTATCACTGGCGTTCAGAGCAGCTTCATAACTGTGACCAGGAAGGCTTAAATGCTGGGCGACAAAAGCGACAGAAGCAGAAAAATCTGTACCAGCTGTAAAAACACCCTCCAAACCTCCGTTCTTATCCAGATTACGGGCAAAAGAAAGAAGAGAGTCCCTGTCCTTAAGGTCAATAGGCTCAAAAATATCAGCAAGAGAAGAACAGACTGCCTTGGGATTCCCATCCGCGACGGCGACTTTATATCCCAGTTTAGAAGCAGTCTCTATTGCGGGTTTCTGCATAAGACCCGCCCCCAGTATAAGCACATTTTTCATTTTTTATACGTATCCTTAACACAATATAACTCAAATGTATCGCCCAGCTTGAAAAGCCGGCTTATTAAAGAAATTGACTTCCAGCTTAAGGAATCTTTTTTCGGATGGCAAGGGAAGCGTTCCGGATGATGTCCTGTTGAAACGCATCTAAACTTGGTAAAGCCATATTTTTTTAATATTTTCTTGCATTTCTTCATCTCAAGAAGGGTGAAATGATCCTTAGGACTCTTGAAAAAAAATGATTCCCGGGAGAAAAGAGCAGAAACCCCGGAAGCAGAAGGTGTTGAAAAGGCAAAAACACCCCCCTCACAGATCATTGCCGCAGCTTTCTTAAGAACAGAATCCAAATCCTTGAAGTGCTCGATCACAAACCACATAGAGAGGGCATCATAAGTAGAGGGAATTGTTTTCAGGTTGCAGTCAGGAAAGGGAGCTTTCTCAGCCTTGAAGCCCAGCTTCTCATTGACATAGCTTACAGCCGCATCTGATACATCAAGGCCGAAAGCTTCCCAGCCGGCTTCATATGCAGCAGACAGGAAGGGGCCGAAAGCACATCCCACATCAAGGATACGTCTATGTCCAGAAGGCTTGGAAGAAAGCTTGTTTATAAGGGATATACGTCTTTTCCCCTGAGCTTTTATGTTTTCAAAATCCTCCAGATAAGTTTTCCCGTACTGATTCTTATATTCATCAAAAAAATAACTCTCCGCATATTTTTCTTCTTTCCCGAAAATCCAAGAAAGATACATGGTGGAACAATTCCGGCAGATTCTGTAGGTCTTAAGCTTAGATCTGTTAATGACATCATCGGGAACTGAGCTTCCTCCACAGATAGGACAAGGCAACCTGGAGCCAGCTGAAAGCTGTCTTATAAAATCGGAAAGGCTCTCCTGCCCGGCACCGGCTTCAGCATCATCATTCCTAAACAATATCTCTTTTTTTGAAATCAGCTGAGAAAAAACATTTGTCAAAAGAGAAAGATCCTTCAAGGCAGCAGCCGGAATACAGACAAAGCCTTCACTTTCTGAAAGAGTGCGATGAAGAGGAGAGGTCTCCACCAGGATTACAGCACAGCCTGCAGAGCAAGCCTCGAAAGCGGTGAATCCATAATGTGTTACGACAAGGTCAAAATCCGCCAGTTTCTCCCGGAGTCCGATGACAGGATTCTCCGCAGTCACTTCCCTCACATCAAGTCCGCAAGAACGGCAGGCCTGGGAACACATGGAAGTGAAGCCTGCCGGATCCTCCCCTCCGATACAGACAAGAGCCGAACGCAAAGCTGCAGGATGGCTTTTTTTTCTATTCTCAGGCAAGGGGATAAAGCTTTCGTCTTTGAGGTTGGCCTTACGCTCCAAAACAGATGAGGGAATTATATCAAGAAGATAATCGCAGTAATCAGTATTGGGAGCTCCCTCATCAAGAGCCACTACAGGGGCCAGAGCCCACAGCTTCTCCGCCAGGGAAGGAGGCAGCTGAAAATAATCCGCGACGATAAGGCTGTATGGAGTTATTACATCGCTTTCTGAAAGGCTAGGAAGCTTTCTAATGATTTGATAGGGGGAAAGCCCTGACTGGGTAATAATAGAAGAAAACGATGGGAGAGAAGCTTCCTCAGGAATAAATATATCCGCGCACAACTGCTTAGCCAGGTCAAGACAGCGTCTCAAGTGTCCGGTTCCGTGTCCAGCTTCAACGGAGGGGACAAAAAGCACAGGCCTTTTAATAAAATCCTTTTCAAGCACATCCAGTATATCAACAGAAGTGTAGCTGTTTTCCCTACCCTCTTTTTTCAGAAGGCACATCACTCTCTCAGCCCTTTTGAAATCCACCGGAGTATCTATGGTAGTCCGTTTTTCCGGAAAATTCCATTTATCAGGAGCTTTCTCAAAAATACACTTGAATTTTTCGCTGTGATTATAAAAAGCCGGTCCCACATGCTCATGATCATAAGGGGAGCTTGTATTTTGAGCCGCAAGGAGCAGTCTTCTTCCATTTAGGATTTCCACTCCGCTGCCATGGGGAAGACCAGAATAAGTGAAATAATCCACCTCTTCTGTCCTGGAAAGCTCTTTGTACCTACTAACAGAAGCAGAGGCAGCATCACTGAAAAGAAAAGGATTGTCTCCGGTGGCCCTGACAATTATATCCGCTCCGCTTTCTTCCGCAATATGACAAAAACGGCTAAGCACATCATCAGGAGAGCCGGCGAAGCATTTCCAACCATATTCTGCCGCTACAGGAGAAAGCTGAGGAAAAGAGTCAAAATCAGTGGCAAGATAGTAAGAATCTGCCTCAACGCGTTTCATAACATCAAGGACTCTAGCTATCACAGGTTTTCCCAAAAGATCGAGAAGCCCCTTTCCAGGTAGCCGTGAGGACCCGAGACGGCACTGCACGACGACAACAGTCATTCAGCCCCCCTCTCCCAATTATCTATAAGAGAAGATGCATCCATCCTGAACCTGAACTTATTTTTTTCGACCCATCGCCTGGCTTCCTTGAACTCTGCGAGAGAATCTGCGAAACTATTGCCCGAACGGAAAAAATAGGACAAAAACTTTACTTTGGGTATATAAGAGTGATCACGGGAAAATTTTGGTGCGATATTCTTCAAGAAGAATCGCAGCTGTGAGGAATCCGGAGTACAATCCTCGACAGGAACATCTGTCTCGTAACGGACACGTATCTGAGGAACTATCCGGATCTCTTCTCCCCAAAGCCAGATTCTCATGGCCAAATCCAGGTTCTGCCAGAAAGGAGATTTTATTGTATAGTCAAAGCCTCCAGAAAGGATGAATTTCTGACGGTTATATATGCCTATGTAATCAAAGGGATAGAAGGTAGGACAGCCATCGGGAGCAGAGAGTTGTGCGTCTACAGAAAGAGAACCCTTGACAACCTTGGGAACCATATGCATAGGAAGAAGGTCCAGACGCGTTCCGGCGATCAGTGGAACACGACAGAAGGTCTCCTCCTCTGCCAGCCGGGCAACCACATTTTTTGTCAGCAGCTTTGATGAAATGGAGACTGTGTCCCAAATAACAAGCACCTCACCATCGGGAACCTCAGTCATTCCCAGGTTGATCATATCCCCAGGAGAAAGCTCCTCATAAGGAACTATGAACTTGACGTGGGGATATCGTTTGGATATATCCTCCAGATTATAATTCACCGCGGTATTCTCGATACAGACAATTTTTCTGAAACCAAAATGATCAAGATTCTCTAAATTGCTGGTCCTGAAGGTAGACCCATTTCTGTTAAGCAGAATAACGGAAAGAGGGAGTTTTTCCTCCGACCGGACTGTACCTCCCAGAACAGTACGTTTGAATTGGTGTTCATTAAAAGTTACAGGTATAGAATTCATCACATTTCCTACACAAATCAGGATACTCTTTGTCTATATGGGATTCGAGGAGGGGAATGCCCTTGTTCCAGACAGTCTCAAAGCTTTCGTAAAAAACATTTCCCACACAAGTATCAAACATATATTCCTTGCATAAGGGTACAGATCCATCTGAAAGAATCTGCATATCACGACGAAGATGCCAACATTCATTACGGCAGACAGGGCTGAGGTCAGCAGGCTTGAACTGCGGAAGCTTGCCGCAAAAATAATCGTACTTCTGAATTATCCGGTTGTCATGACTTCTAAAGAAGGCTTCCAGCTCATTTTCATTCTGCTCCAGCCTTATCATCTGCACATAAGTTGAGTCCGGGAAATATTTACGCAGGAGTTCTGCTGAAGCAGAAGCTTTCTCAAGACTCATCTCTGAACCAGGATGCAGAGTCTCATAGGTTTTCTGCGTCACTGCGTCAAGACTGACGATCCACATAACCGGCGGATATCCACAACTTCGCTCAGGGGCTTCCTCAACCACTTTCTTTACTGCATTGCAGAAGCTGTCATCAATATTGACTCCGGTAGTCTCCACAAGAACAGAAAGGGAAGGATATTCCAGGACTTTTTTTATCAAATCAACGATATGGGGATGGTACATAGGTTCACCCCAAAGGGAAAGGGCGACCACCGCATCATCGGAGAAAGCTTTTATTCCATCGATAAGCTCGGAGAAACGTTCCATGGTCATGAAGGATGAAGCACCTGCTTCATCGGGATACTTTCCGTATTTTTTATGGTATTCCTCAGGATAAGGACAATATATGCAGTTACCGCTGCATTTTTCTGCAATCTGGATAGAATAGAAATAAGGGAGAGTATGGAGAACAGATGATGACTTGACAGCCTCATCACAAAGCTCGCGGGCACTTTTTCCCGTAACAGCTGAAAGACGGTCGCAGAGCAAAGCTCCTCTTTTCGTGGATGAAGTGAATTCAAGCTTATACATCCTATAATCCACAGGAGATATAAGAGTTTCTATCTCAAATGAATTTATATCGGTTTTTATAAGATCAAAAAGAGATTCTTTCTTCAGCTTCGCACAGGAAATATCTTTCTTTTCATACGCCAGCTTGGATAGAATCCTTACCGTTCCGGAAGCAAGTATCTCCGGAACGAGTCCATAGGGCCAACCATCAGCATAGCTGTATTCTGCAGAGTATTTCACATGCTGATCGTAGAGATTCAACGTAAGCTCAGAATCATAGAAAGGACAATCTCCCCAGGCAAATACTACATTATCGTATCCCTGGGGCAAAGACGAAAGGGCAGAAAGGATATCAAGAAGAGACCACTTATCTTTACAGGAGACACAAACATCAGAAGCTTTACAGGATTCTAGGAAAGCAGAAAACTCATTCTCACAATTTTTCTCCACAAAAAAAGAAACCTTTTCAACATCAGGAAGACAGGAAATCCAAGAATAGACCTTGTTGAAATATCTTTGATCAAAACACGGTATATAAACAGACACAAAAGTTTTCATATTCACTAAAATATCGGCTAAAAAAAAAAAAGTGTGATATAATTTAGGTGAGTTATCGCTATAGGATAAAAAATAAGGAAGAATATATGCTTCAGGGAACAATACGCGAGTGGTGGAAAGAACAGGTAGTCTATCAGATTTATCCCAGAAGTTTCTGCGACTCTAATGGAGACGGGATAGGCGATATTCCAGGGATTATCTCAAGACTCGATTATCTGGAAGAACTGGGAATAGGAATAATCTGGCTTTCACCTCTATACAAATCTCCCAACGATGACAACGGATACGACATAAGTGACTACATGGACATAAACCCGGAATACGGAACTATGGAAGACATGAAGGCTCTTATCAAGGCTTGTAAAGACCGGAGCATAAGGCTCATAATGGACCTTGTAATAAACCATACATCCGATGAGCACAAATGGTTTCAGGAGAGCAGGAAAAGCAAAGAGAATCCCTACCGGGATTATTACATATGGAGGCCGGGTATAAAACTGGGAGGAAAGGAACTTCCCCCCAACAACTGGACCAGTTTTTTCACTGGTTCTGCCTGGCAGAAAGATGAAGAAACGGGAGAATACTACCTCCATCTTTTCTCAAAAAAACAACCTGACCTGAATTATAAGAATCCTCAGGTAATCCGAGAAGTAAAAGAAATCCTTAAGTTCTGGCTCGACATGGGAATATCCGGATTCCGATGTGACGTTATAAACGTAATTGGTAAAACATCCCTTAAAAATGGAAGGAAAAGAATTGCCCTTACAGGATTGGAGCATTATCTATCCCAAGAAGAATGCCACAGAATATTAAGGGAACTGAACGAAGAGATATTCAGCAAATACGACTGCTTCACCGTGGGTGAAACTGTTATGGTAACACCGGAAATGGCAAACGAACTGAGCGCTCCAGACAGAGGAGAGCTCAACATGGTATTCGGATTCCAGCACATGGAAACAGACTGCATAAACAACAAATGGTTCAAGACTCCCTTTATCAGCAGCCGTTTCATGAGTGTCTTGGAAAAATGGCAGAAGGAAGTCCTTTGGAATGCCAATTATTTCGAGAATCATGACCAGCCTCGTTCAGTATCCCACTTCGGAAATGATGAAGACTTTCACGATGAGTCCGCAAAAATGCTTGCGGTCCTTTTGTTCTCGCTCCGAGGAACCCCATATATCTTCGAAGGGCAGGAACTGGGTATGACCAACTTCGATTACAGCAGCATGGATGAGATAGAGGATATTGAATCCCACAACATATGGAAAATGGCGGAGGAGCTGCACTTTCCTGAAAAAATACGATGGTCCATGATAAAAAAAACCAGCAGGGACAATGCAAGAACTCCCATGCAATGGAGCACGGCAGAGAATGCAGGCTTCTCCACAGGGAAACCTTGGCTCCGCCCCAATTCGAACTATGTAAAATACAATGCGGAAGCAGAAGAGAAAGATTGCCAGTCGGTATTCTCTTTCTACAAGCAGCTGATCAGTCTCAGAAAGGAAAAATCTGCCTTTGTTTACGGAGCCTTCTCCATACTTTACAAGGCAAACGATATCTATATCATAGAGCGCTCCCTGGCAGGTCAAAAGAAGCTTTACACAATAATGAATTTCTCTGAGAAAAAGCGTTTCCTTCCGGAAGAGGCTGTACAACTATACGCAAGATGCAAAATGCTCATCTCTAATTATACCATACGTCGACAGGGAGAATATAAGATAAAGCCTTACGAAGCCTTCATACTGGAAGAACGTTAGGAGAAGGGACAGCAGCAGTCTTAGCCCGGCATAGAACCATACCCCAGAAGATCACGGACAATTTGCATTACTATCGCTTTTTATTGTATACTTAAGATCAATTAGCTATGACCATAGATATGACGAAAAACAATTTTCTTTCCGTCAGCGAGTTCACGGAACAAATAAAGCAGCTTCTGGAAAACACATTTCCACCGGTGGCTATAGAAGGGGAAATTTCCAATTACAGACCCTCCAGCTCAGGCCACATTTATTTCTCTCTAAAAGACGACAAGGCAGTGATACAAGCGGTCCTTTTCAAATATAAAAGTAATCTTACCTTCATTCCAAAGGATGGGATGACCGTAAGGATAAAGGGTAAGCTTTCTGTATATCCCCAGCGAGGCAACTATCAGATTATAGTAGACACCATGGAAGAAGCCGGTACAGGAGACATTCTTGCCATGTTGGAGGAAAGAAAAAGAAGGCTTGCCATGGAAGGGCTTTTTGATGAGGAGAACAAAAGAGCCCTGCCCTTTTTCCCCAGGACCGTCGGTGTGGTCACCAGTCCCACAGGCGCCGCCCTCCGGGATATAATGCAGATAATGAAGCGTCGTAACCCTGCAATAAGCATTATCATCTTTCCCTGTGCTGTACAAGGCGCAGAAGCCGCTCCCCAGATCGTACGCTGCATACAAACAGCGAACAAGTTCCACATGGCAGACGTTCTTATTGTAGGCCGGGGAGGAGGCTCCATAGAAGACCTGCTTCCATTTTCTGACGAGCAAGTTGTCCGCGCGGTCGCCGCATCGGAAATTCCGGTAGTATCGGCTGTAGGACACGAAATAGACTGGGCTTTGAGCGACTATGCCGCAGACAGAAGGGCTCCCACTCCTTCCGCCGGGGCAGAGCTTTGCACCCCCCTGCTCAGCGATGTTTTGGAGACTATAGACCGTCAAAAAAAGAACCTCTTGGACAACATGACAGCCCGCACAGAAAAAGCCAGACTCCTGCTGTCCTCTTTCTCAGCGGAGTCTTTGGAACTAAGGTTCCGCACAATAGAGCAACCGCTTCTAACCCGCCTTGACGACGCAAAGGACGATTTACTAAAAAGCATGACAGACAAATGCACAGGCTACAGGCAGCGCATACAGAATTCCATAATGCAGCTGGAAGCGGCGGATCCGAAAGCGATTCTTGCCCGAGGATACTCCATGGTTTATGATAAAGAAACCGGGTCTGTGATAAGAAGCTCCCAAGGACTGAAAGATGGGCAGCTTCTTGAGATAGAGCCTTATGAAGGAAGAATAAAAGCAGAAGTCCGCTTGTGACCGATTGAAAAAGAGCTTTATGCCTTGAAGGGCTGCATCCTGGAAGGCATAAAAAAAAGGGAAGCACTCTCAGACCAGTGGATTTCCATGCAGGAAAGAGAAAAAAGCTGAAAGGAAAGGATATGAAAGATTTTGAAGACAAGCTTAAAAGATTGGAAGAGCTTTCCAATGCCATAAAAAAGCCTGAGCTAAAACTGGAAGAAGCCCTCAAATATTTCGAGGAGGGAATAAACCTTGCGAAGGGAATGGAAAAAGATATAGATAAAATCGAAGGCAAAATACAGATTCTTATGAACAACAAAGTAAACATGCCGGAAGAAAGCCCGGAGCTGGACCTTTTTTCATCCCTGGACTAGAGAAAATACAAATATGGCTCAAAATAACGAAAACAGGAAATTCGCCCCAGTAAGAACTTTACCAGCTGAAGTCGCAAGGAAAATAGCCGCAGGAGAGGTTATAGAACGCCCGGCATCAATTTTAAGGGAGCTTCTTGACAATGCCGTGGATTCAGGGGCTGACATGATAACAGCAGAGATCACAGGCGGCGGAATAGAACGACTTTGCGTAACGGATAATGGCTGCGGTATGTCAAGAGAAGACCTGGAAGCCTGCGCAAGACCGCATACTACAAGCAAAATAACAGCAGAGACAGACTTGCTCACACTTACCACCTTAGGCTTCAGAGGAGAAGCTCTTGCCTCCATCGCGGCTGTCAGCAGGCTCGAGATAACCTCAATGAGGGAAGGCGAAAAGAACGCATGGAAAGCTGTTATCCCTCCGGCAGGAAGATCTCCCAATAAAATAATTCCCGCATCTAGGACAAAAGGCACCACAGTACAGTCCGAAGCCCTCTTTGAGAACATCCCTGCACGCAGGCTTTTTCTTAAAAGGCCTGCATCAGAGACAAACCTTTGCCGGCAGATTTTCATAGAGAAAGCGCTAGCCCGTACAGACATCTCCTTCAGGTTTATCTGTGACGGAAAGACAAAGTATGAGCTTCCTGCAGGACAGTCCTATGGGGAGCGTTTCGTCGAAGCCTTCGATATTGCTGAATCACCAAGATTTTTTTCAGAAATCACAGGAAAAAGCGGACATTCCGGAGGAGATAGTATTCCTGACTGGAAATTCCGCCTTATATTAGGAAATCCTTCCGTAAGCAGAAGTGACAAAAGGCTCCTTCTTATTTACGTGAATGGCCGCAGAGTCCAGGAATTCTCCCTGGTTCAGGCTATAGAATATGGTGCCACAGGCTACTTCCCCAACGGAACTCACCCGGCAGCCATCTTATTTTTGGACATGAAGCCCTCTCTCGTTGACTTTAATATCCACCCTGCAAAAAAAGAAGTACGTTTCAAGGATATTTCAGAAGCTCACCATGCAGTCAGCTCATCCGTAAGGAATTTTTACATGAGCAGGGCAGACATTCCTGAAAGCTCCCCCATACAGGAAGCTCCGGAAGAGGGTCTTTTCTTCGACAGGACACCTATCCCGGAACCGACCGTAAAAAGCTTCTCCTACGGAAAGGAATCGTTCTACAGTAAAGAGGAAACCAGTATCTCAGATAAAAATGAGGATTACAGGCCAGAAAGTTATTCCTCCCGCAGACAGTATCCTGACCGCTTGTCTTTTCCCCATACTGCCTTCCAAAGTCCAGTCATAACAATACCTGCAGCAGAGACAGATCCGGAAATCAAAGCAGATATCGGAAAAAAAGATTTCCGCTACCTAGGGCAGGTTTTCTCAGTATTCCTTGCAGTACAGAAGGATGATTCCTTCTATCTTATTGACCAACATGCGGCCCACGAAAGAATTCTTTTCGATAAGTTCATGGCAAAAGCCGGCTTAAAGCAAGCTCTCCTTCTTCCCTATAAAATCGTTACAGAATCCGACGATGACGATAAGTATATAGAATCTATCTCGGAGGAAATGGAGAAGGCTGGCTTTACGATAAAAAAAACAGACTCAGGCTGGGAAATCTCAACAGTTCCTCAAAAATGGCAGGGAACGGAGGATTACATAAAACGCTCCTTGCTGGTTGAGAGGAAATCCCCTTCCGAAATAATACGGACAATAGCAGCTTATTCCTCCTGCCGTGCGGCGGTAATGGAAGGTGACTATCTGGACAGAGAGACGGCCGAGGACATAATAGAAAAAGCCTTCAGACTACCCGACCCTCACTGCCCCCATGGCAGGCCGGTGTGGATACGCATGACAAAAGAAAGCCTCTATGCCCTCGTAAAAAGAACATGAGGCTTTGATATAAATGTGAAGCAGACAGACGAAGCTTCTATCACAGACCAGACATCAGGAGATCCACTTCTGCTTTCCTGTAGTTAGGCACATTCTGCTGAACTGTAAGAAGATAGCCCAGGGCCATATCCGTATCACCAGAGACTATGGATACACGAGCCAGTTCTATGTAAGCATCCCAAGATTTAGGACTCGTTTTTATCAAATCCTTAAGAATCGTAATAGCATCATCATAGAGGCCGGAGGAACTGTAGGCCTTGGCAAGGTCGATGCGGATATTCACATCCTCAGGACGAAGCTTCCACGCAGAAATGAAACTGTTTATGGCATTAGTATAATCTTCCTTTTTCAGATATGCTGCCGCCATGTTTTTCAGAGCCTCAAAATTTTTTGGATCAACTTCTATAGCAATCTTAAAATAATCAAGGGCTGTATCAGGAACATCACTGTCAAGATATATCTTGCCTAGATTTATGTTTGCGTCAAGATTCTTCTTTTCAAGCTGGAGTGTCCTGCTGTAATAGATGATGGCTGAGTCCAAGTCCCCTGCTTTCTCGCATACAAAGGCATAAAGGCAGAAATAATCTGCTGTCTCAGGCTTTGAATCCGCAGCTTTTTTTGCATAAGGAAGAGCTTCGTTGTATTTGTTATTGTCGCTAAGAACTTTAGCCAGGTTAAAGGATGTGGTGACATCATCAGGTTCAAAGATCAGAGCCTTTTTGAAATAATTCTCGGCTTTTGAATAATCACCTGTCATGGCATAGGAGGAGGCAAGCTCCCTTATCGCTGCCACATTGGAATCATCCCCCTGAAGTACGGAAAGATAAGATTTTATAGCATTGTTATAGTCACCCATCTTGCTATAAATACGGGCAATCTGCAGGTGTGCCTTTGAATAGTTTTCATTTATGCCCACTGCTCTTTTATAAGCAGAGAGGGCAGAATCACTTTGAGAGAGTTTCTCATAGGTCATTCCCAGATTGTAATATGCATTAGCGAAATTTGTATCTAATTGAACTGAGGACTCGAAGGATTTTCTGGCTTCTGTATATTTTTTCATCATATACAGAACTTTTCCAAGCTCATAGAAATATATACTGTTGTTGGTATTGTACTGAACAGCAAGCTTAAGCTCAGCTTCTGCCTTGGTATAATCTTTCTTGGCAGCCGCTGTCATTCCCTTTACGAAATGGGCCCCGGGAGCTGTTTTATCAAGGGATTCAGCCTCATTCGCATAGGTCTCTGCCGTTTTCTTAAGGTTTTCCACATCCTGATTGCCAAGCCCGGAATTATCATCCACTGCCTCTGTATACAAAAGCTCAGCTATCTGCGAAAGAATATCGGCACAGGGAGCTTTTTCAGAAAGAGGCATCAATTCGCGGGCCTTCTTAAAATGCCCGAGAGCCTCATCTATTTTACTCACCTTCAGAGCATTTTTTCCGGCAGAAAACTCATCGTTCGCCGCAGCCAGTTTTTCCTGCAGCTCCTTGTTCTTTTTAGCCAAAGCCTCTTCATTGGCTTTTTTTGCAGCCTCTTCTTGGGCAAGTCTTTCCTGACGCTGCTTCTCAGCCTGTTTCTCTGCTTCCTCCTGCCTTATTTTCTCCTGCTCAAGTTCAAGACGACGGGCTTCCTGCTCCGCCTGTTCCTTCAGCAGCTTCTGCATAGCGGCATTCTGTTCCGCGGCGGCCCTGTTAGCTTCAGCCACCTCCGCAAGGGTCTGTTGAAGCTCACTGTTGGCTGTATCTGAATTAGCCAGAAGAGTCTCATTACCTCCGTTATCACGAAGAAGTATTATATCGTCCATCAGCTTAAGAGCATCTGCATCGTTGGCATTCTTTATAAGGAGATTATCAAGAAGATTCATGGCACGATCATACTCCCCCCTCTCCATATACCGCTTTGCCAGAAGGAGAGTATTCTCCCGTTCCGAGGATGTATTCTCACCATTCTGTCCAGACACCACGGAAGTTTGTGTCCCCCCGCCGCCGGAACCAGAGCTTCCACCGGCTCCTGTAGCTATATAAACGACAGAACTCACAAGCCCTGCTGCCATCAAACCTATAATTGAAATCAATGCTATCTTTTGTTTCTTAGTCAAGTTCTGCTTCCTCTTCATATAATATAAGGCTCTGAGTATTAACAGAAACTGTCTCGGCATCGCCTGTCTTCAGAGTATCCGCGACCTGCTGCAAAAGCTTTCTTCTCCGCTCTGCCTCAGCAGCCTGTTTCTCAGCCTCTTTCCTTGCAGCTTCCTGCTCCTGGGCAAGACGCTCTTCTGCTATCTTCCTGCGCTCTTCTGCCACCCTCTCTTGTTCCAGCCGAATTCTTTCATTCTCGGCTGCCAGCCTTTCCTCTTCCTCTTTCTTACTTACGATTTCAGAGGAAAGTAATTCAATCAGTCTTTTTATGGATTCCGCTTGTGAAGAATCGGGTTCCAACTCAATATACTGAGTATAATCGGTTATGGCATCTTCGTAGGACTGTTCCTTCATACGGGCATTAGCTCTGTTCAAAAGAGCGGAGGAAAAGGTCGGGTTCGCCGCCAGGGCATAGGAATACATCTCCACTGCCCTATCATAATAACCCAAGGAAAAAGCTGAATTCCCGGCATTATAATAAAGTCTGCGCCGGTCAGTCCCGCTCACTCCCGTTCCCAGCTGAAAGACCTCAAGAGACTTCTGGAACTGTCCTGTCTGATAATATGCAAGCCCCAGGTAATTGTATACATCAGGATTCACACCATTCTCAAGGATAGCCTGCTGCAGATAGATGATTGCTTCCGCAGGCTTATTCTCACAGAAAAGGGAGAGACCTTTATCATAGTTGCCTGCAAAAAGAGACTTACAGGCAAGGAAAAACGCGCAAATAGCGAATATCGTCATTTTTTTACGTAAAGTCAAACTATCCGACCTCCGACATTTGACATATTTGAATAAAAAAGTTACTCTATTTAACTATATCGGAGTTCAAATGGATTCTATTCAGATAATTCTTATTGCAGTTTTAGGTACCGGTATAGCTTTTTTAATCTATGCCATTTTAAAATCTATTCTTTCTCCCAAAAAAGTAGAGGGGATACAGAAACTTGTCAAGCAGGGAAAGTATCAGGCTGCTATAAAACTGGCAAAGACTCTTATCGCAAAAGACCCAAGGGATGTTTTTGCCCATTACTGGCTTGGTCAGGCATATATAAATGATGGAAAACCGGAACTGGCCCTGATGGAGTTAAAATTCGTCAATCAGAATGCCATTTTTGAAAAGGGACTCTCTGAAAAAGCCTTCAGGAAGCAAATTGCTGAGCTTTACGAGAAATTCAATCAGAATGAGGAGGCCCTGAAAGAGTACCTTTTGTTGACAAAACTGGAGCCAACGAATGCGGAGAATTTCTTCCATGCAGGTAAGCTTTTCGAGCAGAAAGGAAAAACCGATAATGCGCTGGGCTTCTACCAGCAGACCTTACAGCTTAACAAACGGCATGTGAAGGCCCATGCAGCGCTGGGTCTTGTTCTATACAAAACGAAACAATACGGAGAAGCAAAAAAAGAGATAGACACAGCTATCCAGCTCAGTCCGGACACCTTCTCCTCATATTATTATCTTGGAAAAATACTCAAGGAAAACAAAGATTATGCAGCGGCTGTAGAAGCCTTCGGAAAAGCCCTCAGAGACCCTGAATATAAACAGAAATCACTCTTGGAAAGGGGCTCCTGCTATGCCTCCGCGGACAATACAGAGAAGGCTATCGTTGAATTTGACAGGGCCGTAAAAGCCTCCCAGAACGAAGCTTCCCAGGAAACCCTCTATGCCCGTTACTTCCTTGCAGCATGTTATGAGAAAACACGTCAGATAGAATCTGCCATAGTGCAATGGAATGCAATAAACGCAAAGAACCACAATTTCAAGGACGTACCTGCAAAGCTCTCTCAATATGGTGATATAGAAGCCAACGACAACATGAAAGAATATCTTACTTGTAATTCCGAAAACTTCTGCGCCATATGCAAGCGTATAGTAACCAACGGACTGCAGCTTTCAGCCAAGACTGTGGAGCAAAAAAAATTCGGCTGCATCGTATCTGCCTCAGAGGCAAAGGCTGAAAACTGGATGAACACAAGGCAGCAGCTCTTCCTTGTGGTTTTCTACAGAGAACCGGATCTTATAGAAGACTCTGTTCTCCGCAGGCTTCACGAGACTATAAAGTCAAAGAATTTCCTTAAGGGAATAATTTGCACAAGCGCAGGCTTCACCCGCTCCGCCGTCGAATTCTCAGAAAACAGGCCCCTGGAACTGATTGACAAGCAGAAACTTCAGAACCTGCTTGATAAGGCTTCACTGTAAAGTATTCCGTCATGAAAATACTTTGTATTTCCGACCAAATAGATCCTCTGGTATACAGCAACGCGGCTAAGGAACGATTTGCCGATATAGATCTGGTTCTTTGTGCCGGGGATCTTTCGACAGATTATATTGATTATGTTGTATCCACGCTCAACAAACCGACATATTTCATATTCGGAAATCACAATCTCAACGATTTTCCTTATTATCATAAAACTGCAGAGCATGGCGGATATATCATGACAGACAGGTACGAGCTTACCCACTCCCATGGTGCTGTGTATGCAGGCTTCAAGACTGTAAGAGAGCAGAACCTGCTTATAGCAGGTGTCTCCGGCTCCATACGCTACAACAATGGACAGTGTCAGTACACAGACCGTCAGATGTATATCAGCTTACTGAAAATGGTCCCCTCTCTTGTAATCAACAAAATAAAGTACGGACGCTATCTTGACATTTTTCTCACCCACGCACCGCCTTTAGGCATACACGACAAGAAAGACCCGTGCCACACGGGCTTCAAATGCTATCTATGGTTTTTACGCAAGTTCAAACCCAAATATATGATTCATGGGCATATTCATCTTTACGATTTTCATGATGAAAGAGTTTCTGAATTTGAATCTACGGTCATAATAAATGCATTCAGCCATTACATACTTGAGATTCCAAACCCAGTCGTAAAAGAAAAAAAGGAAAAATAATGGATCATTCTGTAATAGTCCAAAGCGAAAATGACTTTATGAGGGCTCGTAACAAAGCGCTTTTCAATGAGCTTCAGCATTTTCTCAATCCCGAAGAATCAAAGCTCCTCTCATTTTCAGAAATAAAAGATCTCCTTAAACCACAAGGAGAGGTATACAAGGGAATGCAGGTTGTGCCAGTATCATTGATCGCTGGCAGTGAAGGAAGATATCATGATTTTGACAGTCATTTTTTCCCCCGCAACATGCACCTTAAACGAAGATGGGAAAGCATAGACAGGGCTCATCTCACCGATGTGATTCTACCTCCCATAGTCCTCTACGAAATAGGAGGAATCTATTTCGTCAGGGATGGAAACCATAGGGTTTCGGTGGCAAAAGCCCAAGGTGTCGAAAATATAGACGCAGAGGTTATCAGCCTTAAAAGTGAGGTAAAACTAAAGGCAGGCTGGTCAGAAAAAAGAATCCTGAAACAGGTCATTCAATACGAAAAACGGGTTTTCTATTCAGAAACATCCTTCGGAGATATAACCGACTGTTGGAATATAGATTTCTCTACGGCAGGTCAATATGATGTCTTATACCAGCATATCCTTATCCATAAATATTATATAAACCAGGACAAAACGGAAGAGATCTCCATGGAGGAAGCTATTCTCTCTTGGTATAAAAACCTCTACCTACCAATAATCACAGCAATAAAAAAAGGTAAGATCCTTAGAAGATTCAAAGGCAGGACTGCCGCTGACCTCTATGTTTGGATAATAAAATATTGGGATGACTTAAAGAAAAAATTCGGAGATAAGGTCACTATAGATGATGCAGCCGCTGAATTCAGTGAAAAATTCGGAATAAGCCTTATAAAACGGATTATTGTTTGTTTCAGGAATATTCTAAAAAGATAAAGCTTGAAAAAAGCATCTGACAGACCATAAAGAAAGAAAAAAACTTGACGGCAATAGCGTTCAATGCTAATATTTATGTGATTATTCAAATAAATATGTAGTAAAAGGGAGTTCTTTGTGTTAAGTGAAACTATCACTTTGATATCATTAATTATAGCTTTAGTAGTGTCTCTATATTTTTTTATACTGCTCGTTTCGATAAAAAGAAAACGCAAAGATTCCATCAAAGGCACGCTTATATTAGCGCCTATTGTTTTAATTGTAGGTATTGTAATTACTTTTATCGTACAAGAAACGGGAATTCTGTCCATAACATTAGTACTTTCGGTTATCCTCATCCTTTCCTATTTCAAGAACCTTAGTAATGATGACTTGGAAAAAAGCCAGGGTATAGACGTTCTGTCCGCCCCAGAGCTCCCAGATGAGGAAGATGAGAAAGAAAAAGCAGAGAAAGCCTTTTTCGAGGAT
Source organism: Treponemataceae bacterium (assembly GCA_024680915.1). Lineage (GTDB taxonomy): Bacteria > Spirochaetota > Spirochaetia > Treponematales > Treponemataceae > Treponema_I. The sequence continues at coordinate 10,690 of JAILBN010000001.1, read as the reverse complement.
AACAAGTCCCTGCTCACCGCAGGAAAGGATTTTGTCGTTCATGCAGGAGAAGCCTTCTCTGAAGAAGCTGGTCTCGCACGTCTGCTGGAATTCATAAATACCAGCATCATACACGAGACAAAAGCAGACGGAGGAGCAATACTTCTTATTGATGATTTTGATGATGTTATAAGTGTCAAAGCTTTTACAGGAGACTTCCCTCCTCCCTACAAACTTCCCGAGGATCTTCCCCATAAAGTCGTCCGTGTGGAGACATCCTTCAGATTCGCACAATTTACACTTACAGAGAATATATTCGGCGCCATAGCAATGAACGGAAAAGCAGAACTCATAACCGATCCTGCTTCTGATTCCCGTATTTATCAAAATGAGCCGGAAGACTTCCTTAAGTGCGGAAGCTACATTATTATACCAATGACCTTACAGGATAATGTTATAGGTGTAATAGCCCTTGCAAGACGTTACGGCTCACCATTGTTTACAGATAAAGAATTCAGGAACGCCCAGATACTTACTGATTATGCATGTGCATCTATAAAAAATATTTATACCTTCCAGGAAATTAAAGAACACTCAGAAATGACCCGGGAAGCTGAAATTTCAGGAAAAATACAGAAAACTCTTGTACCCAAGCAGCTTCCACAGATTCCTGGACTTTCGATAGGAGCTTTCTCAATCAACTCAGAAGGTGTATGCGGAGACTACTACGATGTATTACCATCAAGAAAGGACAGGGTATCTTTCTTGGTTTCTGATATCGCTGGAAAGGGAATGAACTCTCTGATCATAATGATTATGATACGTGCTATACTCCGTCTGATCGTCAATACAACCCAGTCTGCTGCCACAATCCTTTCCTGGGCAAACAGAGGTATCTCAATCGAGAATAACATCGATCACTTTGCCAGTCTTGCCTTAATAAATTATGACACCACCACGAATAAGATTCAGTTCGCGACAGCTGGTAGTACACCTATTCTTTATTATGATGCGAAATCAGAAGAAATCAGAAAAATTTCTACATCAGCTGACCCGATTGGTGTGGAGAAAATGACTGATTATACCGATAATGAAATGGAAGTTCATTCCGGGGACGTTATCGCTCTTTATACTGATGGTATTGTAGAAGCTGTCAACAGCAGCGGTAACCAATATTCTACAGAAAAACTCATTGATACGATAAGAAGTAACAACAAATTATCGAGCAAAGAGATTGTAGGCCTTGTCAAGGCTGATATTAAGAATTTTACAGGTTCTACCCGTCAGCATGATGATCAGACTCTGCTGATAATAAAGGTTTTATAAGGAGATTTTATATGGAACTTAAAATCCGTAAAAACGGAGAAATCTATATCATCGATGTTAACGGTGAAATGGATTTGTATAATTCATATAAGTTGAAAGAACTAGTAATGAAAATGCTGGAAAAAAATGTCCGTAGTTTCATTATAAATCTAGAACAAGTAGATTACATTGACTCTTCTGGAATAGGTGCGCTTATATATATCTGCTCGACCATTAAAAAGATGAATCTTAAGCTTTCCATAGCAAATATTCACGGTTCCGTCAAGAAGGTTATCGAACTGACGAAACTGATGGGATATTTCCCGATTGCTAACAGTGTTGAAGAAGCTTTGATGAAGATTGCTAACTAATTCGAGAAGTATAGTTTATCAAAAATCTAAGATAAGGAACTGTTTTTATGAATGAAATTAAAGAATTAAGATCTGATGGCAGCGACCCGCTTTTCGATAAAACGAGCATGCTGTTTAAAGAATTCCCTTCAGATTTTAGACAAATAAGATATTTTACACTTCTTATAGTTCAGTCTGCACCTTTAGAGATAAAGGAAATAAACCTGCTTGAGCAGCAGATAAGTGAAGTTATAAAAAATGCCGTAAAACATGGAAATGAATGTGATACCAATAAAAAGGTAAGAGTATGGTATTCTTTCAGTCCGACCCATGCTCATCTCATAGTAGAAGATGAAGGCGAAGGTTTCAAAGATCTTGAAAAATGGAATGAATTCAACAGGAAGAGACTTGAATGTCTGCATACTCAGAATTTTGAGCAGCTTGCGGATTTCGTTTCATTCCGTACAAACAAAAGCGATGACCATGATGGTGGTAACGCTCTTTTTGCTGCTCTGGAATATTGGAACGGCGGTTTTGTTTATAATGATAAAAGGAATGGCGTTGCTATGCTAAAACGCTTCCAGTTAAAAAGACATGGTGTAACAATCGACGGAGAATAATTTTCCCGAATATCGGTTTTGCTCATAAAAAAAAAACAGCCCCAACTAGTTTGAGGCTGTTTTTTTTTATCGCCAATAGTTCTTACCTTATGGAGTAATAGTATCTGTCCAGGTAAGTAACCCTCTTAGAGGCTTTTGTCCAGAAAGCACTCTCTGGATAATAATCGACTATTGTTTTATATAGTTCATAAGCCTTATTCACATCAAGCAGCTCTTCATTGGTCTCATAAACCTGTGCTTGAATATAATAAGCTTCATCTGAAAAATAACTTCCATCATCAATCACAATCTGAGCTTTATCAACAGCCTCCTGTCCATTCCCGCTGAAAAAGGCATCATTAGCCTCATCAATAAGCTGCTGATAATAGTCATCATCACTTGAATCTGATCCAAAGAAATCTATACCTTCACCGAAGGAGAAAACGACATCAGGCTCATCAGATAATGATATTCCGCTTTCCACAACGATATCTTCAACGAGGGGCTCTTCTACCCCTTCTACCGGCTCTTCTTCTTGCTCTTCAGAAGGCTCCTCTGCTTCAGAGTCCTCCACAGGATTTTCTTCCTGCTCCATATCACTTAAATCCTCTTCGACAAGCTCTTCATCCTCTTCCGGGTATTCAGCCTGAGCAGGCACATATTCAGGTGCTTTTATATGCTGTTTATTTCCACTTTTATTAATTACAGATACAAGGAGATAATCATATATATCAGTATCTGTCAGGATATCATGTTTACTGAATTTAAGAAGAGCGTCACCCTTTCTGACTGCATAAAACTTAAAAATCGTGGTACTGCCCTTCTGTTCCCTACCTTTAAAAGTCAATACCTTAGAGCCATTCTCATCCCCCATGTAAAGCCATCCTTCTCCTGGATACTCCACATCAAGATACTCTTTCTTCTTCATCTCCACAGACCGCGAAGGAGCTTTATCATCAACAGGGGGCTCTTCCTCCTGTACAGGTTCCGTCTCTGCATTCTCAGGTGTCTCTGAAGAAGAAGCTTCTGACGTATTGTCTGCAGCAGGACTAGAATTTTCTTCTGGCTTAGGCTCTGCAATGATCGTCTCCGTGTTTATGACCCCATCACTTGACTCAGGTTCACCAGACAGCTTATCAGCTGCGGCCTCTACTGGTGCAGAGTCAATCACAGCTGAGGCTTCCCCGATAAGAGTCACATCAGTTTCAGAAGGAAGGGCTTCTGACGGCGAGGCAGTATCCGTCAGATTTGTCTTCAGTGAAAGCTCTTCAACTACATCACTGGAAGCATCTGTAACTGTGGCTGAAGAAGAGGTGTCTTCAGAAGCTTCCTGAGATTCATCCCCAACGGTCTCTTCTGAAGCGGTATCGTTCTCCACAGGAATGAACTCATCGGTAACCGCTTCTAAGGAATCAGGCTCGACCACCTCTACAGGAGGGGTGGATTGCTCAACTACTACAAATTCAAAAAAATCATCGGATTCATTATCACCGACAAGAGATTGTGCAAAAAAAGTATTTGTCAGGCAAAAAAAACCGACAATCATCAATATCCTTTCTAAATGGATCTTCAAGGTACAGCCTCCAGCAAGTCATTTATAAGTCTATCGTTTACAGTACGCATATCGTTCATCATTTTTCCATCAGGCTCAACGAACCATTCAAGAGATTCTTCCTCGGTCCAATGATTTTGTTTATTTCTCGAATAAACATAGTCGCTGCCAAGACCAGGCTCCTCTGGAAGATAAATATAATCACCAATAGTAGTATCACTTTTTACAGCTTCTGGCTCAGAATCATCAATACCTATAACAACTATAAGTATCAAAGGGATACATATAATAAGAGCACAGCTCGCAAGAAGAAGAGTTCTGTTCGTCGCCCACAAAGAGGACACTAAAGAATACATTTTATCTGATACGGACCTGACTTTCTCAACGAAAGCACTCAACTTATCATTCATTGAAAAATTCTCTTTCCTTATTCGTCCCTATTAATCTCATCAGGATTATCCTTCACAGATGGTTCCTGCTCTACTTTTTTAGCGGTCTCAACGATAAGACCTTTCGTATAGTTAGTAACATTCCTTTTCGGGGGATGGGGCGGAATATATACATCTGATTCAGGCGGCACATCCTCTTCTTCGAAGGGTTCAGGATCCGGCAGAATAATCTTACCGTTTTCCTCAAGCTTTATTGTTATGACCTTGCTGACTCCGGATTCTTCCATTGTAACGCCCAGCATGGTCCCGGCGCCTGCGACTGTTTTCTTATTGTGAGTTATTACTATATATTGGCTGACATTGCCGAATTCCCTAAGAGTCTGGACGAAACGTAGTACATTCTGCTCATCAAGGGCGGCATCAATCTCATCCAAAAGACAGAAGGGAGAAGGACGCACCATATATGTGGCAAACAAAAGGGATACAGCCGTCATAGTTTTCTCACCACCAGAAAGGAGGGCAATATTCTCGAGCTTCTTTCCCGGGGGCTGAGCAAAAATCTCTATTCCAGATTCAAGAACATTCTGAGGATCCACAAGTCTAAGCTCAGCCCGGCCGCCACCGAAAAGCCTTCGGAACATATTATGGAAGTTTTTCTTTATCTTGTTGTAAGTGGCAAGGAACTGCTCCGTTGATTCCGCGCGGATTTCTTCCGTTATTCTTACCAGGTCATCGCACGCTTTCTGAAGGTCTGAAAGCTGGGTGGAAAGGAAATCATACCGCTCTTTTGCCTCGGCAAACTCCTCAGGAGCCATAAGATTTACGGAACCGACCTCGTTCATCTCAGACTTTGCGTTGGAAAGCTGATACCTCAAAGCTCCCGGAGCCGCGGTAATGGATTCCATTCTGTCCTGGAATTCCATAAGGTCACGTGAATGAGTCTCTCGGAAATTTTCCAAGGTCGACCTGATTTCCGTCTCGGCAGTGGCAAGCTCCAGATTAAATCTTTCTATCTGGGACTGAAGAGAAGCCATAGAATCTTTTTTTAAGCGCAAAGTCTCCTGACTCTCTATGACATCGGAATTACGCTCTTTTACAGTAGTCTCCAGATTGTTAAGATCATCCGTCAGCTTGAGACCTTTTCTTTCGATGGAAGCAATCTCTCCCTCCAGCTCCAGTATCTGCTCCTTAAGCTCATCGTAACGCCGGTTTTCTTCATAGAGCTCATTCTCAAGATCGTGAAGAGCTGCTTCTTGATCAGATAATTCTCTACGCAGAAAACGCATTTTATCTTCCGCGGCCGTGACCTGGGTTTTCATCTGAGCCTGGTTAATGCGCATTCCCTCAAGTGTAGCCCTATACTCATCAATCTTTTTTACAAGATCTGATGTATCCGTTTTCAAAGACTGTATTTTGTCACGCTTTTCCAGGACCAGATTCCTGTTATCGTCAATTTTTCTGTCTATACTACGTTTTTTTGTTATTATTCCCTCTGGAGAAAGGAACTCGTCAATAAAGGAGGGGGTCGTGGCCGTATAGCCACTGAATGCAGTCTCAAGGGCAGAAACCAGCTTCTCCAGCTCCTTGAAAGAAGAAACTGCATTGGTCGAGAATTTCTGTACGTCACTCTCCGTGGGATCATGCAGCATGGAAAAGTCTTCAAAAATACTTTTACGCCCGGAAATAAGAACCCTTAACTGACCAATCACCAAATCAACAGCTTCCTGAGCTTTTTTCCGAGAAGAAGAGGAGTAACCTGCATCACGAAGCTTGGAGTCAAGCTGAGTCACTATATCATCAGTAATCTCCTCCAGCTCTGACTTAAGCATTCCCCGCTCTACATCAAGCTCTGATATCTGTGATTCCAGCTCGGCGACAAGCTTATCGTTATCATTTATACGGTCACCAGCTATCTTTATATTGTCTTCAAAGGAAGCAATATTCCTTGCGATTTCCGAAAGTCTTTTGTTTAAATCATAAAGAGCAGCTTCCTGACTGTCCGCATCTTCCTTCAGAGTTTCTATCCGCTCCTCAATCTGTGACTTACGTCCTTCAAGCTGATTGATTTTCTGTTTTACTTCGCTTTCCCTTTCATTTAAAAGCTTTATTTGACTGTCTTTGCCGTTTTTCTCGACTGCGAGTCCATAAATTTCTTTCTGAAGAGAAACGATTTTTGACTCCATCGCATTCACTTCATCCAGATGCTGCTCCAAATTACTGTTGATAGCATCAATCTCGGCTTTAAGAAGGCTCCGGTCTTTTTCTGCCTTCTTAATATCGTAAGTTCTGTTGTTCTTGTTCTCCATGAAATTTTTCAATCTAAGGAGCTGAATATCCAGCTCAAGATTGAATATTTTTTCTTTCAGTTCTCTGTATTTATTAGTCTGATCCGCCTGAATCTTAAGGGCATCATAAGAGCGTTTTACTTCGCCGAGGATACCTTCCACCTGACGCATATTTTCTTGAGTCCTCTCAAGCTTACGCTCTGCCTCAGCGCGTCTTGCCTTAAAACGTGTGATTCCAGCGGCTTCCTCAAAAATATAACGTCGGTCATCTGGCTTGCTGGAAAGAATCTGGTCAATTTTGCCCTGCTCCATTACGGAGTAAGCCGCCTTGCCTACGCCAGTGTCCCAGAAAAGCTCGCGCACATCCTTAAGCTTGGCCTGAGTTCCGTTAATCCAGTACTCCCCTTCCCCAGACCTGAAAAGCCTTCTTTTTATGGTTATCTCGCTTAAATCAAGGGGAAGAAGCCCCTGCTCATTCGAAATTGTGAGCGTTACTTCCGCTACGTTAAGAGGTTTTCTGGTCATTGTACCGTTGAAAATGACATCTTCCATTTTCTCGGCACGCATATTTTTTGCGCCCTGCTCACCAAGAACCCACTTAACAGCATCAACGACATTACTTTTGCCACAGCCGTTAGGACCGAGCAAAGCGGTTATGCCGTCTGCGAATTCTATATGGGTACGGTCAGCGAAAGATTTGAATCCGAATATGTCCAGACTTTTGAGAAACACGAAAACCTCTTTTTTGAAGAAATAGCATTCTATTTTACCGCACAGAAAGATTCAAAGCAAGGGGGGAGTTTTCTATGAATTTCTCATCAAAACAGAAAGCTTTATTTATTTCAAAAACAATGATAGAATTGAAATATCTGGAGGATGATATGCCACAGGAAGATTATTCTAAATTAGTAGCTACAATTCTAGCGTTATCATATCAGCAGCGATTATCATTGTTTTCTGTTTTGCAAGACTCCTTATTGGAAGAAGAGCCAGCACCTCCTAGTCTTAGAGTATCAAGCGTAGAAGATTTACATCAAAAACTGGATGAGGGACTTGCCTCTATAAAAGAAGGTCGATGTATTCCTGCCGATGTCGTTCATCAGCGATTTCATGAAAAATATGGAATATGAATGACTTCAAGGTTATTTATTCAAAAGAAGCGGAATCAGATTTAGACGACATATACTCATATCTTTCAGAAGAGAAAAAAGATTCTATAAATGCCGCTCGTCTGGTTCTTAGACTTATGAAAGTAATAGAAGATTTGTCTTTTATGGCGGATTCATATCATTTTTATCAAGTTGAGCCTTATCTTAGCGAAGGCGTAAGATTTTTTTCCGAAGGTAATTATTCCATTTTTTATAAACTCATTGATGACAACGCTTATATAATCAGAATCGTTTATGGAGCAAGGGATTTACCGACAGTGTTGGCAGAATAACTATATGGGCGCTTGACGGTGGCTTAACCGTCTGCGACGGTTGCCACCTAGTTACTGTGCGGTGCGTACAACGCGGAAACCGATATTGCTGTTCTTGACATCCCACTGTCCGAAGTCGTACCGGTAAGATACAGTACATAGAGAAGCATAGCGGCTGTAAGAACCACCGCGAATAATGCGGCTAGGACCAGACGAAACACCAGAGGCTGCCGTGCTGCTCGTTATGTCGCCATACCAGTCCCAGCACCACTCCCATACGTTTCCGCTCATATCACATATTCCAAGCGTATTTGCGTTCAATTTCTTAACCTCGTGCGTTATGTTTCCGCTGTTGTCGTGGTACCAAGCAACAGCGTCGACTGTGTCGCTTCCACTGTGTGTTGTCTGAGTTGTCGGTATTCCGTTGTTGCCGCCTCGTGCCACGTACTCCCACTCTGCTTCTGTTGGCAGACGGTAGCCGTTCGCGTTGAAATTGCACGCCGCTGCGTTCCAAGTATCATTGCTCGATGTTGGAACCGTTCCCCAAGCAGCAGGGTTTGTGCTGCCGTTTATCGTATAACATGGCGTTAAGTTGTCTATAATGCTCTTTGTATTGCAGTAAACGAGCGCATCGTACCAGGTTACGCGCTCAACAGGGCGGTTTACCTGAATTTCGCCAGATGCCGGTTCTCTTCCACTTGAACCGTCAAAAGTGCTCGGGTTCGTTCCCATTACAGCCTGATATTCTGCCTGCGTAACCTCGTGATCGCTCACATACAAATTCGGAATCGTCACGGAGCGTCCTGCTATGAACACGGATGAACCAGAGACTGCGCCGCTTACCGTCGCGCCATTAACGGCGACTAATACAGCCGAGTCGATGGTGCGTACTACGCGGAAACCGTCATCATTTTTATGTTGTTCCGGCACATCATAATAATTCAGGCCGTAAACAGTACAGTCCACAGTATTGCATCCTGCAGAACCACCACGCACAGCACGCCCTCTCGCACCTTCAGAATTAGTACCCAGATCCCAGCACCTTTCCCATACGTTGCCGCTCATGTCGTATATACCAAGACTGTTTTTGGCCTTTGTTTTTACCTCGTGAGAACTGTATTCACTGTTATTATTATACCATGCGACATCACCTAGCGTACTGCTTCCGCTGTATGTGTATTGCGTTCCTGTCAGTCCGTTTCCGCCGCGGGCAGCGTACTCCCATTCTGCTTCTGTCGGCAGGCGGTAACCGCCCGCGTTAAAATCGCATGTAACAGCATTCCATACAGCGTAATTCGCATGAGTCGCTGAATCCGGAACTTCACCCCAGCTATCAGGATTCGTTGAATTATTTATCATGTAGCATGGAGTGAGTCCTTCCGCAATACTCCGTTTGTTGCAGTACACAAGCATATCGAACCAGCTCATATTATATGCAGGGTAATTATTGCCAAGACCATAATATGCAGGGTAATTATTGCCAAGACCATAATCCGCACTCAGTATGGACTCCTGCGTTAAGCCCATGACAGCAAGATATTCCGCTTGCGTTACTTCATGATCGCATACATACATGTTAGGAATAACCACGGGGCTTCCTTTGAATATGTATGAGCCGCTTATCGTATCTGTGACAGTCGCGCCTGTTACCGCGACGAAGCCGTAAGGTACAGAAGAGGAGTATCCGGTGAGCTTGAAGTCCTTGTCGTAAGCTACGCCGTCGTATACCGCCGAGGCATGAAGTTCGTAATTCACTCCGCCAAAAATGTGCAGGTTTACCGGAACCCGGAATGAACCGTAGCCTACTCCTTTCACTGCTGTCATGGATGCAACCTCGTCACCGTAGTAGTAAAGCGTGAAATTCCACGCTAAGTCTTCGGCTGCGGTAACAGCGACCGTATCCGAGCCTTTTTTGACTTCCGCGGCGACAGATATAATTGAACCAGGCGCGATGAACTTTTCTTTGCAAGAAAGTGCAACAGAGTAGTCAAAAACGTCGCTCATGCTTCCGCCGCTCGCCGCCAGTGTCGCCTCGCCCTCGTTCGTGTCTGTTCCGGCAAGAACAGCGTAGCCTTCATCGCCAGAGAATATACTGCTTATTTGAGCGTCCGTAAGCCCGCTGTCACCCAATCCATTAGTGATGACAACCTGCGAACCGTAACTAGGCTTATTCACTGTCGTAACGCCGATTTTGCTTGCTGGGTAGAGTGCGTCGATGATGTTTATTGTTTTGCCGGACGGCAGGTAAACGTTGTCTGTTGTGTTGTCGGTGACAATCGTTTTTCCTTTTATTTTGAGTGTTCCTCCGTTGTATACGCCGCCGCCCAAGCCGCTGCCCGTAACAGAGTTGCCTGTGACAGTGCAGCTTGCAAGCGTTACTTCCGTACCGCTTGATATGTAGATTCCTCCACCGTTTTCGGTTGTGGAGCCGTCTCTTATCGTAAGGTTCTCAAGCGTTACGGGAACTGTCGTCTCGACACTGAGGACGCGTCCTGACTCTCCGCTCAGAGTTGCGCCACCGTTCTGCCATGATCTTATCTTAATTGATGATGCTTTTCCATCAAGTCCGACGGAGCCGCTTCCCGGCATTGTGACGTTACCCGTAATGTCCGACATAAGCCAGATAGTGTAATCATCACTGGCTGAGCCAGTTACGGAAATACGGCGCAATGCCTCGCTTATGGTCGCGAGCGGTGCGTAGGGAGAGCCGCTGTTGCCGTTGTTTCCGGCCGGGGTATTTGTCGCTGACGCAACAAAGTAATTCGTGTACTTGAAATAATTTATCAGGCTCTCCGTAAGGACGAAGTTTCC
>JAILBN010000091.1 GCA_024680915.1 Treponemataceae bacterium | reverse complement strand
ACATTCTGCTTAAACTTTGCAAGAAGTTCTTCCGGACTGTACCAGCCCTGCAAGGCTTGAGGAATATTTGATTCTTTTCTTAAATCCTGAAACCAGATTCCTGATTCAGTTTCAATCTGCTTAAGATAAGGTCTTCCGTTTGTTGCAAAGACAAAAGGAACTTTATAGTTCTGCCATTTTCCAAGGCAATATTTTTCATCTTCGTCTTTTATATTTTTTGCATATTCATGGCACTGATTATCGATGATTGCATAAACACTTTTTTCGTAAGCTTTTGCTTCTATAATTCCAATTAACTGTTGGTCAATAAACAAGGCATAATCTGCCCGGTCATCAACTGTTTTTGTCGGCTTAACAGGCCATTCTGCAATCGCTAATTTCCTGCCTTTTTGAGGACGAGTCCCTTTTGAATAGCGGAGATTTTCTGTATCTACTTCCCAGCCAACTTTTCTTAACTGCTGGTCAATAATTGCCCTGGTTTGTGCTTCGGTGAGTTTTGCTTTTGAAATTGCAAGGGCAGAAGCCTTGAGACGGTCCTGTTTTGAAAGCTCTGATTGAGGTGTCGTCTTATGATTAGACTCTCTCTCTTTTGTAAGTTGCTCTATAAGGGCTTTCTGTTCTTCCAGTAATTTTTCTCGCTCAGCCAACAATACATTTGATTTGGCAATAACAGCATCCTTGCTGGCAATTTCTTCATTTTGTTCTTCTATCCTTTTTTCTTGATTCAAGACCAACCGGGTATAATCAGGAGTTTTTTTAGGCGGTTCCGGCTTAACAAAAGAAATTGGTTTAAAATTTCCATCACCGTATACCTGCATGAACCAAATCGCAATCTGGTATGTAAATCCTAAAACAGCCAGAGCCTCCTGTTCAGAAGCAATATTCTCATGTGTTGAATCGTTGCGTTTAATGCGGACTTGGTTTATCCATTGATTCACATCGTAAGGAAGAAGACCTTCAGATTTAAGAATTTTAGTACGATTAAAGTGAGTATTGTCATAGTCTGGCTCAGGGATATTTTCTATACGTAAGATTTCGCGGACCATCAGCTCAACAAACAAGCCTGATTTGTTTTTGCTGGACGCAGGATCTGTATAAACATAGTTTTCTGCGAATTCCATAGTCTTAGCGAAATCTGGCCAATAAGCTTGTAAAAATGCAAAATTACTCATAAAACAACCTAATCCATTATACCATCCAAGCAGAAAAAATAGTATATTATTTTACAATACTCCCAGGGACTTATAACGTCCCTCCCTCTCATTCAATCAGTTCCACCCCTCCCCCTCACTCTCATCCCCCACTGCAGCCCCTCACCTCTTTCCCGGAAGGGCAGGCCGCTCCTCTTCAGTCCAAGGAGCCGCTCTTCAGTCCAGCCCGCCCACCTCTTTCCCGGAGGGGCAGGCCGCTCCCTACACAAGGAGCCGCTCTTCAGGCCAGGCCGCGCCTTGCACAAGGGGCGGCTCTCAGCCCAGGGCAGTCTTCCTCTCTTCCAGGCGGGGCAGGCGGCGCCTTGCACAGGGGCGCTCCTCAGTCCAGGGCGGCTTTCCACTCTTCCTCGCGGAAGCCTGTCAGCACGGCTTTATCCGTTATAAGGATTGGGCGTTTGACCATCATGCCGTCGGAGGCCAGAAGGGCGAACTGCTCGTCCTCGCTCATGGTCGGTAGCTTCTTTGAAAGCTCCATTCCCCGGTAGAGCTGACCGCTGGTGTTGAAGAAGCGTTTCAGGGGCAGTCCCGATTTTTTGTGGAGCTCGCAGAGGGTAGCCTCGTCCGGGTGCTGGCCCTTTATGTCTATCAGCTGGTAGGATATTCCCTTAGCGTCAAGCCAGGCAAGGGCTTTCTTGCAGGTGCTGCATCGGTCGTAACAATAAACTTTTATCATTTTTTTCTCCTTTTGAATCTGGATCAGTCATTATAGCATGGGGAGAAGAAAACTGCGAATTCTTAAGGGAGGAGGACATCTCGACCATCCCACAGAATCTTGCTACCATGGAGCTATGAAAACTTCTCTTCCGCCAAATTATCCATCTCTTGCAAGCGCCCTTGTCTCCCTTTTCGGGACTTCCGTCGCCATCGCCCATACAGACAGGGTCTCCGGTGGTGACATCAACAAGGCCTACGCCGTCACGCTGAATACGGGCGACTGTGTTTTTATGAAGGCCAACGAAAAGGACAAGGTATCCTTCTTCACTGCCGAGGCTGCTGGCTTAGCCGCACTGGCAGAGACCGGGGCCATCGGGACTCCCCAGGTCTTATGCACCGGCACTGATGACGGCGAATACGTGGGCTACAGCTTCCTCCTGCTCAAGTTCATCAAGAGCGGCAAACAAAGGGCGGATTATTGGGAGCTTTTCGCGAGTGAACTGGCGGCCCTCCACAGGGCGGACACGAAATTCATCATGGAGTCAGGGGCCCCCGCAAGCCCCGCAAAGGGCTCAGCAAAGACCGCAGCAGCTTCAGTATCTGCCGCTTCCGCACACGAAACTGGCGCGATTCCCGGTGCAGCCCCCGCAAACCCGGCAAACTCCTCCCCAGGCACCTTGGCCTTCGGCTTTTTTCAGGATAACTTCATAGGGGCGACCCCTCAGTGCAACAGCCCCAAAGCCAGCTGGCTGGATTTTTTCCGGGAGAACCGCCTGGCTCCCCAGTTCAAGGCAACCGACTCTTACTTCTCCGAGGCTGACCGTGCCCTCAACACTAAGCTGCTGGACCATCTGGAGGATTTTCTCCTTGAGCCTGATAAGCCCAGCCTCCTCCACGGGGACCTTTGGAGCGGCAATGTGATGTGCGGTCCCGAGGGCAAGGCCATGCTCATAGACCCTGCCACTTACATCGGCCACGCAGAGGCAGATCTGGCCATGACGGAGCTCTTCGGCGGCTTCCCTCCCAAGTTCTACCAGGCCTACAAGGAAGTAAATCCCCTGCAGCCGGGCTACGAGTCACGGCGGGACCTATATAACCTCTATCAGCTTTTGAATCATCTGAATCTGTTCGGCGCAGGCTATCTGGGGGCGGTACGCAGCGTCGTAAGCGAGTACGTGGGAGGATGAAAAATCTGACGGAAGAAAATCAGTCCGAAAGCGACGAAAGCCTCAAAGTAGCCACCACACCAGAGGCGACTCAGACGAGCCCAGAAGAAAGGCAGTCCGCAAGCGCCGAAAGCCTCAAAGTAGCCACCTCCCCAGAAGCGACTCAGGCGAGCCCAGAAGAAAATCAGCCCGCAAGCGACGAAAGCCTCAAACTCACTCAGGCAGTCACGACAAGCCCATCCCTTCCTGAAAGGATTTATGCTGCTGTCAGGCTCATTCCCCGGGGCAAGGTGGCCAGCTACTCACAGATTGCGGCTCTCATGGGGAACAAAAATCTCCGCCGATACGTGGGCAACGTCCTCCATAAAAATCCCAGCAACGATATAACGCCCTGTCACCGGGTGGTGAACGCAAGGGGAAAATGCTCCGGCAGCTTTGCCTTCGGAGGAGAGAATGCCCAAAGAGACAAGCTTGAAGCTGAGGGTGTGGTCTTTATCAAGGACCATGTGGATATGGAAAGCTTCGGAATCAGCGACGACGATTTCCAGGAGATAAGTGCAAGGCTGAAAGTTTTTCGAGCCTTTAAATCCCTTTTTTTCGGAATATGAGCCGATAAAACTAGACTTTTGAGCCGATATATTATATTAATTATATATACATGAGCCGATAAATGAGGGCCGAGAATGGAATACATACTCTACAAAAAGAATATACCTATCCTCAAATATCAGGAAGACAAGGGCTATATAGAAGTTCTGCAGGTTTACAACAAGGAACATCTGCCTGTAGCTCTTTTCATAAAAGGAAAAGCTTCAGATGAAAATCTATATGCCCTTAACGAAAAAATGGATAGATTTCTTAACAATCGGCTTATCCCTTCTACTCGTCCATATTTTAAGGATGCGCTGGAAGAAATGGGGATTGCCTCAAACTATGAACTGGCTAAAAAAAGTTTTTTCTTAAGTCTTTCAGATCAGTACTGGATTTGTCCTTTTGAATTAAAAGATAAGCTTTTCTGGGAAAACATCAATTTCTTTACAAATGATTATGATTCTGCTATCGGGCTTCGTCTTATAAGTAATTCGAAAAGCTTGAACAAAAACTCCAGTTCTTATTCACCAGACAACTCAACAAATGGCGAATTATCAAAAAGGTGGTTCAAAAAGGATGGAATCAATTATCTGGAAAAAGCAGGAACAGGGACTGAACAGCAGGAGCCCTTAAACGAAGTTCTTGCATCAGAAATCTGCAGGCGGTTGGATATTCCTTATGTGCCATACTACCTCACAATCCGTGATGATAAATATTTTTGCTACTGCCCGGACATGGTGGATCAGTCAACAGAAATGGTTCCTATGGATGCCCTTTATGAAGACCTTCATCTGATTGACGGTAAGTTCTATGACTACAATCAGCTTATAAAGCGTTGCCAGGATATGAACATTCCCAATGCTGAAGAAAATCTGCTCAAAATTCTCCTGCTTGATTACATCATTGCAAACATAGACCGCCATTCTTACAACATCAGCTTTCTCCGGGATTCAAACACACTCCAGTGGAAAGGCCTAGCCCCTGTTTATGACAGTGGCAAATCCATGTTCCTTAATCAGCTTGATTTTGAAATGGAGATGCTCTCTTCTAGCCAGATTGCGGCTAAACCATTTTACCAAACTCAGACTCTACAAATAAATAAGCTGCCTCTTTATAAAATCGCTCCCTATATCAATTTAGATAAGCTGGTAGGAATTGAAGACTGGTATGCTGATTTTCTAAAGCCCCTTAAAAGACTTACGGAGGGGAAAAAATCAGCCTTGGTAAAAAAACTGAGAGAAAGAATCCAGGAGACAAAAATAATTCTCCAGACCGTAAGCGGCTCAACAACCAGTCAAAAAGGAAAACTCTCCAATGCAGAGCTTGTTTATGAGGCCCTTAAGAAGAATCCAAAACAAACTAAAGAAGAAGTTTCAAATTTGACAGGACTTTCCAGAGCTACCATCACCAGAGCCTACAGACTTCTTGAAAAAGAGGGGAAACTCAAGAGGATTGGTTCTAATAAGACCGGGTGGTGGGAATTGAAATGAAAGCCCCCCTAAAAATCAGCCCTTTACGGCTCCCGCAAGAACTCCCTTTATGATGTGCTTCTGGCAGGCCAGGTAGAAGATAATGACCGGCAGCATGGCCAGCATAAGCATTGCCATCATGGCTCCCATATCCACAGCCCCGTAACCTCCCCGCAGATACTGAATGGCTATAGGGATAGTCTTATAATCAGTTCCAATGGTCAGGTAAGGCAGCAGATAGTCGTTCCAAACCCACATTATCTCAAGGATTCCTATGGTTATGGCCTGACTCTTGAGCATGGGGATTACCACATGGAGGAATATCTGGGGAGGATTAGCTCCGTCAATCATGGCAGCCTCCTCCATGGCCAGAGGAATGGACTTTATAAAGCCCGCGAACATGAAGGTGGCCATACCGCAGCCGAAGCCGATATAAATCACTATGATTCCCACGGGATTATCAAGGCCCAGCACGTTGGCCATTTTACTCATGGTGTACATGACCATCTGGAAGGGCACAATCATGGAGAAAACCAGCATGTAATAGACTATGCTGTTGAACTTGTTCTTGACCCGGGTTATGAACCAGGCCAGCATACTGGAGCAGATAAGGATTCCCGCCACTGAGCCTATGGTTATCCAGAGGGAGTAACCGAAAGCCTGGAAAAACTTGATTTTCTTAATACCGTTTATGTAGTTGGACAAGCCGGCGAAGGTCTTGTCGCTGTTCTCACCACCCAGGGAAGGCAGGGAAAAGGGCGCCGTGGAGATGAAAAGCTTTCCCTTGAAGGAGTTCATAAGGACTATGACGATGGGGAAAAGCACATACAAAGCCCCCAGAAGAAGAAGGACAAAAATCATCTTTTTGGAAGTATTTCCTTTAATATCGTTTCTCATTGTTCTATCTCCCTTCTTCTTGTAATCTTGAGCTGAATCAAGGCAATGGCCGCTACCATTATGGTAAAGATCACGGCCTTCGCCTGTCCCACTCCTTCATAGCCTACACGTCGGTAGAAGGTGTTATATATGTTCAGGGCCAGCATCTCGGACTGATTTCCCGGTTCGCCGGCAGTA
Organism: Treponemataceae bacterium; assembly: GCA_024680915.1. Classification (GTDB taxonomy): domain Bacteria; phylum Spirochaetota; class Spirochaetia; order Treponematales; family Treponemataceae; genus Treponema_I. The sequence goes on along the minus strand of JAILBN010000091.1, from coordinate 28,514 downwards.
AGTGACAAGTTCTGATCGAAGAGCTTAAAGCCATTCGTAAGTGTCATAAAAAGACATATTGTAATGGAGGGCATGACTGAGGGGATTATAATCTTGAAAAGAGTCCGCCAGTATCCCGCCCCGTCAATGGCGGCTGCCTCCAGCATGTCGGAGGATATATTCTGTATGGCCGCTATGTAGATGACCATCATGTAACCCACGTTCTGCCAGTTCATAAGGACCACAAGTCCCCAGAAACCGTATTTCGCATCGGAAACGATGGTCACGTTATATTTCAGCAGGACACCGTTTATGATTACCTGCCATATCCAGCCCAGGACGATACCGCCGATAAGGTTAGGCATAAAGAAAATCGTCCTGAAAACGTTGGTGCCCTTGATACCCCGGGTAAGCATTATGGCCAGGGCAAAGGCGGTGACATTTATGGAAAGCACCGTGACTATGGTGAATTCCACAGTGAAAAGCAGGGCATGACTGAAGTTGTTATCAATGGTAAAGGCTTTTATGTAATTCTCGAAACCCACGAAGGTAACATCTGTCAGATTACGAAAATCACAGAATGAAAGATATACGCCCATGAGCATGGGAACAAGGAAGGCAATTATAAAACAGACCAAGCCCGGCAAAGCGAACAAGGCGAAATATTTTCGTAATGTTTTTTCCATAATCAATCCTCGGTTATCCGAACAGTCAGCGGGCACAGCAGATGTATAACTGTGCCATGGCTGGAAAATTGCTCTCGTGCAAATCGTAAAAGCTCGCTGGTTGCGTTCAGCCCTCAGCGACATTAGCCCGCAGGCTTCCTGTGTGCTAATGCGAGTTCCTCGCTACGCTTGTCAAGCATTGCACAAAAGCTTGCCAAAATCGGAAAATGCTCTCGTGCAAATCGTAAAAGCTCGCTGGTTGCGTAAACGCAAAGGCTTCGCTTTTACTGATTTTGCACTACGCATTTTCCAAGTATGCTCAAGCTATGCTACAGCACGCAAAAGCTTTTGCAACTTTACAAGTCTTATTTTTTAAGGGAAACCTCTTTGGCCCATTCGTCTATAGCTGTTTTCTCAACTGCAGACCAGTCTGTCTTTCCCTCGAAGTATGAGAGAAGTGCAGAACCGAAAGCATCCTTCCATGCCTCAGATGGGATAGCGGCAAAGGTCCATGTTACAGAGGAAACTCCGTCTTTGTTCATCCAAATTGAAACCTGCTGAGAGAGAGGATCTGAAGGAAGCTCGTTCTCGGCGAAGGTGTTGAAAGGAGTGATGAAGTTAAGCTTTGTAGAGACAATCTTCTTTCCTTCTGCTGAACCGAAAAGCCATGAAAGGAATATGTCAGCACCCTTCTGTGCCTCGGCAGAAGCATTCTTGTTGATACAAAGGTAGTTCTCTGTTCCTACACAAAGACCCATTTTCTCCTCGCCAGGAATACCTGTGTAAATAGGGAGGAATTTGATGTCGTCGCTGGCAACCTTGTTACCGTCCACACCAAGAATCTGAGAAGCTCCCCAGTTACCGTTCTGAACCATAGCGCACTGGCCAAGAGCGAACTCTGCCATAGCCTCATCAACAGTTTTTGATCCGAGAAGAGTCTTTGCTGTCAGGCTGTTGTTGGTATAAAGATCCATAAGGTTCTGGAATTCTTTTCCATATTTGAAGGCGATTGTCTTCTGGGCAAGACCTGTGGTAATTGTTGACTCATTAGGATTGATGTCCAGGAATTCCTGATAGAGAGGAACGTTCACTGCATGTGTCTGCCATCTCCACTGGTTTCCGGCTGCCATTGATGTGGAAGCGAAAACACCCTTTATACCAAGAGCTTCCTTCTTTGACTGCATATCCTCAACCACAGCCTTGAGGGTATCGAAGTTCTTTATCTCATCCATTGAGTTTACGGCAACCTTCTTGTCAGCAAGGGCGAAATATTTCTTCATGATAGCGTTGTTATAGATGATTCCGTAACCTTCTACAGCATAAGGAATAGCAGCTGGCTTACCGTTAAGGCTCAAAGCCATTGATTTGTCGCCCAGCATCTTGTAGAAGTCTGTTCCAGAAAGATCAGCAACAACATTCTTCTGGTTTGCAAGACCTACAGGACCGTTAACCTGGAAAATTACAGGAGGCTCTGATTTTGCAACCTCGCTGTTAAATGTCTGCTCGTAAGTACCTGATGCAGCAGTAACGACCTTAAGCTTGTATCCGGGGTTTGCTTTCTCGAAAGCAGGAACAACTTCTGTCTCATAAACCTCTGCTACTTCCGGTTTGAAGTTAAGGAAGTAAATCTCTGTAGTTTTCTCTTTCTTTCCGCCTGCAAAAATCATGGCAGAAGCAAGAACAAGAACCAAAAGAACACTGATTGTCTTTTTCATCTTTTTTGTCTCCTTTGAAAATGATGTTCCACATCCTTTTCCTGTGGAACGTGTCACGTTTTTTATAGTAAACCGATTTAGTAAACCTGTCAAGAAATTTTTATAACTTTTTTTTTAGAGATTTTTTCCCGGTATTAGCTATAACTAACTTCTATTTGTATTGCTTTTATTCCACTTTCACGTACAATAAAAAATCATGTTCATTCTTCAGAATATATCTAAAACCTACGCAAAAGCTCATACAAAAGCTGTTTCAAACCTTACCCTGACAATAAACAAGGGTGAAATCTTCGGCTTCCTGGGTCCTAACGGAGCAGGAAAGACAACCACAATCAAGCTTCTTACAGGCATTCTCTTCCCGGATGAAGGCTCCATAACCGTAGACGGCTTCTCCCTCAAAGAAGAACCCATAAAGGCCAAGAAGACCATTTCCTTCGTGCCTGACACCCCGGAAACCTTCTCCAAGCTAAAGGCAAGCGAATACATAAACTTCATTGCCGATGTATACGGTATACCCACTGACATCCGACAGCAAAGAATAAAGGAATACGCTGACATGTTCGGTATCTCAGATGTCCTTAGCGCCCCCATAGCCAGCTTCTCCCACGGAATGAAACAGAAGCTCTTCCTTACTGCAAGCCTTGTGACCGACCCAGACAACTGGATTCTGGACGAGCCCATGGTAGGACTCGACCCAGAGTCAGCCTTCAAGCTCAAGGAGCTTATGAGAAAGAGGGCATCAGAGGGAAAGACGGTTTTCTTCTCCACCCACGTGATGGAAGTGGCCGAGAAATTATGCGACAGGATAGGAATAATAAAAAAAGGCCAGATAGTCTTCTGCGGAACACAGGAAGAGCTTAAGGCCGCATACGGTGGAGAAGGAAAATCTCTGGAACAGATTTTCCTGGAGCTTACGGCCCAGTCAGGAGAGTGAAGACTGATGAATCTGACAATAAAATTAGCCACACTATACCTGACACAGATGCTGTCCCTGGGTACCCTGAAGGACGGCTTCACTCAAGGCGGCAAAAAAGCCATAAAAAGCATAGGAATTATCATCATCCTCCTATACTGCGCAGGCGTTTTCGGCTCCATGTACATAGCCATAGCAGAACTCTACTACAGCTCACTGGCATCCGCCGGAATGTCAGGCATGTACCCACTTCTCCAGGGCTTCGCGGTAATGCTAATAACCTTTATCTTCGGCTTTCTTACGACGCTGGGCACATATACCTCAGCACAAAAGGAAGAGATACTGCTATCCCTTCCCTTGAAGGATAAGCAGCTTTTCCTCTCCAAATACATAGCCTCCTACGTCTGCGAGCTGCCCATAACCTTCCTTCTGGTAATGATAGGAGCTGTGATATATGGAAAAAATGAAGGACTGCTTACCAATCCCTTACTCTATATTTCTATCCTTATAACTTCTGTCTCACTCCCCCTTGTAGTCTTAGCTGTATGCTATATCCTCGTGGTATTGATCCTCAACATATTCAGCTTTCTCAAGAACAAGGCCATACTTATAGGAATAAGCACTGTCTGCCTTCTTGTAGCGCTGCTTTATCTGAATTTCTCCTACCAGAGCCTGATGATATCAGCGGCTACCCAGCATCTTCCGGAAGAAACGCTCCATACAATCACAGAGAAGATCTCCAGCTCAGGACAAATACTTCTTCCTGTCAAATGGTTCGGAGAAGGCTTCTCTTCTATACAATCCGCACCGGGAAAAGCCTTGTTGAACATCCTTCTCCTTGCTGTCTCCGGGGTTATCGTCTCATTTTTGCTGCTGCCTTTATTCTCACCCCTATACAGGAAGACCGTCACAGGCTTTAACGAAAGCTCTGCGAAGAGGCTTTCAAAAGACAAAATAGACTCCTTCATAAAAGGTGACATAAAATCCACACCGGTACTGAAAACCCTCTTCGTAAGAGATTTCAGAAGCCTTGTCCGGGAACCCACCTGGCTTACCAACGGGCCGCTATTAATACTTATAATGCCTCTCATAATAGGGATAGCCATATACATAAGCTTCAAAAGCAACAGCTCCGAGCAGCTGACCTCCACCTTCGACATCTCAAGGCAGATGATCCTTGACTATATAGCCCAGGGTGCAGCCGCAAGAAATACCTTCTTGTATATAACGGCAGGAATAGCCATTCTTTGTGCCGTATTCACCGGCTGCAACACCTTCGTGGCGGCATCCGCCATATCACGGGAAGGAAAGGGGCTCTCCAACCTGATGGCCCTTCCCGTCTCATGGAACAAAATTCTCACGGCAAAAATGCTCCATGCCATGTTATATTCTGCCTTCACCACAGTGCTTTCCACGACGGTAACAGCCATTGCCCTTGCTGTCTTTCATGTGAAGCTTACACTCAAAGAAGCACTTCTTATGTATTTCTCCATAGTGGGGCTTTCTCTGGTTCTCAACTTCATCCTGCAAATATTCGCAATGCTTATAGACGCGGCGAACCCCAAGCTCGACTGGGACACCCCTGCCGCTGCCATGAAAAGAAACATGAACACCATGACATCCATGCTTATGACTATGGGAATACTTTCCCTTCTCATAGCAGCAGGAGTCTTCCTCTTGCCCATGAGAACAGAAAGCTTGGCTATCCTTACACTTCTGTGCTTCGGTCTGGCAATTCCTTTATGGAAGTGGTTTCTGAAACATGCGAAGAAGGTTCTTTTCCGTCGATTTTAAAGAAGCCTATGACATCCAGCAGTCCGTGGGAATGTGCGGAAAGCTCTTCCGCCATTGCCGCAAGCTGCTCGGAGAAGGAAGCATTCTGCTGAACGACGGTGGTAAGCTCGTCTATCGTATGGCGTATAGCCTGAGTTCCCGACTCCTGGCTGCGGTTTGATTCCTCAATCTCCTGCATAAGCTTCTCGGTCTTGTCCACCTCGCTTATTATGGTATCAAGGACAGCCACGGCAGAATCCGTCATTTTCACTGTAGTGGCAGAAAGAGCGCTTATGTCGGCGGCAGAAGCCCGGCTGTTCTCCGCCAGACGGCGGACCTCACCGGCAACCACAGCGAAGCCTTTTCCTGCCTCACCCACGCGGGCAGCCTCTATAGCCGCATTCAAAGCAAGGAGGTTCGTATTCGAAGCGATTTTTTCTATGACAGTTATCTTCTTTGCTATATCCTTTATAGAAGCGACAGCCTGGGTAATCGTCTCGCCGCCGTTACGGGTATCCGCAACCGCCTGCCGCGCTATACGGCTGGTCTCCTCAGTGTTGTGGCTGGTCTCCGAGATTGCATCGGACATGTCGGCCACGGACTGGGCTATGCTCTGCGTAGATGCTGCCTGCTCCGAGGTACGGCTTGAGAGATCCATACTGGTGGAGCTTATAATACCCGCCTTGGATGCCAGCTCATTGGCACTGGCACTGACCTTCGATATAACCTCTATCAGCTGGCTGGAAAGAGTACGCGAAGTCCGTCCTATGTCGCCTATCTCGTCCTTACGCCGGCAGGCCTTGTCCATCATCACCTTGTCTTTCTCTGTATCTATCAGGTCGCCTGAGGTTATCTTGGCAAGATAGTCACGGATAGACTTAATAGGCTTCACAAGATGACTGACGTAAATCAAAGTTATGATGAAAGCACCGATAATCACGTCCAGAGTGACGGCAAATACGTAATATTTAAGAGTTCCCTTGAAAGAAAGAGCTTTAGCCTCCAGAACCTCGGAAAAAAGATACCAATCATAACCAGCAAGAGGTGTATAGGAATTGATATAGCGCAGTCCGTCAGAATAGAGGTAAGAAGAGCATCCTGTCTCGCCGGCGAAGGCTTTCTCAAAAATAGCTATGAAGGCAGGATCCCCGCCTGACTCCTTTGTCTCCACATAGCAATTCTCCCCAGCTTCCACCAAAGAGAAATCCAAATCCGCAATGGTACGTCCCGTGGAATCCGTCAGCCACAAATTGACCACATCCTCAGAAATCATGCTCGAAAGCATATTACTGATGAAGCGACCATCGCAGACAGCAAAAAGAACACCATACATAGAGCCGTCCTCATAGCAGGCAGGCTGGGAATACATTATGACACAGGCCCCGTCAGACTTTGCGTACATCGGTTCCGTAATATATTTCTCTCCACCAAGGGACGCCTTGAAATAGTCACGGTCAGAAATATCAGAAGATTTTCCATTGGTCATAATAGTCTTTCCCGTCATATCCGCAATTCCGTAACGGAGGATTCCATAGGGTGCATCAGCCACCGCGGTCACTTTCAAGGCCTCAACCTTCTCTTCGATGGAAACGTTTTTATCAAGCAATACCTCGCTATGAGACACGGACTCCAGAATCCGCTGCTGGGAAGAAATCTTCTCTTTTATTATCTCCGCATTCTTCACAGTGCTCTCAGTAAGCCTGCCCTTAACTACATTCTCAAGAAAGCGGGAAGATACGGAAAGAAATATATTTCCCGTTATAATACAGGAACACAAAGCTATAAGGGTAACAATGACAACAAGCTTAAGCTTGATGCTTCCCAATCTTATGCGCTTGACCGACATTCCTTTATCGAACAGTTTCATCTGACGCCCCCCTGTTTTAATCTGAAAAACGGTTTTATACCTAATGCTTCTTAAACGCCCAAGCCGCTCTTGGCAAGCGAGCCCAGAACCCTTCTACGAACACAAAATGATACAATCCTTACCGATACATCATGACAATGATAAAACAGGTTTCAGTCAAAATACAGAATGGTTTTACAAAAATGAGTAAAAACTTACTAAAAATAGGTTGCTTCAAATAAAGGAGAGATTTTTGACAGACGTGACATTTTTTGTTCAGACAGACTTTACATCCATAACCGCCATGGTACCGAAATGGAAGAAATCCCTTATATTGGAGATAAACTTTATGGCCTCCTCCTTCGAGACCCTGTGGGTTATGAACTCCGTGAAGGCATTTATCAGGCTGGAGGCTATAACATGGACAGTAAGCTGGTCCAGCTTTTTCCTTGCGAATCCCTGCTCATACATCCAGTCCAAAGTGGCAGCACAGTTTTTAGTATAGAGGTCGCTCATCTCCTCCACGAAATTCTCATGGGTGCTTCCCGCGGATTTGGAAATAAGAAGGATGAAGGCATCGAAATCCGAATAGATATAATCCAGGAAACGGAATAAGGTCTCGTTCTCCTTTTCCTCGTGCTCCTTTCCCAAGGGATTGACGTCCTGCATATGGGTAAGCACATCAGCCAGCATAACAGTCCTTGTGGTCACCTCTATGGCCTTATCCACCAGGGCGCAGAAAAGAGCATCCTTATCCTTGAAATGCCTGTACATAGCCCCCGTAGTAAGACTCGCATTAGCCGCAATTGTACGCAGAGAAGCATTCATGAAGCCCTTTTCAAGGAATTCTTTTTTCGCACTTTCAAGAATCTTTTTTTTTGTTTCCTGTGATGATTCTGACATTTTTTCCCTTCTGCCCCATTCTAATTTGAAAAAATAAATCGTGTCAACGTTTTTTCGGTAACATTGTTATCACTTTTTGCAAATTTCTATTGGCACGATAACAATGTTATCGCTAAGATAACGATGTTATCGTGAAATTAGCCTCAGCTTACAGAGCCGCCTTATACCACGGCTTCACTCTATATAGGAGGACTTACATTCATGCAAGTCAAAAAAATTAATGATTGGTTTGAAAAGTTCGGAAGGTTCGAGGTAAAGAACCGCTGGGCCTTCATAATCGCTCTGTTAGTCATAACGGTAATCGGATGCCTGGGACTTCCGAGACTTAAACTGGACAACGGAGAAGAAGACTGGTTCGACAATTGGGAAACCACAAAAAAGAACCAGGACCACTTTGAGGAGATTTTCGGCTCAACAGACAGCCTTCTGGCCCACATAAAAGCCAAGGATGTATTCGATCCCGAAGTTCTTGATATGATCGACCAGCTGGGGGATGAGCTTCTTAACAATGTCCCCTACGCTTCAAGCGTCACTTCCCTTATGGAGCTTTCCATTCCTATAGGAACGGAGTATGGCTTCGAGGTAAAAAGTCCCTTCGAGGACGGAGTCCCCACGGATCCTGCTGAGCTGGCAGAAAAGAAAGCCTTCATATTAAGCCGGGAATCCCTGGTAAACAACCTAGTCAGCGAGGACTGCACCGAGACCTGGCTGATCATAAACCTGGAGCAGTATTCTGAGCAGCTTACGGAAGCCATGGAGAAAATAGCTCCCCCGGCCATGAAGATTTTCAACGACCCAAAATACCAGTCCGACAAGTGGGAGATCCGCCCCACAGGAATGTCCTACACAGAGTATGAGGAAGAGGCCGCAACCATGCAGCAGTGCGTAAGCCGCATAGGCATAGGCTTCGGCGTAATGATTCTCTTCCTGATTATCTTCATCCGCTCCTTACGGGGAGTCATCGTTCCAGCTCTTGCCACGGTGGGGGCTTTGGGTACGACCCTGGGCTTCTCCGCCTGGATGAACATAAAGGGCAACAACACCATGATCCTTGTGACCGTCCTGCTTTCCATGGCCCTGGCTGTAGGTTACTCCGTCCACTACATAAACAGCTACAAGATGCACTTCCGCAAAACAGGAGAGCGCAAGGAATCAAACGTAATGGCCATAAGAGACTCTGGCTGGGCCCTCTTCTTCACGGTAATCACCACCATGGGCGGAATGCTCTCCTTCCTGGCTGGTGGAATCCGTCCTATGAGATGGGTAGGAGGAATAACAGCGGCGGCAGTTTTCGTCGTCTTCGTCTATATAATGGTCCTCCTTCCCTGTCTTTACAGCTTCGGAAAGAACAAAAAGCCTGACCCAGCCTTCGTTGACACCGCAGGCTCCACAAAATCCGACCTTCGTGTCGAGGCCATGGGAAAATCAATCCTCAATAAAAAGTGGATAACCATCATAGTCAGCATCATAGTCATAGCAGCCTGCATCCCCGGCCTTTTCATGATAAAGGTCAACATGAACTATACGGAGATGATGGGCGAGCGCACCGACTTCGTAAGGCGCCTTATGGAGATAACCAGAAGCCAGCTGGGCAGCCAGTACAGCTATGAGGTCCTGGTGGAGTATCCTGACGAGGATGCCATGAAAAGCCCGGAAAGGCTCAAGAAAATGGACGAGCTTACAGAGCGTATCGGAACCCTCAGCATGACAAAAGTCTCCAACGGAAAGCCCCGTGTATCTTCCGTAACCAAGGTCATAAAGGAAATGTACCGGACCCTCAACGAAGACGACCCGGCCTACTACATTATCCCGGACGACCAGGATCTGGTAAGCCAAATAATGTTCCTCTACGAGATTTCAGGAGGAAACGACCTCTACGACTATATCAGCGAGGACTTCAAGGCCGCATATCTCCACATTGAGCTTAACGGCTACGACGGCGAGCAGATAGTCCAGAATATGGACATGGTCACCCAGTGGGTAAAGGAGCTCTTCCCCGATGCCTCCAACGCAGGTGTTGTAGGAGAGGTGGTCCAGTACGCCCACATGAACGGAAAGCTGGTCCGCGGTTCCCTGAAGTCAATAGGAACCTCCCTGGCCATAATCCTTATCCTGCTCATCATCGCCTTCACCTCTTTCAAGACCGGACTCATAGCAATGATCCCCAACATAGCCCCTATGGTCCTTATCGGCGGCGTAATGGGCTACCTGGGCTGGAACCTGGATATGATCACCGCCATGATAATGCCTATGATCCTTGGTATAGCAGTCGATGACACCATCCACTTCACCAACCACATCAAGTATCACTGGGAGATGACCGGCGACTACAAGCAGGCTATCCTCAATTCCTACAGGGAGATAGGAAAGACCATGATAATGACCACCATAATTCTCTGCGCCATGTTCTTCATCTTCCTTTTCAGCACCATGAATGTTCTTATACGCCTGGGCTGGCTCTCGATGATAGGTCTTGGCGGTGCCCTCATAGCTGACTATACGGTCACACCGGTACTGATTTATATCACAAAGCCCTTCGGAAAGAAGAAATAGGGCGTTACCACCGCAGGCGGCGGTCGCTATGTCCGCGGTTCCCTACGGTCAGCCTCCTCGTGAAGGCCCTCCTAAAGTCGGGCCTTCACTTGCGGTGGCCGCCGGGGCTCAAGGCCCCCAGGCGCCGCTCCCAGCGCTAACGCAGAAAAAGATACTTTTACAAAGAAAGGAGATTTACAGATATGAAAAGATTGATTCTTACATTCACAGCTTTATTTTTGACACTCTCACTATTCGCAGAGTCACTCACAGGCTACGACATTATGAAAAAGGCAGACGAGGTTCCCTCCCCCACAAACTCCTCTTCCACAGCCACCCTTACCATCCACTCAAAGAAAGGCTCAGACCGCATCCGTGAAGTGATTATGAAGAGCAAGGATTACGGCGACGTGGAAAAACAGGTTATCGTTTTCACCACACCCAAGGATGTTTCAGGAACAGGCTACCTTATGTTCGAATACGCCGAGGATGCTGCCGGTAACAAAAAGGACTCTGACAACTGGCTCTACATGCCTGCCATGAAAAAGACCCGCCGCATCGCTTCCAGCGGCTCAGAAAGCGAGGGAAGCTTCATGGGAACAGACTTCACCTACCAGGATATGGGAGACAGAAGCCTTTCCAAATATGACTACAAGCTTCTGGGAGAAGAAAGCGTGGACGGAACAGCCTGCTATAAGGTGGAGTGCATAAGCAAAGCCCACACAGAGAAGGATCCCCGCTACATCTCCTATATCTCAAAGAGTGACTACAGTCTTAGGAAATGCGAGTTCTACGACAGGCAGGACCAGCTGCACCGTGTCCTTACCTGTACCAACTTCGTCACTATAAAGGGCTTCACCACCGCTCAGAAGATGAAGATGGAGAACGTACAGTCCGGTACTTGGTCACTTATTGAGACCAATAATATCGTCTATGATGAGGAAGACCTGGATGATTCAATCTTCACCGTAGCCGCACTGGAAAAGGGACGCATAAGATGATGACAAAGAAAAAAGGCAGAATGCTGGCGCTTCTGTCTGCCCTGACCCTTAGCTGCGCGCTACCTCTTGCAGCACAAGAAGTAATGTTCTCCGGTGACGTCAAGACAAGCCAGGGAGCTGCAGCTCCTTGGACCGAGTCAGACAGCTCGGCAGGATATTTCATTCTGGGAAATACCTCTTTCACAGGAAAAATCGACACCTGGTACGACAAGAGCTCTGCATACGCGGAAGGTACTATCGGTTACGACGGGACAAAACAGGCAGGAAGTACTGCTGCAGAAGGTTCCGAAAGCTCATCTGCTCTCCCCGGTGGCTTTATCGCTTCAATCTCGGAATTATGGCTTGACTACACGGATTCCTCCTGGGGTATCCGCATAGGACGGCAGAAAAAAGCCTGGGGGGCGGCCGACGGAGTAGACATAACTAATGTTCTGTGCCCTTCCGACATGTCGAGTTTTGCCGCCATGACAGCTGATGACTCAAAGCTTGCCATCGACAGTGTAAGATTCTCCTACAACGGAGACACATTCACTGCCGACCTCTGGTGGATTCCCATTTTCACGCCGGCCGCCCTGCCCTTGGACGAAGGAAACAGTCTGCGCAAGTTCCTGATACCGGCCAGTGTCGATATCAATTCTCCGGTGGCAGGAAGCAAGCTTACACTCCCCATAAAATTAGGCAGCTTGGGAATTCCTGAAAAAGCCATATGGAATGGTGAGTACGCCTTGAACGTCTCAGGATACTTCTCGTCCCTGGATGCCTCTTTTTATGCCTTCTACGGCTGGGATGACATGCCTTTCCTAGATTACACCCTGGAAATGAATCCCTCTGCCATAAAAGTCAGCGGAAGCTACGAGCACATGGCCATGATCGGTGCTGATGCCTCAATTCCTTTAGGAGAGACTGTTCTCCGCCTGGAGACCGCCTTCTTCCCCCAGAGACATTTTCAGAAGTCGGCCGAAAGCATTATCCAGGAGAAGATGGAGGCAGCAGCCCTTGCAGCCCAGACAGGAACAAGCCCAGCAGAGACAGAGACCTCGGAAAAAAGAAATCAGCTTTCAGCCCTTGCCGGAATCGACTGGATGCCCTCCGGCTGGACCCTTACAGCCCAGTATTACTGTGATATAGTTTTCGGAGACCTGGCCAAGCTGGACAGGAGCGAGACCTACAGCCACGGAGCCACAATCAGCATCTCAAAGACCTTCCTGGACGAAACCCTGGAGGCTTCACTGAGCGGTCTCGTGGGCTTCAACGACTTTGACAGCATGATAAGCCCCTCCGTCAAGTACAGCCTTTCTGACCAGATCAGTCTGGGAGGAGGAGCCTACATTTTTCTTCCAGGCCCAGATAAAGATGGAGAATACGGAGCCTATAAGGATCTAAGCACTTTCTACATCAACGCCAAATACAGCTTCTAAAGGCTCTGTCAGGAGCCAAACTCCGGATTTCAGGGGAGGAAAACTCCCCTGCTTTCCCTCCTCATAGATTTTTCTCACTTTTTATAGTATCAATATTATATGACCACAAAAGACAAGGTATTGGAGCAGCTTGTGGCAGCCGGCGGGAAAGCTGTCTCAGGCGAACTGCTGGCCGCCCAGTGCGACGTTAGCCGGGCCGCCATCTGGAAGGCTGTCTCTTCCCTGAGAAAGCAGGGCTTCTCTATTGAAGGAAGCACCAACGGCGGCTACGTGCTTTCAGGAGAGGATATCTGCTCCCCGGAGCTTTTCGCCCAAGCTTTTTCAGACCAATTCCCGGAATTCAAAGACTGCCACACAGAGTGGCACAAGGAAATAGACTCCACCAACACCTATGCAAAAAGGCTGCTATCAGAATGCGGCAACCTCAGGACAATAGACGGAAGCCTGACCCCGGCAGGGCAGAAATACCACCAGGCCGTAATCGTGGCAGAAAGCCAGACCGCAGGCCGGGGAAGACTGGGACGCAGCTTCGTCTCTCCTGACAAAACAGGCATCTACCTTTCCATAATCTACGCACCTGAGGGAGGAATAAGAGAGCCAGCCCTGATAACCTCCTTTGCGGCAGTGGCCGTCTGCCGGGCAATAAAAAGGCTTTACAAGGCAGAACCGGCCATAAAATGGATAAACGACATTTTCATCGATAACGGAGGAGTCAGAAAAAAGGTTGTGGGAATACTGACGGAGGGCATGACCAATTTCGAGATGAGGCGGATAGAATCGGCCATAATAGGAATCGGTATAAACATAAAGCCCTCAAAGGCTTTGCAGGGGGAACTCAAGGACATAGCGGGCTTTATTGAAGACCTCTCCCGATCCAAGGGAAGCATGACTGCCGACATCTGTGGAAACTCTCCTGCACAAGTCACGGCCGAAGCCACAGCGGAAAAGGTCACGACAAAAGCCAGAGACGAAGCCCTTGGGAAAGCGGGTGCACAAGGGGAAGCCGGAGCCTCAGCCACGAAGTCAGCAAAGGGAGCCGCCCAGGCAGTCAGCCGCTGCCAGTTAGCCGCAGAGGTGGCAGGTCAGGTGCTAAAAATCTACGATGAACCGAAAGAAAAGGTCATAGCCGAATACAAAAAGCTCATGTTCCTTATAGGACAAAAGCTGGAGGTCCACCCCATAATAGGCGACGAAAAATCTGTCTACACCGCCACTGCCATTGATGTCGATGACAATGCGGAGCTGGTGGTGGAGCTGGAGGACGGAAGCAGGAAAACACTGAGCTCTGGGGAAGTCTCCCTGAAATCAGCCAATTTCACGAAATAGGGCTTTTCGGCTCCCAGCCGCGAAGCCGCAGTGACCGCAAAACGCCCAGTCGCCTCGGCTCATTGTGTGCGCGGCCAGCAAGCCTAAAGCCTGACCTAATCCTGCCCGTCTGGTCTGCGTACAGAAAGGGCGCGGGCAGTGTTGTAGGCATCCTTCATACCCACCGAAAAGAGAAGCGGGAGCAACACCATGTACATACGGATGGAGGTTTTTCCTCCACGAGCCTTCCAGGCACGTTTTATCTGCTGCCAGCTTTTTGAGACCTGGGGAATAAAACAGACGAAAAGAGCGACCACATCGGCCACAGGAGCACGGGGGACACGAGAATCAGGACTGGTACTGTCGCCACAGACAAAGGAGCCACCAGAGCTGCCACGGCGACCAGAGCTGCCACGGCGGCCGGAGGAGTTACGGCGACCTTTGAAGACACCACGGATTGCCAGCTCCATCTTCTCCAGACCCTCCCTAAGCTGCAAGGACGTAGAAGTCTTGAAAACCATTGAAGAAGTCTGCATAACACACAAAAGCCTTAGCAGCATAAAAAGAGTCTCTTCCTCGCCGGAGAAATAGGAAAGAAAGCCCCGACCAAGCTGGGGAAAAGCCCCGGAGGCATACTGGGCGATAAAGACCAGCAGCTTAACGAAAAAAAGCATAAAGGCATAATAAAGGATGGGCCGTAAGTCCAGCAGCTGCTCGCGGAGAGTGAAGCGCAAACAGAAGGCAAGAATCATCTGGAGAAGGAAAAAGACCGCCGCAAAAAGAGGGGGAAGCTGAAAAAGGGCGATACTGACCAGAGGCAGAAGAAGAATCTTTACCCAAGCCGGGCAAAGGTGCAGAAAAGACTTACCTGCCTTGTAAGAGAAAGTCGAATACTGAAGGCTTTTTTTCCTCATACCGCCTTCCTACCACTGCAAATCGCTGACCGAGGAATAAGAGACCAGAGGATTCCTGATATTCCATGCCTCAAGATTCTGAGAAAGTCCCTCGGAGGGAGTCCCGTCAAAAACCTTCTCCCCTCGGAAAAGCACAATAAAATGATCCGCAAGGCCAAGGCACTTCTCAATCTCGTGGGTAAGCACAATAACCGTCTTGCCCTGACTTTTAAGGTCACGGACAAGGGCATTCACCTGCTTGACCCCGCCATAATCCAAGTTGGCATAGGGTTCATCAAGGATAATGACAGGAAGCTCCATGGCAAGCATACAGGCCACAGCCAGCCGGCGTTTCTCCCCGCCGGAAAGAAAGCGGGCAGGAAAATCAGCCTTGGAGCTCAGTCCTGTCCGCTCAAGGGCAGAATCCACAGCGGAGCGAATACGATCCCCTCTCCAGCCCAAATTCTTGGGACCAAAGGCCACATCCTCGGCAGGGGTCTCCCCCAGAATCTGAGTCTCTGCCTCCTGGAAAACAAGACCGACCTTGCCGCAGCACTGCACCGATCCGGAATCACAATCAGTAAGACCGGCCACAATGGACATGAGAAGACTTTTTCCGGAGCCGTTCTCTCCACCGATGACGGTACAGGAGCCCTCCTCCACCTGAAAAGAAACATCCTTCAAGGCCTGCTTCTCACCTGCGGCAGTTACGAAAGTCTTAGAGACATTCCTGACAGAAAGGCCGTCCATTCTTGCTTCATCCACCTTACTTCTGCCCTTCTTTCACAGAGGAATAAAGATACTGGGCCAGGACAGGACGAAGCTTAAGGGCAACAGGAACAGCTACCACGGTTTTTATTATATCACCGGGAATATAAGGAAGGACACAGGCACCCATTGTATAGGCAAGCACAGACTTGTCCGCCGGAACCTTACCCGCCCCCAAAGCCCAGTAGGCAAAGCGGATTACGCCTGGAACATAGAGGATGAGCATACCTGCAACAATAGCCAGTGTAATGCGGAGGGCCTTCTTGAAAGTGATTTTTTTCTCGGTAACAGAGGCTTTCCCAGCGACAAGACCGGCCACAAGGGCTCCAAGAAGATAACCTGGCAAAAAGCCGCCGGTAGGTCCAAGCCAAACAGCAATGCCTCCGCTTCCTCCGGAATAAACAGGCAGACCGATAAGCCCGGCAAGCAGGAAAAGTGCGGCAGGTGCCGAACCCAGAAACCCTCCCAGCAGAACACCAGTCAAAATACAGAGGATATTCTGCAGAACGATGGGAACAACCCCCACAGGGATCTTAATAAAGCAGCCGACACAGATAATGGCCGCAAACAAGGCTATAAAAGCTGATAAAAGAGCAGTTTTATTTTTCATGGGGATGACTATAGCAGATTCGCCCTATATTGTAAACCTAATTCAGAAAAAAAAAGTTTACAATAAGAAGCGGTGATAAGAAATACTAGAAGCTACTTGTTTTCTCAACGTTTTCCTGCGCTCCTATAATTTCCGTTTCATCAATTGTACAAGAACCCGTCAAGGTTACTGTGCGGTTATCATGTATATATACATTACCTGAACCTATTTCTCCGTTAAAGTTATCTACCGCATTATCCGTGAATGTAGAATTCTTTATAGTAATTTTACTTCCTTTAGAAAAATCAATTGCCCCTCCATTCCAGTCAGCATGGTTTTTTGTAAAGGTACAAGAATCGATATTCATTTCCGAAGGGGTTGTTACAGTGCCTTGAATGTCATCGAGATGAATAGCTATTGCTCCTCCATGACTTGCATAACCTCCGGTAAAGCTACAGCGATTTATATAAACAGTCGCTCCTTCAGGCGTACTTAGATATATGAAACCTCCGCTTGTAGCAAGATAATCCCTATAAGAACCGGCATCCCCATTGTTAGCAGAGAACTCACAGTCTTCTATAGTAACATTTTTAAAGCCCGCAATATAAAGAGCCCCACCTCTATTATTATCCTTATCTCTATCATAAGTTGAACAGTTTCTAAAAGAGCAATTCTTTATCGTCAAAGAATTAGAACCATTACCATTAAGACTCAGCATTCCACCTTCTTGTTCGTTTGTATTAATTTTACCATTAGTAAAATCAATACATTGGAATTCAATATCACTAGTGGAACTTTCCATCTTCAGGCGGTTCACATTGTTTCCATCTATACTAAGTTTTTGGCTTTCCGTACCAGAGAAACCTTGAGTAATAGCAATATTATCACTAATAGTAATTGCATCGCCTGAAGTACTAGCTGCCTGTATTGCATTCTGTAATTCAGTCGGATTAGACACAGAAACTATCTTATGCAACTTACCGTCAGAACCAAGCCGATAATTAACGCTATTATTTGGTGTAACCGCGAATTTACCGCACTCATCCGCAAGCGTTGTCGTGGGGTCTGGATCCGTAGAAACCTCCAGCACAGGATTTGTCGAGTTATAGCTGCCAGGAGTTATAGTCGCAACCTTGCCATTAGCTTCGGCTGGCGGATTCAGAGCCCCTGTTATGGTGATTATTTTACCAGAACCAAGATAGATATCATCGTTGTGAGCTAAGTAAGCAGAGCCTTCTATGCAGAAAGAACCTGTAGAATTGAAATACACACCAAAGCCAAAACCATTAGCAGAATTTCCCGAAATGATCGAATCATCCCCGATGAGGCAGGAAGCTGATCCACTCGTTATAATTCCTCCTCCACCACATCCAGCACCATTATTCATTATCTTGCACTTGTTTAATTTCATTTCTGTCATATGCAAACATAAACCACCACCAGACGTTTGACCACCCGACCCTATAGAAGTCTGTGTTGAATAGTTATAAAAAATTCCCCCGGAGAAATCATTGTCAGGCACAGGCTTCCCATCTGATTCGGTATTCGGGGTATATCCCAAGTATAATTTATTATTGTTACCTGCACTAAAAATTCCTCCTCCATCCCTTGCTTTATTAGAAAAGGAAACCGCCGTCGCATGTTCTGATTGGCTTGAGTCACCAACAATGGCATTCCCACTCATATAAATGGTCCCCCAAGTATTGTATATACCACCTCCGCTTGTTATGGCTGTATTTCCACTTATAACTCCACCTTTCATATTCATTATCGCGGAAGAGGAATCGCTTGTACTACTTCCTTGTAAAGCTATCCCACCACCATTCTGGGCCTTGTTCCCCGATATAAGACCATCCGTCATAGTGAATGGAGTCAAATACGCATACACACCTCCACCACTGCCAGAAGTCTCATTGCTGCTTATTTTTCCCCCTGTCATTACGAAAGAAGCAGTTCTGCCGTTGACAGCGATGCCGGGCCCGTTAGTATTGCCAGAGTTGAAATTTCTTATCTCCCCGCCTTTCATCTGCAGGACTCCAGAAACGCCCAAATCAATTGTTATACCCTGGCCTGTTTTTCCAGCCCCTTTGTTACCGTCAAGGACAAGGCCGCTCCAGGTGGGGTTGTCTCCGGCAGATTTCACGCCCTCTATGGTCAGGCTGGAATTGTTTTTTATCGAGAACATACTGCCGGTGGTTTCACTGTTCCATGTCAGGGTCGCAGAACCCTTCGTATCTCCGAAATCATATTTCCAGCACTCTATCGTTATATGCCTATTTATACTGATTTGGGATTCGACATTATTCTGAGTTCCATCCTTGACATGAATCGTATATTCTATGGTATTGTTCTCAGAATCAACCAATGGAAGTTTTTTTATTACATCCACAGCCTTAGCCACAGTGGCATAGGGCTTGTAAGGACCGCCATTCCCCGTTGAATCATCTGGAGTTGCGGTTCCACAATTACCCACGTAAAAATCCCTTATTATATAGTTATCTACCATGGCCTGGGTTATTTTAAAATAGCCGTTCTCATTCAAGAAATCAGAGGGTAGAACCCATCTGTTAGTCTCCATACCAGGGAAAACATTGATTTCCTGGAGCACAGAATAAAGACTTACCTTGTCATCACCATCACTGTTATAGAAGCTCAGAACAGCATGGTAGACACCTGAATTTATGCTGGTTATTTTTATAATAGGATTGCTTTCATAAGTAAATGAGCCTGTCACAGCCCATTTTCCATTATTTGTATTTCCTGAGATCGTATTTTTTTTCAATGCAATTGAATTTTCTTCATCTAGCTTTATCAAAATATATGTAATAGAATCCGCTGAAACGCCAGAATCAAAGGTCAAAGCCAGATTGATGCTTCCGGTCCCTGCCCCCTCCCCTGTGTAGGGCTTGAGGAAAAAATCCCGGTTTATGGCAGCCTCCTCACTAAGGTCAAATTCCTGGGTATCCGTGAGAACGGTAGTGGCAGGGGCAGCTTGCGAACCAGCCTTCTTTTTCATCTCCACTGTGACATTCCACACACGACCAGATGAGAGGGATAAAGAGAAAGAATGGCTGTCTGTTATGGTCTTGTTTATGGTGTCCTGCCCCTATGCCGTCGCCGTTACATAATAATAGTAAGAGTCGAAGAAAGTCGCAGCTACTGGCGCCGAGGGCATGGCGGAGCGGTTATCTGCTCCTTCTGCAAGGCCGGCAGCTACTGACGAAAGGCTGTCATCTCCGGCTACAGTGCCAACAGCATACTCAGCGGGCACAGCTCCTCCATTGGTGAAGGCACTGCTTACCTGGCAAGTGCAAAGAACTATATTATTTTCTTCCTGATTATCAGAGCGTACATTATCAAACAAATTACCACATGAGAGAAAAAGGAAGTAATAAAAAACAAAACCCACAAAGAAAGCGCAAAAGCGCGACTTTTTCGCATTATAAAACCTCTTAACTTTTTTTATAACATGAAGATTATATAAATAAAAGCTTATCTCTTATTTTTTCAACGAAATACAACATTTTCCATTCCTAAAAGCAAGGGAACATTACTGCAAAAAAGGCTGAAAGGGATATATAATTTGATATCCAAGATTTTTTGAAATTCTATTGACAAAAGAAATTTATAAATATATAGTTAGCATAGGCTAACTAATTGTACGAGCTTTGCTTTTCTTGCCTACTTTTGTAGATACCCCTCATATTTTCAGCCCCTGCGGGAAGTAAGCCACTCGCAGAGGCTTTTTTTTTGCAAAAAAGGCATCACAAGTTCCGTCTATGAACTTTAAACATCATAAATAATCATGCTATAATTTTTTTCATGACAAAGATACAGGAAACAGCTTTAAAAATACAGAATTCAGTTTCAGAGGTTTTCAGGGGCAAAGCAGAGATAACGGATATGCTGCTTTCAGCCCTATTTGCAGGAGGTCACGTCCTCCTTGAGGATGTTCCGGGAACAGGAAAAACAGTATTGGCAAAGGCTCTAGCGGCCAGCGTCGGTCTCCCCTTCTCCCGCATTCAGTGCACTCCGGACTTGATGCCCTCCGATATAACCGGCAGCTCCGTCTGGCTGCCTTCCTCAGGGGAATTCCAGTTCAGACCGGGTCCGGTCATGTCCTCCATTGTTCTTGTGGACGAGCTTAACAGGGCGACTCCCAGAACCCAGTCAGCCTTGCTTGAGGCTATGGCTGAAAAACAGGTCAGCGCAGACGGCAAGGTTCACAAGCTGGAGCCTCCTTTTTTTGTGATAGCCACAGAAAACCCGGTGGAATCAGAGGGAACCTTTCCCCTGCCCGAGGCCCAAAAAGACCGTTTTATGCTGGCTTTGTCCATCGGTTACCCGGAGGAAGCAGACGAGGCCCTGATTATAACAGCCCAGAGGGGGCTGGTTCATCCGGTGGAGAAGGTAAAGGCCGTCACCACCAAGGAAGAGATTCTTGCCGCCATGGAGGAGGTTTCTGTCATCCATGTGGATGAAGTGGTTCTCTCCTATCTGATATCCCTGTCTGCGGCCACCCGCAAGGATGAACGTATACTGGCGGGTATCTCCCCCAGAGGCTCCATAGCCCTTTACAAGGCTGCCCAGGCCTACGCCGCCATACACGGAAGGAACTACGTGACCCCGGAGGATATTAAGCAGCTTGCCCTGCCGGCCTTCCGCAAAAGGCTGATACTTAAGCCGGAATCAGTACTCCGGGGCTATACCACTGACGGAATAATCACTGAGCTCACAGGACAGATCCCGATTCCGGCATATAAAGCTCACATCTGATTACAAGCCCCAGGACCTATCGTAATGAGGAGAAAAGAGCTTTCACCAAAATCTGTCGCAATATTATGTTTTCTCGTATTTCTCTTTGCCCCCGCAAAAATAATCCAGTGCATTACCCTTGCCGTGGTCATAGGTATAATAATCTCCCGTCTTTATTCCGGGGTACTAAGGAAAAGCATAACAGTGGAAAGGCCGGTTGTCTTTCTTAGAGCCGCCTGCGGAGACGCCTTCACCATCTCCTTTACGGTAACCAACAACTCCAGGCTTCCTGCCTTCGTCTGCTACGCCCATGACAACCCCGGGGCCTTCTCACCTTCAGCTGGAACAAGCCGCTTTCTTTTCACCTTAAGGCCAAGGGAGGTAAAGACCTTCAGCTACACCACAGCAGGTACCACAAGGGGAGTTTTCCATGTGGGACCTGTAATCATCTCAGCCTCTGACCCTTTGGGTCTTTTTCCTTTCACCAACACATACAAAAAGGAATGCAAGGTCATAATCCATCCGGCGGAAGTCCGTTACCCCATGGACTTGGAGACAGGAATTCCCCAAGGAAGCATGAATATCCAAGATATATGCTACGAGGACGTGACCATGAGGCGCTCCCTCAGGGAATACAGGAGCGGAGACGAGCTGAAAAGGATAAACTGGAGGGCAAGCGCAAAATACGGCAGCCTTTATACCAACGAGTATCAGAACACCTTCGACTGCCCTGTCTTCGTCTTTTTGAACCTTGCCCTTGAGGATTACCCCCTGGAGCAAAGGTACGACAAAGGAGAGAAGGCCATCAAGATAGCCGCCGCCATAATACGCAAGGCAGAGCTTTTGCACCAGAAATGCGGATTCGCCGCCTATTCCGACAGTTTTCCCTACCTGCCTCCCGCCAGCGGCCAGACAGGCTGCATCCTTGACCTGCTGGCCCTTATCCAGATGGAGAAAGGCTCTCTTTCTTACGATCCCATGGAGACGCTTAAACACAAGCTGCCCGACAGGACCCGAATCTTCATAATAGGACCTGAGACAGTACAGGAGGCAGAGAGGACCCTATGAACAAGAAACCTATCGCCATTGCGGCAGAGCGCATACTGGTCCTTTTTCTGGTGAGTACGGCAGCTTCAGGCGTTATGCTGCTGCTCAATGACCTTATAGAACGCTTTACCTCTTTTTATTTCACTGAATGGATTTTCTGCCTATATATTTTTCTTACAGGTGCCATAGCCCTTTTTGTCTCCTGGATTTTCCTCAATGAAAAAGCCGGAGTTTTCGCCAACCTGCGCTTTCTTGTTTTCTACCAGGTGATATCCATAGCTCTTTTTCTTTTCCTTATCCCCGTGGTACCCATTTTCATCACGATTCCCTCCTCCGTCCTGGAATGGATTCTTGTGATAAAGCTGGACAAGGCTTTCGCCTGCCATGACTCTTTCGCTAAGAACTGCGGGGATCTTACCGGACAGTCCCTGTCCTCAATGCTGCACGAACAGAGCTGGCTGACCTCGGATTACGTGGAGCAGATGAATGACAGCCTTTTCAAGACCAGTATTTTGTCTGTGGTGACCCTGCTCTTTTTCCTGGTTCTCTTCTTTACCAACACCCAGATCTCCGTCCTGAGTCTCGTCTTCATTCTTTTGCACACCGTCCTGCTTCTTCTTACACTTATCCTCAACTCAATATACAAGAACGAGACCTATTACGCCGGACTGGGACTTTCGGCTATATTCGGCATAAGGAACAGACTGCTCCTCATTTCCTTCCTTTTCTGTATTCTTTGTGCCCTAATCGCCCTTTTCATTTCCTCAGATAATGCTCTCTTGAAGCCCTCGTATTTTTCCTGGCTCCTGGATTTCCTGAGGATGCTTTTCGGCTCAAAGGAAAGAGAGCAGGCTGCCCCTCCCCCGGAGCAGAGCTTCAGCCAGGGAATGCCGGCAAGCCCGATACCGCCAGGCATAATGGAGACAGAGGCCAACCCTATTCTTGAAATGATAATGAACATCATAAAGTGGGCATTCCTGGCGGCCATAGCAGGCGGGCTTCTCTTTTTCTTTTTCGGGCCCTTTTTCTCCGCCAAATGGAAGGACTTCTGGAAAAAGAAGAAGCTTCTCACCTATCTGCGGAGGTTCCTGGATGCCCTTAAAACCGCAATCAAAGCCCTTTTCTCCATACAGATAAAAAAGGGAGAAGCCTATGCTCAGGCGGCAGCCGTCTTCAAGGATAAGATAAGCTCCATATTGGAAGCCTCGAAAAAGTCAAAGGAAAAGAAAAAAGAGATAGACAGGCTGACAACCCAGTTTCTCAAGCTCATTGAGTGGGGAGAGGAGAGAGATATCGCCTATAAAAAGAGTCTTGCCCCTGCCGAATACACAGCGCTTATTTCGGAGCGTTACCCGGCCTTGGGTGAGCCCTGCGGTGCTGCAGGCGCCCTTTTTGAGAAAGCCTTGTACGCCAAGGAGCTTTTGAGCAAGGAGGAAGAGGAAAGCTTTGCCAGCTCAGTGTCAGCGGTGACAAAAACAGTAACTGAATAGCCGCTAGTCCAAGCAGTCCGCCAATGTGGCAGACCGCCAGTGTGCCTTAGTCAACTGCCGCGGCCCTGCGCAAGCCTCACTTTCTGTCAGTCCGGCATATTCTTGATGTATTTTGCGTGGGCCTTTTTCATGAAGAAAAAGGCTGTGAGCAATGATGACACTTCCGCTATGGGGAAAGCCCACCACACGTTGGTAAGGCTTCCGGTAAGAGAAAGAAGCCAGGCTGCAGGAAGCAGCACTATAAGCTGACGGACGAAGGAGCCGATCATGCTGTATACGCCCTGCCCCAAAGCCTGGAAAACAGAGAAAAGACAGATACAGACCGCCGCTATGGGGAAATGAATTCCGATTATACGGAGGGCAGGACAGCCTTGGGCTATCATCTCGTCAGAGGCATTGAACAAGGAAAGCAGCTGGGCGGGGAAAAGCTCGAAGACAAGGGTTCCTATAATCATTATTCCCACAGATATCTTTATACCCACGAAAATAGTGTCTATTATGCGTTTTTTCTTCTGTGCGCCGAAGTTGTAGGCGATTATAGGGACAAGGCCGTTGTTCATACCGAAGATAGGCATGAAGATAAAGCTCTGAAGCTTGAAGTATACACCGAAAATAGTGACGGCTGTCATTGAGAAGGATCCCAGGATGAGGTTCAGGAAATAAGTCATCACGGAGCCGATAGAAGCAAGCAGTATCGAAGGGACACCCACCTTGTAGATATCGGCTATGACACGCTTGTCGGGCTTAATATAGCGCAGGGAGAAGCTTATCTCTTTGTTTTTCTTGATATTCAATATGATGGATATAATGGCGGCGGCAATCTGGCCCAGGACGGTGGCCACTGCGGCACCTGTGATGCCCATGGCCGGGAAGCCAAGATAACCGAAGATAAGTATAGGGTCAAAAATGATGTTGAATATGGCGCCCGTAAGCTGGGATACCATTGAAAGAACCGTGAGCCCTGTGGACTGAAGGAGCCTCTCGAAAAGAATGGCCATGAAGCAGCCAGGGCTTACAGTCAGGATTACAGTCATATACTGAACACCGTACTCCACTATCTCCGGGTCATTGGTCTGTGACTGGAAATAGGGTCTGGGAACTATTATTCCTAAGATGATGAATACTATGAAGCTGATGATGAAAAGAAAAACACCGTTACCAGCGGATTTGTTGACTCCCTGGAAATCCTTTTGGCCAAGCCTCTTTGACAGAAGGGCATTGATACCCACTCCGGTTCCGGTGGAAACAGCAATAATAAGGCTCTGTATAGGAAAGGCCAGCGATACCGCGGTAAGGGCTTTCTCTGAGATTTGAGCGACGAATATACTGTCCACTATATTGTACAAGGCCTGTACAAGCATGGAGATCATCATGGGAAGAGACATCTGTACCAGAAGTCTTCCTACAGGCATAACGCCCATCTTGTTTTCCGAAGTCCCAGACTCCTTTAGCTTCTGTGTCATAGTGAGAATGATACTATCAAAAAATACATATAATGTCAAAAAAAAGCAAAATTTTCAAAAAACTGCAAACATCCAGTCCAAGCAAGGCAGGATGGGCAGGAAGAACATCCATCTGCCCAGACAAAAAGCAGGCTCTGTTCCCCGAGCCCCAAGCTATAAGAAGGCTCTGTCCACAAAACCCCAAGCTACAAGCAGGCTCTGTCCACAAAACCCCAAGCTACAAGCAGGCTCCGCAGAATTTTTCGTCACGATTCCTTAAGAACCTTCACATCCAGCTTGTTGAAAGGAATCTCTATGCTGGCCTCGTCAAGAACCTGCTTTATGGCCACGAAAATATCGTTCTTGGTGGTAAGGAAATCATCGGGCTTGAACCAGACCGCCACAGTCATGTTGATGGAGCTGTCCCCGAAGCCATCGAACCATACTGCGGGGGCAGGGTCCTTAAGGACTGTGGGACAAAGGGAAGGAGCCTTGGAAAGAACCTCAAGGCACTTCCTCATGTCCGATTTATAATCCACAGAGACCCCTATGGTAAGGCGGCGGCATTTGAAGTAGGAGTTATTGGTAAGACTCTTGTCTATTATCGTGGAGTTGGGGATACGCACCATCTGGTTGTCGTAGGTGTGGACTCGCACGGAAAGGAGCTTTATCTCATCCACCACACCCGTTACTCCGTCTACGATTATAGTGTCTCCGGCATGGATGGAGCCTTCTGTTATGACGAAAAGACCGCTTATAAGGTTGCTCACGGAAGTCTGGGCAGCAAAACCAATGGCGATACCGGCGACCCCGGCAGCTCCCCAGATAGCAGTAAGATCAATACCGAAAAGACTGAGAAGATAAAGGGCTATACTCGTATAAAAAAGATATTTAAGAGCTTTTTCTGCTATTGCCAGCTTAGCCTTGGCAAACTTACGTTCCGGGATTTGTCTTAAACCCCGTCTCAGCAGCTTGTAAATAAGAAAAAGGATAAGCACGACGCATACACCACCGATGCACTTGAATACATTCTCCCATGTAAAAACTGCTTTTATCCAGTTCCAGATACCACTGGTCTGCTTGAAAAAAGCATCATCGGCAGCGTGTCCCACAGCCTCCGCAAAGGCATTGGGAGCCTCCTCCTGCACAAGAACTTCCTGTATAACTTCTTCTTCCATACATAAACTTTAATATGGAAAGCGGACAATTACAAGGGGGCTCTAGGAGGGACTGCTCCTTCCCTTACCGGAAGCTTGCGGAGCGGGGTTCTCCGTGGGCTGGCGGGCAACATCAGCCGCTCCCGAAAGCTTGCAGGAGGCCGGTGGGCTGGCGGCAATCCGGTGAGCCGTTTTTTCTGTACAAGTGAGATTTCCTCTGCTAAAATGCCTTTATGAATACTTTTATTGACTTAATCAAAGAAAGACGCTCTTGCAGAGCCTTTACCACAGAGGCGGTCGCCCAGAGTGACGTCCAGACCATATTGGAATGCGCCCTTGCTGCACCCAGCGGCATGGGAAGACAGACCTGGCAGTTCACGGCCATCACCGACCCCGCAAAAATCCAGAAGCTTGCAAAAGCAGTGGCTCAAGCTCTTGGAATGCCCTCCAGCTACAACATGTACAAGCCGGCAGTCCTCATAATCACCTCCAACGACAAGGAAAGCCGTTTCCGTGAGGTAGACAACGCCTGCGCCATGCAGAACATCTACCTTGGGGCAGAGGCTTTGAAGCTCGGCTGTGTATGGATCAACCAAATCAATGACTGCTTCGACAATCCCTCTGTCCGTGAGCTGCTAAGCGAATTCGGAATACCCGAAAACCATGGGGTATACGGCTCGGCAGCCATAGGCCACAAGGCGGGAAGCCCCAGCAGCAAGGCAATCATCGGCAAGGCTGTCATCGTAAAGTAGGAAGAACCATTTTTCTTCTTGACAGGTTAGCTGTACAATAGTACAATTGACCTGTGAATGAGATTGTAATAGATGCATCTTGCATCCTAGAGTTCCTTTTGAATCAAGGAAAGAAGGATTCTGTAGTCCAAACTGTAGGTTTTGCAAGGATTATCGCACCTGCCTGTATTTCTTATGAGATAGGGAATGCCATAAGCAAGCTGATAAAAAGAAATCTCCTTTCAATTGTTGAAGGAATTTCTGTTTACCATGAATTCTCACGTATCCCTATAAGGCTGATGGAACCCGATATTCCAGACTCCATTATGACAGCAGGAAAGACATCATCCTATGCCTATGACGCATATTATCTTTCCTTGGCGCAACAACTTTCATTACCTTTATTCACAATGGATGAAGGCATGAAAACAAACGCCTTATCACTGGGGGTAAAATGCTTGTAGTTACATATTCCGAAGCGAGACAGAATTTCGCGACTATACTGGATAAATCAAAAAACGAAGGCGCAGTCCTTGTAAAACGTGCTGACGGGTCTGTTTTCCGTATAACACCTGAGGCTTCGGCCGCCTCACCCTTCGAAGGGATAAAGACTCTTTTTGACATAAAGCACCAGGATATTATGCAAGCCCTTCGTGAAAGCAGGGAAGAAAACTGAGCAGGGACAAAACTGCAAAAAAGCTAGATACAGAGGTTTATATGAAAACTGATTTCGGAAAGAACACCTTTCTTTATCCTATGCCGGTCCTGATTGTGGCCACCTACGACGAGGACGGCAAAGCCAACGCCATGAACGCAGCCTGGGGAGGCATACACGACACAAACCAGATAGGAGTCTGTCTTTCGGCGGAGCACAAGACCGTCAAGAACATGCTGGCCCGCAAGGCCTTTACTGTGAGCATGGCAGATGCGGCCCACGTGGCTGAATGCGACTACGTGGGAATAGTTTCAGGCAACAGCGTCGAGGATAAATTCGCAAAAGCTGGCTTTACGGCTACCAAGAGCAAATTCGTGGATGCGCCCGTAATAAACGAGCTTCCCATGGTACTGGAATGTGAGCTTGTAAGCTATGACGAGAAAACGGGCTGCACCGTGGGCAACATTATCAACGTGGCTGCGGACGAAGCAGTGCTTACAGGGGGCAAGATAGACCCGTCAAAGCTGAACCCCATAACCTTCGACCCGGTGAACCATAACTACATAAAGCTGGGTGAGGTCGTAGGAAAAGCCTTCTCCGACGGCAACAAGCTTAAATAATTAAGAAGTTTATCTGACAGCAGGATAATTTCTGCTGTCAGATAATGCATCGGAGCATACCTTAATTTATCTATTGAATTGAGGATAAGATTCCGTTTTCAAAATATAAATAGTTTGATCCATACACCCATTGTTCCCTTATAACACTTTCAGTAATTGTCTTATTTACTCTTTTTGGTTCACCCCAAGAAAGCCGGCACATTTCTTTTGTCATTCCAACTGAAACTTTTTCTGCAAGAATAGTGTTCCATTTATCTTCACCGAATTTTTCCAGGTAAACATCCGACTGTTCTTTTGTGAAAGCATGCGTGTTTTTT
>JAILBN010000065.1 GCA_024680915.1 Treponemataceae bacterium | reverse complement strand
ACCTGGGGGATGAGGCTATAAACGAGCTTACTCCCAATAAGCGTGATACAGCTATGGTTTTCCAGAGCTATGCTCTTCTTCCTCACTACAACGTCTTCGACAATGTGGCTTACGGACTTAAGCTCCGGAAGTTGTCCAAAGGGGAGATAAAAGAAAAGGTCATGGCTATGCTGGATCTTGTGGAGCTTGGCGGAATGGAGGAGCGCATGACCAACCAGCTTTCCGGTGGTCAGCAGCAGCGTGTCGCCCTGGCCCGTGCCCTTGTGATGCAGCCGGGTGTGCTGCTTTTCGATGAGCCCTTGTCAAATCTTGATGCCAAGCTGCGTGTGACCATGCGCACTGAAATCCGAAAAATCCAGCAGAGGCTGGGCATCACTGCAATTTACGTCACCCACGACCAGGCAGAGGCCATGAGCCTTTCTGACGAGATTATCCTTATGCATAAGGGAAAAATCGCCCAGAAGGGTACACCTCAGGATATTTATTACAGACCAAAGAGTGAGTTCGTTGCGGACTTCATCGGTGAGGTAAACTTCCTTTCTGGTGATGTTAAGGCTGTTAACGGGGATGTGGTCCGGGTCATGGTTGACGGAGCCGAGATTGAGGCCAGCGGGAACCCGGGAATCAAGGTGGGGGACGAGTGCAAAATCGTGCTGCGTCCGGAGTCTGTAACCCTGGCTGATGACGGAAAAATCCCCTGTAAGGTTATTCTTTCCACCTTCATGGGAGCCTATCAGTACTATCAGGTAATGGTTGGGAACACAATGGTCAAGATAACGGAGTACAATCCCAAGAGCCGGAAGCTTTATAAAGATGGCGACATGGCCTTCTTGTCCTTCGACAATAAGAACCTTCATATACTTTAAGATAAAAGCCACCTTCTGAATATTTTCAATTGGGCTGCAGGGCGGGGCACATTTCCCAAGGGAACTTGTGCCTCTCTCCTGTGGCTTTTTTCATGCTGCAGCTATATATATTCGAATCGTTCAGCCCGTCTGGCGCGTCGTCTGTCCCCTGCGGCTTTTTATTTGTGCACTGCAGGGCGGGACCTCTTTGCTTATCCGGGCTAAAACCTGGTAAGCCCGAAAAATAAGAGCGCTGCCAGAAAAAGAAGCAGGATCACAGCCATGACAGGCATTAAGGCCAGCCTTTTTCCAAAGAGGAAGAGGGCTGGCTTTTTTTTTTTACGGTGTGCCCGGCTGAAAGTGTGTGGCGGCTTTTCCCTGTCTCCTACTGGGCCTGAACCGCTGTCATGGCCACCGTGTTGACTATATCCTCCACGGAGCAACCGCGGGAAAGGTCGTTACAGGGTTTCGCCAGTCCCTGAAGCACGGCGAAGCATTCCGCCCCACCGATGCGCTGGGTAATCTTGTAGCCTATGTTTCCAGCCTGCAGATCTGGGAAAATCAACACATTTGCCCGGCCAGCCACTGGGCTTCCTGGAGCCTTTGATGCTCCTATTTCCGGTATAAGGGCCGCGTCGAACTGCATCTCTCCGTCAAGAAGAAGGTCCGGGGCCAGCTGGTGGGCAAGGGCCGTGGCTTCCTGCACCTTGCTGACTAGCTCGTGCTTTGCGCTGCCCTTAGTGGAGAAGGAGAGCAGGGCGACTCTTGGTTCTTTTATTCCGCAGAGAGTCTTTGCGGTTTCTGCGGTGGACACTGCAATGTGGGCCAGCTCTTCTGCAGTGGGGCAGGGCATGACAACGCAGTCAGAATATACGAGGAGTCCGTCCTCTCCCAGAGTCTTGTTGGGGCAATCCATAAGGAAGCTGCTGGAGACAACCTTCATGCCGGGCTTAGTCTTTATAAGCTGCAGGGCCGGACGGAGCATATCACCTGTGGTGTGGACCGCTCCTGAGACCAGACCGTCCGCATCCTCAAGCTTTACCATCATGATGCCGTAGTACATAGGATCCTCGACGAGTTTTTTCGCATCCTCTTCCGTTACTCCCTTTGCTTTCCTGAGCTGATAGAGAGAGTCAGCATATTTCTCAGCCTTATCGCTTTTCAGGGGATTAACAAGCTCTATGCCTGAAATATCAACTCCCTGCTCTGAAGCGACCTTCTTGATTTTTTCCTCATCGCCCAGAAGAATCGGTATAGCCAATCCCTCTTTATTTATATCCACAGCCGCCTTTACTGTCCGCGGCTCGTCGCCTTCAGGCAGCACTATGCGCTTCTTGTTCTCTTTCGCCTTGTTTTTTATCTTCTCAATCATGCTCATGTTCGTCTTCTCCTTAAAAGTCTATACCTTCGAAGCCCTGCCATACATCTTTTCCAGAATAGGTCATGGCTTTTATTTTCCCTTGCATTACTTTCAGGGCCGGCAGAGCAAGGGCTTCCTGCTCCATCTCTCCTGGGTATGAGAAAATAGGGGCGATCCAGCCGCAGCGTTTTTCAATCGTGGCTTTCACGTCTGCAAAACGGAGAAGCCCTCCTGTAAGAAGTATGCCCTCCACCTTTCCGCAGAGTACGCAGCTCATCTCTCCGATCATCTTGCAGATTTGGTACAACATCGTGTTCCATACCAGATCTGCCTTTTTGTCGCCTTTCTCCAGCAATCCGTGGATTGTATCCGCATTCGCAGTTCCGAAAAGATCCACGAAACCACCCGCCCGTGAGCAGCGGAGTCTGACATCGGCGATTGAATGGGCTTCTATGTAGTCCAGAAGGGCAAGGACAGGTACGCTGCCGATTCTTGTGGGAGTGAAGGCTCCCTCTCCGTCAGCTCCCATGTTGCCGTCAATCATCTTGCCGTGGTCATGGGCACTTACTGTAATACCACCGTCTATATGAGCCACGACGAAATTACAGTCTTGGTAATGCTTGCCAAGAACGTGTTCTGCGTGATACTCGGCCACAGCCTTCTGATTAAGGACATGGGAGTGGGAAACTCTGTAAATGCCCTTGATGCCTGTCAATCTGGCGTAATCGCAGTATTCATCCACGTTAGTCGGATTCAGGGTGAAGGCTGGTTTATCGAACTCCTGGGCGAATTTCCAGGCCAGCATGACTCCCAGCTTTGCAGGATGCTCACTGCCACCAACGGCAGCAACAGTGTCATCGTAGAGCTTCTGGTCTATCTTGGTGATGCCTCCCGGCTGAGTGCAGGCAGAGCCTCCCCGTCCTACGAATACGTCGATTTCAGAGGCCTTGTGACCTTCTTCCTCCAGCATATTTAGGATTACCTCGTAGCGGAAGTTCAGCTGGTCGTTCACATGGGGAAAGGTCAGCAGCTGGTCTGCATCGTGGAAAAGACTTCTCTCGAAAACCGAGGTCTCATTCTCGAAGAGACTGACCTTTGTGGATGTTGAGCCAGGATTTATAATTAATAGCTTATATTTCTTGTTGTCTGCGCTCATGGATGGATACTCCTTTTTTTTGAGCTTTACCGCATAAAGTCTTCGCGGCGGTGCTGCTCTGGAATCGCTTATTTGCTTTTTGTTAGGTTGCAGTCTTGCAAGAACAGAAGCTGCCAGTGAAAAAATGAATGGATGCGCCTTTTTCACTAATCCTACCGAAAAAGAATTATGGAAGGTATTTTATACTTCTGAAAAAAAGAATACAATAATGTCAATGGCTGATTTGCATAAGAATAATGTCTAGGAGAAAAAAATGTCAGGTCCAATTATATTCACAGGTTCTTGCATAGTTTGTTTCTTAGCTTTCGCAAGTGTGGGCATTTATGCGCTGAAAAGGAAGGATCCTATGAATTTCTGGTCTGGTTCCAAGGTTCCCGCAGAATTGGTGATAGATATAAAGAAATACAATCGAGCAAATGGGATTATGTGGCTTGTATACAGCGTCCTTTTCCTGCTGAATATCCCCTTTGCCTTCGTGGATTTATTGTTGGCAGGAATGATATTGGGTGGAGTCTGCGTAATCGGCCTTCCTCTTTTAATCTTTATTTACTCTAGAATATCAAAAAAATATATTGTTGGTGGGGAAATTCCTTTGAACTGATCCTTAATCGCTGGCATTGGACTTGTCCAGCGGATTGTTTGGCCGCAAGTTGGGTTTTGCGGGGATTCAGGGCTTTCAGCTGGGGCAAGTCCAAAATCTGGTGCATTTTCGGCGCCCTTTACGGACGAAAAGGCGATTTTTGAAGATTTCGTCCGTAGTCCAAGGCTTTCGAGAAGCCAGCCCATCAGCTTTTTCGTGAGTTTTACGGACGAAAAGGCAATTTTTAAAGATTTCGTCCGTAGTCCAAGGCTTCCCCTGAAGCTTGTGTCGCAGATTGCTGACTCTTCGGGGCGTGTTTTTGGTGACCTTTACGGACGAAAAGGCGATTTTTGGGGATTTCGTCCGTAGTTCTGGGGATTGTTTTGCGTCAGTCCATCAGCTTTTTCGTGAGTTTTACGGACGAAAAGGCGATTTTTGAGGATTTCGTCCGTAGTCCAAGGCTTTCCCTGAACCTTGTGTCGCAGATTGCTGACTCTTCAGGGCGTGTTTTCGGTGACCTTTACGGACGAAAAGGCGATTTTTAGAGATTTCGTCCGTAGTCACGAGGCTTTCTAAGAACCTTCCCATCAGCTTTTTCGGCGATCTTTACGGACGAAAAGCCTGTTTTTGAGTGTTTCGTCCGTAGTCAAGAGGCTTTCCCTGAAGCTTGTGTCGCAGATTGCTGACTCTTCAGGGCGTGTTTTCGGCGCCCTTTACGGACGAAAAAGCGATTTTTGTAGATTTCCTCCGAAATATAGCTAAAAAGAGCTCGCCTTTTTTTCATATTGTACTTATTTTAGAAATATGCAGTGTTCTGAAAATGAATTGATTTCTGAAAATACAATTGTTTTTCAAATAAAAAGACGCCTCTTTGAATTGAAAAACCTATTTGAACAGAAAGCAAAGTCCCTTAAAAATGCGCCAGAAGGTTCTCTTCGTATTTCCAAAAGTAATGGTGTGGTTCAATATTACATAAGATCTGTTCCTCGGAACAGGAGAGGCAATTACATTCATGCTGAAAACAAAAAGATAGTAAAACAGATTGCCCAGAAAGTTTACGACGAAAAAGTACTTCAGGCTGCCCACAAGGAAATAAAGATTTTAGAACGTATTCTTCGGCAATATGAACAGTTGGAAGAAAATAATTCCTTAGCAGAAAATATTTTTCAAAAATTAAATCCTCAAAGGCAGTCCTTGATAAGGCCTGTTCGTTTTCCTGATAATTTATTTGTCGCTCAATGGCAAAAGGAAGCTTATGAGAGCAAAGGCTTCTCAGAAAACTCTCCCGTTTATTATACTAGTCGAGGAGATAAGGTTCGTTCTAAGTCAGAGGTGATCATCGCAGAAACTCTTTCTCGTATGGATGTTCCATATCGATATGAGTTTCCTTTGCAGTTGAATTCAGAAGATGGTCGCTGTATTACAATTCATCCAGATTTTTTTTGTCTGAATGTGAAGAATCGAAAGGAATTTATCTGGGAACATTTTGGTATGATGGACGATTCTGACTATTCTATAAATACTGTTAGGAAGCTTCAGCTTTACGCACAAAACGGTTTTTTCCCAGGTAAAAATCTGATTATTACAACAGAAACTGTCTATCAGCCGATAAGCATAAAAATAATTGAAAAAATCGCCAGAGAATTTCTTCTTCCAGCCCTTTGTTAGGTAAAGCAGTTATGTTATCGGCCAGCGCGCACAAACTGAAAAGCAGTTATGTTATCGGCCAGCGCGCACAAACTGAAAAGCAGTTATGTTATCGGCCAGCGCGCACAAACTGAAAAGCTCTTGTGCTATCGGCCAGCGCGCACAAACTGAAAAGCTCTTGTGCTATCGGCCAGCGCATACAATCTGAAAAGCCCTTGTGCTATCGGCCAGCGCGCACAAACTGAAAAGCTCTTGTGCTATCGGCCAGCGCACACAATCTGAAAAGCCCTTGTGCTATCGGCCAGCGCGCACACAAACTGAAAAGCTCTTATGTTATCGGCCAGCGCGCACACAAACTGAAAAATAACTCTAGTTTTCGTCCTCCGCAGGAAAGCTGAATAATAGTTGTTAATTTTTATGATTACGCACACAAACTGAAAAATAGGCTATACTCAGTCAAGCTGGACAATAATATGGGCGACAGCTTCCTCTTGACCAAATAAGAACAATCCACTACATTTGCCTTATGAAGTTCAATTTCGTGCTCTCGACAGTCCGCATTCTCACTAATGTTTCCACAAATACTTGTGGTCAGAGTTGCTTATGCCCGGGGTACAAAGTGCGATAGATTGAACTTAATTTAATCTGTAAATCAAGACCACTTATCCTGATGGGTAGGTGGTCTTTTTTTTATGTCTGACGGGGGTGTTACGGGGGGCTCCTCCATTTGGGTGTAATGGACAGTCGACAACTTGGAATGAGGCGTCGCTGCAGTGGTCGCTTCGCGGAAAGGCTTGGCTTGTGGGCAAATTGCCTGCCGGGGGCGTTACGGGGGATAAACAGCGGAGCTGGTTTAATCCCGTTAGAAGGGGTAGTGGACAAGCAAGAAAGCGAAGCGTCTTGCTTGGGAACGAGGGGGAGACTTCCCCCTCTATAGGAGTTGATATGGATCTACACGATTACAAAGATGTAGCAGAGAACTACGACAGGTATCTTGATGTTATGTACAATCAGGAGGCGAACCAACATGAAGGCTTTCAGGAATTTTATCTGAAGGTGGCAAAAGAGTACGGTCAGGGAGGCGTGATTGATGTTGCCTGTGGAACAGGTGCGGTACTTCTCTATCTTGCGGAGCACGGAATAATCGCCGATGGCACAGACCTCTCTCAGGAAATGTGCCGGGTTTGCGCAAAAAAGGCTGAGCAGAAAAAGCTTGACCTCAGGATTTTTCCAGGCAACATGACAGACTTTGATGCGGGCCGGAAATATTCTCTGATAATTATTGCCCGCAGTGGCTTTATGCATTTACTGGACCAGAAGTCTCAGCGCTCTGCTCTTGAAAATCTTGCAAGACATCTGGAGCCGGGCGGAATCCTTACCTTTAATACCTTTGACCCATGGCCGCCCGTCCAGGCCCAGCAGCTTTCTACAGGCCCTGAGGATTACAGCTTCCGCCTTGAATATATCAACAGTCAGGGACAGCGGGAGAAAATCTTCAACGCGATTTCCTATAATCCTTACACTCAGATTATGAGCGGTAACTGGAAGTTTCAAACTTATGATGATGAGGGCAAGCTTATCGGAGAGAGGATTCGTCCCCTTAAGATGAGGCAGACTTACCGCTGGGAAATCTTTTTGCTGGCTGAGCTTTGCGGCTTTGAAGTGGTGGATATCTACCGCGGCTACAAGGGTGATAAGGAAGATTTG
>JAILBN010000100.1 GCA_024680915.1 Treponemataceae bacterium | reverse complement strand
CGAAGAAAAAACTAGATATTCAAGAATTTCCAGAATTAAAAAAAAGAGATGCAGAATGGTTAGCAAAAATTCTGTGCGGGGAAAAATATGAATACTTGTCTATAAATTATAAAATGTCTTTGGGGTCTGTTAAGAATCGATTAAAAATAATTTATGCGGAAATTGGCGTTGGAGATAAGCTTGGATTTTTAAATAAATACTCAGATTATGAAATATGCTATGGAGATAACTTTTCTTCTAATGATACGAATAACGACGAAGTAATCCTTTAATATAAATGATTGATTAAATAGTTAAAAACACATCTTGTATTCTGCGACAAGTGTGAAACTAAGTCTATGACATTTGTTGCGACAGGGGGTGTAAGGGCAGCCCGTCAGGGCTGTTCGCGGTCAGGACACTGACTGCGAATGGAGCGATAGCGGAACCCTGCAACACCCGACGGCGGCATATATTGCCGCCGGGTCGCCCATACTATTCTTTGCGCACACCTCAGCACACTTTTTCGAACAGTTTCTCCAAAGCGGCGTTGAACGCTTCCGTATCACCCTTCAGTTCTTTCAAGAAGCTGTTGTCTTCCAGCCTTCCTACGACTTCCAGCATCTCTTCTTCATTTTTATAAGTAATCGTCCTGAAGAAATCAGTATAATCCTTTTGGCGGGATGAAATACTGCTTTCATACATATAGTCGGATACAATCGTTACATCACTCTTGATATCCTTGAAGATATCGGCGTCGAAAGAATCTATGGGGCGTGTATAAAGCTGCTCAAGGATCCAGATGCTGTAACGTACCTTCCAGTCGGAGTAGCAAGACTGACATTCGTCATAGAAGGCATGGACCTCCTGCCATGTATTTACCTCATGTCCCTTTATCCGGTCAAAAAGATCTTTAAGCTTTTCATCCGGTATTATCTGTCCTCCCACATTAGACCACTCTGTAAAAAGAGGTATATCAGCCGAAATAGAAGCCAAAGTCCTGCTTTCTATTTCTTCTATATCGTGAGCCTTACACCAGGACATAAGTGATTTGACGGCGAAATACTTGGCAACTTTGCGGTACTCCTTGTATCCTGCCGCAGGCTTGCATATTTTGGCACCATTACGTTTCATTCCGCGAAGGTCTGTAAGCACAATATCGGCCTCGGGATTCTGGTGAAGATAATCCTTCGCAAGCTGGTATATATTCTCATTGTTCCCACAGAATTCCAGTTTGTTCTCTTTCAGCCAGTTCGCAGTAAGGTGGATTATCCTCTCAAGGCTTCCCATAATCTCCTGCATAGTATCCGGAGCCAAGGGATCTGTCTCAATGTGCTGTATCTTCACCACACGTTTATCACGTTTAAGGAACTTTGAATTGTTGCGGGCCATAGCGAACATATTGTACATAAACCAATAGGCAGGAATTATGTGTATGGCAGAATCATCCCCGGAAATACTCACCAGGGAGAAGGGATAAGTTATATCCATTTCACTCTGATATGATCCCTTTGAGACCAGGACGAAAGAAGCGAAACGGCTGTTGTGCTTGAAATCAGAACATAGCCCGGGCCAAAAACCACGACCTGCGAAGATTTCTCCGTCCGGGCTCCTCGAGTTATGGTTGGAACCGATAGTAGCCCCGGAAGCGATGTTTGACTGACCTCCGATGGTAGCTGCAATAAGGAAAGAGGAGTTATGATGCTGCTCGTGGAAGGGGAATATCAGGTTGTTAAGGAGCTCGCAGCAAGAAACCGTGGAATTATCACCAAGCACAGTGTTGAGAACACGTACCCCATATTTGAGCTGACAATTCCGCCCGATAACGAATCTGACCGCTACAGCCTGATAGAAGACTTTTGAGCCATAGCCCATAATTCCGTTGACCATCTCAACACCTTCACCGATCTGAGACGGTTCTTTCTCAGAGGAACAAACCGTTATGTTTTTCAGTTTGAAGGCGCCTTTTATATATGCGCAGGAACATATCCAGGAATCTTTTATAAGACTTGTATTCTTTATTACTACATCATCCTCTATGATTCCGTGAGTATTTCTTTTGCGGTCATTGCCACTCTCCGTAATCTCCAGGAAACGCTTCACCAGCTCTTTGTCATCACGATTACGGGACCAGATAAAAGCATCGGCCGGAATCATTTCCCTGAAGGGGAGTATCCGTCTTCCGTCATTCTCATTACTGACGCCTATCCATATACGGTTTTCTTCAGGTTCACCTTCTTTCAGGATACCTTCACCAAATTTTGAGTGGTCAGTACAGCTCATCTCCTGGATGTTGAAGAGCATAACCCTGTTACCTATCTGATAATTGTAAAGATAGTGGACATTCCTTATGGCAACATCATCACCGAATACACAGGAATGTATTTTAGAATGATATAGACCTGTCTCAAGAACAAGATCATGATAACGGAGGGTAGCTTTTTTCAGCCTGCCTATTACTATTATTCCTGAGAATTCGCAGTCACATATAAGACCTGGCTCGAAATCGTCGGAAACAAAAATATTTTTCCAGTCTGGATCATTATTCTTATTGTTATTTGAAATAAGAATACGTTTCTCATGATCCGTAAGATTGCGTTTGTTTTTTTTGAAATCATCAGATGGAAAATAAGAATCAGAAGGAATTGAAAAGTTAGTTGAAGATGAAAGAAAATCAACTTTTATCATGATGGGCTCCCTATATCAGAGGAGGATTATAAACACCGCCGATAAAATCCGCACCTGTCCGTGTTTATCGTGCTTAATTATAATGATGGGAAAATCCTTTGTCTATGTTTTCTAAATAAGTCAGCTCTTTTTTTTTGCTAAGCTACTTAACCTTTATCGTGAATCTAAATGTAACCAAGCCCTTTGTATCAGAGGTCTCAAAACGCCAGTTCCGGGATATGTACTGCTGAATGTCAGTCACCACATCCGGCCACTGCAAAGGAGGAGATATTTTTATGCTTTCTATAGGAATATTGCCGGCTTCGCTCACTGTAAAAGAAATATTGAGTCTCAGATTGCTCTCAATCTTCTGCTTGCTTTCCTCAGAAAGCTTTATATCCGGCACTTCAGGTTTTATAAGCTTACGGGACTTCCCCTCCGTCCAGCTTATATCACTGTTGATTCCATCAGCTTCCGGCTCTGGCTCTTTTTTTTCTGCCTGAGAAGCAGAACTTGCTCCTCTTGCCCCGCCAGACGAAGCTGATTCTGTAAGAGCTCCAAGTCTGTCGCTGAGAGCCGAATTCTCTGAGCTGTTATCTGCCTTCTTACCACCAGCCTGATAACTTTGACTGTTTTGATTCGAATTTGTACCACCGGTTTTACTCGATGATCCTGAAATACCGCTTGAAGTTGCAGAAACAGGATTCTGTACTCTGGAACTCGTTTGATTTGAAGACGAAAGACCAGCAAAATCCTCACCCATAAGCATGGCCCACATTTCTTCTTCTGTAGGTTGTTGAGGCTTTGTCTGTACAGGGGCTGTTACCGGGGCAGGAGAAGGGTTTTGTACTGGCACAGTGTCGTCTCTTGTGGTAACAGGAGCTGGTAGAGGCTGAGTCACAGGAGCTGGGGTCGGAACAGAGGCTGCTGCAGAAGGGGTGGCAGTCTCCACTTCTGGTGTATTCGTTGTAGGCTGAACAAGCTGAGGCTCTTTTACTGGCGTCTGTATAGGCTGTGTTGCAGGAGCCGTCGAAACCTGTTTAACAGCTGCTTCCGGGGCTGCTGGAGTAGGAGCCAGAGGTAATACCTCCGCAGGCTCTGTTTTTTCAGGCGAAGCCGCAACAGCTTGTTCTGGAAGAGGAGCTAGAACAGGCTTTTCTATTTTCTCAGCGGCAGGAACTTCCGTCACTGTAGAAGTCACGGTCTCTGGAGCTGTGACCGGCTTTGCCACAGGTGCGGGAGTCGGGACAGGCTGAGTCACAGGGGCAGGAGTCTGTATCGGAGCTGTAACAGAAGGGGTGGCTACCGCAGAAGATGTACTGGGAACAGGCTGAACGGCAGGTTTAGTGACTTCAGCCGTAGAAGGCTGGACTGTCTGTGGTTTTACAGCTTGTGTCTGGACGGGCTGTGTCTGTACCGGTCTGGTCTCTACAGGTTTAACGACAGGAGATACAGGTTGGACCGGGGATGCAGCAGAAGGAAGGGGTGCTGAAGAAGATGTAGTGGGGGCAGGCGGCTCAGCAGGCTTAATGACTTCAGCTGTAGAAGGCTGGACTGTCTGTGGTTTTACAGTTTGCGTCTGGGCGGGCTGTGTCTGTACCGGTCTGGTCTCTACAACTTTTGCCTCGGGTTCAGGAAGGGGAAGCGTCTCTGCTTCGAATTCCGGGACTGAGGCTGCTGGAGAATAATCTTCCCTTTGTATTTGTGCGGATTCAGAAAGGGAAGAATCAGAAAGCTTATCCTCAGGCGGAGTCATAATCTCCGGCTGGATATTTTCTATCTCAGGTTCTCCCATTTCCTGCATAGGAAAATCAGAAAGCGTTATGCTTATCTCTACATACTCCGGTTCATCTTGAATAGAGACAGGCTTAATAAAATAAGCGCCTACTGTCATCATAATCCAGAGAAAACCTGTAACTATCGAACTTCCAATAACGCTTCTGGAATCCTTATATAAATATTTCCGCATCTTCCTACTCTGAATTCTTAGTCCTTAAATTCAAGGCTGCAAAACCGTTTTTCCTGAGGATATCAAAGACTTGGACAATGGATCCGTTCGTGACAAGCTCGTCAGCTTCAAGCTGAACAGGATAATCCCTACGGTTTTCATAATCTACTTCATCAAAGGCGGCAAGCCGCTCGTTAAGCTCACTATAGGACGCCATAGGGTCAGAATTATACCAGATGGCGCCATCCGTCTCTAAAGTTATTGTTATCTGACCAATGGAAACAGATTCCGAAGTCTGCGATGACGGAAGTTTCAGCGTGATGGCAGGAAGCATGGCAAATGTGGTCGATACAAGGAAAAAGAGAATCAGCTGAAAAACAATATCAATCATCGGAATCAGATCAACCTGTGCTCCTGGTCTTCTCTGATGTCTGCCGGCTCTCATCTTATAGTCACCTCTTTACTACCTTCATGATTTATCTTCAACATCATGTCAGAGACGAAATTCTCTGCTTCAGTCATAAGGCGGTCAGCTTTTACGACAAAAAAGTTATGGGCGATCACGGAAGGAATCGCAATTATAAGTCCAGCCGCAGTAGTCACAAGCGCTTCTGATATAGAACCTGCAAGAATAGCAGGGTTTCCCATAGTACCACCGTCTCCGAGGACACCGAAGGCCTTTATATTTCCAGTTACAGTACCCAGCAATCCAAGAAGGGTCGCTACATTCGAAATTATTCCCAAAGCCGTAAGAAAACGCTCAAGGCGGGGATATTGGCGGGCAGATTCCGTCTCAACCGCACGATTCAATTCCTCAGATGAGAAATCAAGGCTTTCAAGAGCCCTTCCTATCACTGCGGAGGTCGGGGTAGCCGCAGCCTTGCATTCAATTGATGCACCTATATAGTCTTTCTCACTGATCATTGGCACAATCTTAGATATAAGATTCCTGTTGCTTTTACCCAAACCAAGGAAATAGACGATACGTTCTATTATTATAAAAGTAGCGGCCACTCCGCAGAGCAAAATAGGAATCATAATGACTCCGCCATTTTTTATCATGTCAAACATAAATATCTCCCATAAAATGCTGCAAATAAATAAGCCGCAACGCGGACTCCACAAAATATAAAGACCCGGACGAAAGGAATTCTATTTTCCTAGCATCCTGACATTAAATCTTAGAAAAACACCTTCACATACAAAGCCGCATATCCACCTCGCTGGATATACGCTCCGCAATGGGGCCTGTCTTTACCAGTGACCAGCTTGATGAAATCAGCAAGCTCAAGCTCAAGCCTCATGGAATTTGAGAGCTTATAGAAGGCAGAGAGCTTGAGATCAGGAACCTCACCCAAGAATGTGACAAGAAGATCCACCTCCGAGCCCCAAATTCCGTTTTCATGGGAAATACCAAGCTTCACGGAAAGGGAATGGGCCTCTTCTAGAACTTCCCTATCAAACCAAGAACCCTTCCATCCAAGGGCAAAATCAATGTCACAAATACCGCCCGCCAAAAAGGAAAGGGAGGTGGATACGGCAGTATCGAAAACAAGCCGGTCTGTTAACTGAGCTGTCATCAGCCCTGTATCATTATTCTTTGTAAAAGATCTTAAAGATTCATTCCCGAAAGCAGTTTTTGCAAAATCAATTTTCACTGTCGGTTCTACTTTCTTAAAACAAAACATTGATGAATTTGTTTCATCAAAAGTAAAAGCAATAGGGACAGAACAATTGGTGGAGACAAACCACAAGGATTCTTCGAAAGGAGTTTCATCCGTGAACATATATGGAACTTTTTTCTGCAATTCTGAAAAATCAACAGGAGAAGACTTCAATCCACCTGAAATAGTTCCGGTAAAGGGCAAATTCTGTCCTGCACGGAAAGCCAGCTGGAAGGGGAGAACGACAGTGGCTGCCATGTTCTTAGTCCAGACTAGATCCATAGAAGCAGATGCTGTACCGTAATCACCTATAATATAAGCAGCTGAGAAGCCTCCGGCGACTCTGTTCTGATTCGTTCCTCCTTCATACTCCACACCGGTCTGCAAATCAAGCTCCATACCATCGGACAGGGGTAATTTATACAAAAAAGAGACCCTGGGCTTAACGAGAAGACATAAGGCCGAACCAGACATTCCCACAGGAAGCGGGCTGTTGTAGCCTGCAAACTGATTATTGAACATAAGGCCTAAATCAGAAGATAGACTCATGCTATCATTTATTGTCCATACAAAATCAGCCTTGCCGGATATATCCTGATTTGAAAGCATATAAAACAAAGGACTACGCCCCTGGAGGCCGTCTGCCTTAGTAGAATAAACACCTTCGAGATCAAGGCAGAGCTTATCCGTGAACATAAACCTCTTCTGACCTGAGAGCTTCGTCGTGCTGTTGCTGAATCCCGCAGCCGCGGTATGCAGACCGTAACCATTTTCTGTCAGATGTGAGAATTTCAAACTGAAAGGTTCCGTGCCTTCATTCCGGTAAATAGAAAAATCTCCGGAAAACAAACCAGGAAAGCCACCACCTACAGCACCTTCTATAAATACATTGTTCACTTCTGATTCAGAACCATCGGTTATCTCAGCAGTGTAATCCGTTTTTGGTGGAATAAAGGTATCAGGAGCAAGTCCTGTATCCGCGATATCAGGAAGAGTTATACCAGTTTCTGGTAATAGCAGCCTGAAATCAGGAACAGCATCAGACTCAACAGGAATCCCCTCTTCAGTCTTCAGAATCGTCGTACTTATATCAGGAAGAAGAATCTCATCGTCAGCCGCGTTTAAACAGAAACAAACGGAGGCAAAAGCAAAAATCATAACTATAGTCCTGATATCCTTCATTATATTTTTTCCTTTTTGGTTAGTTTTCATTCAATCCTCGCTAAAAAATGATAAGAAGGTCAGCAGCTCTTTCTGCCCACTGCGAACCAGAATCTAAGGAAACAAGCGTTCTGTATACAGCTTCAGCATCAGCGCCTCTTCCTTCAGACACAAATATATCTATTGCATTGTAAAGCACTTCGGCAGCTTTGCCTTTATCCACAGTAGCAAAACATTCTGCAGCAGAAAGGTAACACTCAGCGGCATCATTTTCTTTCCCAAGCTGTCTATAATATAATCCCAGCAGCTCATATGACTCACCTATAATAAAACGGTCATCAGCATCAGCACCAAATCCAGAGGAAGAACTGTTGATTATATCTTTCAATACTTCTTCACCTTTCTGTCTCTCTGATACTGTATTCATATATTCCAGGGCAAGGGAAAAGCCGCATTTACGACCTTCAGGAGTAGTACTCCGGCCCAAATCCTCATATTTAGTCCTAAGGGCAGCTATAGTCTCGTCAGTTCCTTCTACCATAAGCCTGAGATTCTGTATTGTCGTGGCAATACCTGAGGACTTGCTCTCCGCAGGATATTCCGAAAGTGCTCTTTCTGCCACGGAAAGCGCCTGCTTATACTCCATGGAGCTTTTGTACAACTCTATAAGCTGCCTCAAAGCAGGAAAGCCGAAGGTATCGTTATATTTATTCGAGGACGCGCATCTCTCGAACAAGAGGGTGGCCTCATTCTCACGGCCTGTATTCTTAAGACTCAAAGCGTTATAAAACAAAGCCTGTACATAAAAAGAGCTTTCCGGATACTCTTCTCTGAAAAGTTCATAAGAATCCGCTGCCTTTGCATATTCTGCAGAGGAATAATAAAGCTCAGCCCGCCTGAAAGCAGCTTCTTCCGCGGCTGCCTTTGTCTCGGGGATATTCTTAAAATACATCTCAGTACTGAGAAGAAGATTGTCCGCCTTTGTCAATAAAGCTTCGTAAGTGGAAAGATCGCCATTTTTCTTACAGGAAGAAGCATGGGCTGAATATATTTGAGAAAGGAGAAGGTTCAAAGAAACAGATTCGGAAGAGGGCGCATAAGCTTCAAGAAGCCTTTCGGCCTGCGCATACATGGCCCTGTCGTTATAAATACTTGCACAAAGCACGGAAGACTCAAGCTTCTGCTCTGGTAAAACGGATTTATCTACCGCATACTGGGCAAAAAGAAGGGCATTTTCACCGTCTCCATTCTGAAGGGCGCACACAGCGGCATAGAAACAGGCATTCCGGGCCATACGATGATACATGTTCTCCGTGTAGAACTTTTGGAAAAGTGTGAAAGCATCCTTTGTGTTACTCTGTCGATAAAGGGCGTAGGCCGTATAATAAATACCATAGGGTGTACTTGTTCCCAGCAGGCTTTCCGCGGTTTTCCAGACACCACAGCCAGTTGCCGCAAGCCCCATGAGATATAAGTAT
This sequence comes from Treponemataceae bacterium, assembly GCA_024680915.1. GTDB lineage: Bacteria > Spirochaetota > Spirochaetia > Treponematales > Treponemataceae > Treponema_I. The sequence goes on along the minus strand of JAILBN010000100.1, from coordinate 20,326 downwards.
TCATCATCTGCCTCAGAGACCTTCACATTTCCACCCAGTTTATAAGCTTTCTCATAGTTGCCTGTTAAAATAAGGGCTTTTGTCCTGTCTGCGAGAACAGAAATATCAGCTTCTGTAAGAGACATAGCCTCGAATATATCCATTGCTTTTGCCACCGCAAGCTCGCTTCCATCAGCAAGGATAAGAGACTCCGCGTAAAGCAGACTCTGGGGATAATCGTAAGCACCAGTTATTTCATAACGTTTTTTACATGCATCAAGAACTTTTGCCCAGCTTCCTCCCGCTACATTGGAGGCAGCCCCGGTGGCAGCAGTCTTCATGCCGGCCGCAGCGGAATACGCCAAGTAAAAATATGCATCACCAGCTAGTTTTTTTGCTTTCTCGGGCAGATTGTTTTTAGCTGTACCCATGCTTTTCTCAAGTTTCTCAATGGCCTTTTCTGCATAGTCTCCACAAAGGTCGTTCCGGCCGGCTAAAGCCGAGCTGTGGGCAAGCAGCACCATGTATTCCGGATAGTGATTACCGGATGGATCCGCTCTTTCTTTAAGAATCTCCACAGCTTTTTCCATTTTCCCGTTAGAGAAGAAATATTCTGCCTCGTAAAGACCAGCAAGCTCAATATAGCCCTGTATTCTGGAAACTTCCATCAAGCTTTCATCAAGAAGGGCTTTCTCACAGCGATGCTCAGCTTTCTCAAAACAAGTCATTGCCTCTTCGTTTTTCCCATCATTCCAATTCTTCACGGCAAGCTTCATCCACAAATCACAAAGCTGAATATCACCTTCCGGGAAAAAAGCTGAAGCTCCATCAAGAACTTCGTAGGCAGTAAAGGGTAAAAGAGGGGAAGCCTCAGTTATTTCCTCGTCTGTGGTGATAAGGAACATATTCTGAAGAGCAGCAGCCTGATATGCTTTTTCATTGCACTCAAGTAATTTATAGAAGATTTCCAGAGCACTCTTATATTCCCCGGTCCCAGAATAAGCTTCAGCCATATAATAAAGCATGGCATGGCTCCATATTTCGGGGAAGCAGTCTATTACTCCATTTATCTGGCGGTATAACCATTTAAGCTTTTCTTTATCCGCTTTCTCTTTATAAATCGAGAAGAGAAGCTGCACTGCGGGCTGGAAATCCTCTTCCATCTTGAAATTTATAAGGGTATATTCAAGGATGGAGGCAGCCTCATCTTTTTTTCCACAATTATCTGCCGAAAAAGCTGAATAAAGAAGGAGGCTTCTCTTGGAAAAATCATGGGAGGGCGAAAGCTCAGTGGCAGGACCAGAGGCTTCTTCTAAGCTTATAAGCTTCAAAGCCTTATAGAAAGAAGCATAGGCTGACTCAAAATTCTGCTGACAATAATAGGCCATTCCCTGCCAATAGGCCGCATCCCCATTCGTCTCTATAAGGAATTCAAACTCCTTTGCCGCTTCAGCATAACGGGAAAGCCGGAAAAAGCTTTTTCCCCTTATAAAGCGGACCCTTTCTGCGAATTGTGAATAGGGAAAATCAGACAAAAATTTTTCGGAGATAGTAAGGACTGCCGGATAATAACCAGAATCATAGGCCGCTGTAAGCCGGGAAAAAAGCTGAGAATCTGTTTCTGCCGCAGAAGCTGGCAGCAGCAGGTATAGGAAAACTAAAAAAACAAGTAAAATGCGTTTCATAACAAATAATTAAAGGAAACCCCTCTAAAAATTCATCGAGGAAAGAACTGCTCGGAGGCTTGAATTCTTACCAGCTGTATAAAATCGCCGGAATAGTCCTTCATAAAGTCATCCATCTTGATTTCTTTACCGTCAATGAACACAGCCACTGAGAATTTACCATTCTTATCAAAAACAGGGAAAAATGCCGCACACTTATTGTAGACCACGAATTCCGCACCGTCATTCACGATGTGCCGGATTGCTCCCAAATAAAATCTACCAGGTTCAGTAGCCGCCAGATAGTAAAAAACAGATTTCAACATAGAAATCTTAAAGCCGGAGCCTTCAAGATAAGCTCCATTAAAAGGAACGGAATTAAGCTGGACACCTGACGTCCCATAATCATAATCCCTTCCAGAATATATAGACACCATTGCGGCCGCAAGGTTACGAGTCCAATCAAGAGCAAGCGTAGTATCGTATTTTTTTGACATTGTTTCAGACAGACTTCCTGATTTGAAAATCTCCGTCTTTTTTACGATAGGCTCAAGCAAAATACCGCTTCCAGAAAGCGGACGTACAAGGCCATCAACTATCCACTTTACGAAGCCTGCACTGCTGACATAAAGAGAGTCCTCAGACGCAGTAGGAATATAAATAGCGTTACCATTTTTTATAGATACCAGATTGCCCATCTCATCGTAGGCGGCATCCTCCAGGAAATGGAAACGGGACAAGTTCTCCCGGATGATTGCGGTCATCTGAAGTATATCATTGTAAAGACTTGAATAAAAAGGTTTTGTCACCCAGGGTATTACATACTTCAAAAGGGAAAGAACATCCACCGCGCTCATATCATAAAAATGAACAAGGGGAATCCCCACAGGAACATCCCTTGCGGCATATTCACCGAATACGAAAACATCAGCAAGGGATTTTTCGGTCGGAATACCTGGGCTTTTTCTGAATTGTATGAAAACTTCCGTGTTCGCATTGAAATAGAAACGAATACATTCAGGTTCACCACTTTCTGGATTTTTGAAAAGTATCCAAGAACCAGGAGCTTCTGTGGGATAGATTTTCCTTTGCAGGATTTCCACCCCAGAATCAGAATAGACTTCGACTTTTTCGTCTTTCTCAGGAGCAACGACTATGGCACAATCATCCCCGTAATCCTCAAACCGCACCTGAAAAGAAGAACCATCCAATCCCTTCATTACCTCTTCATCTTTCATTCGAAGAGCAGGAAGAGGAAGTTCAAACCATGACTCAATCAAGCCACTACGAATATCACTGGATTCTGGAATATCGATGATATCCTGGGCATGAACACTCAAAAAAACAAAAAGTAAATAAAAGGCTGCATATAATTTTCTATGTCTCATCTGGATGTTTTCCCAATGGCGCATTTGCCAGCAGAAGTTTCAGCCTGTTAAGCTGATTCACTTCACTAGAACCTGGATCATAATCTATCGCAGAGATATTAGCCTGAGGATACCTACGTCTAAGCTCCTTTATCATTCCCTTACCCGTGACATGATTAGGCAGGCAGGCAAAAGGCTGAACACAGGCGATAGATGGCACTCCCTCAGTAATAAGTTCCACCATCTCTGCTGTAAGAAACCATCCTTCGCCCGTAATGTTACCAAGTTGAACGATATCATTCACACCTTCCATAAGCTCATATATCGAAGAAGGGGGATCAAAACGGCGGCTTTTCCTCAATCGTCGCTTTATATATCGGCGGTAAAGCTCCAAAGCCCAAACAAGGAATCTTGCATTACGCTCAGTTTTTTTCGGGAAGGCCAGCTTCTCGTGACGGAAAATACCTGTGGAGAATGAATAGAAAAGAAAATCCGCAAGATCCGGCACGACACATTCTGCTCCTTCCCTTTCTATCGTACCAAAAATATCGTTATTTGCGGTAGGATGGAATTTGACCAGAATTTCTCCCACAACACCTACACGGGGTTTCTTTACCGGCAGGAGGGGCATTCTGTCAAAATCCCTTACGATACCACGGATAAGGCGGTGATAGGTTCCTAAAGTAGGATGACGGAGCTTTGCCTGAATACGGCCGTTCCACTTCTCATAAAGAGCATTCGCCTCTCCAGGATTCGCCTCATAAGGGCGGGTACGATAAAGAACCCGCATGAGCAAATCTCCCAGCATGACAGCCATAAGGGCACGGTTTATCAAGGCTGGTGTTATCTTGAAGCCAGGATTAGACTCCAGGCCTTGGGCAGAAAGGGAAATAACCGGTATTTTGCCCAAACCGGCATCATTAAGAGCCCGCCTTATAAAACCGATGTAGTTAGTGGCCCGGCAGCCGCCTCCTGTCTGAGTAATCATAAGACTCACGTGGTCAATATCATAGCGGCCTGATTTCAGAGCCGCCATCATCTGTCCTGCCACGATAATAGAAGGATAGCAGGCATCGTTGTTTACGAACTGAAGTCCTGTCTCCACTGCTAGAGCATCGACATCGGGCAAAACCTCGAAACGGAAGCCAGAATACTGGAAAGCCTTCTGCAAAAGCCTGAAGTGGATGGGGGACATCTGAGGAGCGATAATCGTATGGGTAGCCTTCATCTCTTTCGTAAATACCTGACGGGTATAAGCAGCTGAACGAATCTCCGTTCTCTGATGTTTTCTTTCCCTCTCCTTCACCGCAGCTATAAGACTTCTTATTCTTATACGGACAGCACCTAAGTTGGATCCTTCATCGATTTTTATAAGCGTATACATCCGATGTTTCGCAGAAAGGATCTCTTCCACCTGATCTGCAGTCACAGCATCAAGACCGCAGCCAAAGCTGGTGAGCTGGATAAGCTCCAGGTTTGGCATACCAGAGGTGAAGGCAGCCGCCCTGTAAAGACGGTTATGATAGGTCCACTGGTCTACGATCCTGAGAGGACGTTCTATAGCACCGAAGGAAGCTACGCTGTCCTCAGTGAAAACCGCGATTCCAAGACTGGTTATCATCTCTGGAATACCATGGTTTATCTCAGGATCAAGATGATAGGGGCGGCCGGAAAGAACTATTCCGTTCAAACCCCTTCTGATTATAGTCTCAATGGCTTCCTCACCTTTTGCCTTCACTTCCTGACGGAATTTTTCCTGCTCTGCCCAAGCAGCATCCACAGCTTTGAAAATCTCCTCCTGGGAGATATTGAATTTCTCTCCCATCTCCTCGTAAAGGCGTTCTGCAAGACGGGGTTTATCATAAATAGGCAGGAAGGGGTTCATGAAGTTTATCTCAGAATCCTGCCTGAGGGCATCTATATTATTCCTCAGGACCTCTGGATAGCTGGTGACAATAGGACAGTTATAGTGGTTGCCCGCTCCCTCATCCTCCTGCTGCTCATAAGGTGCACATGGGTAAAAAATAAACTTAACGCCGGAATTGAGAAGCGCCTGGACATGACCATGGGAGATTTTCCCTGGATAACAGACCGATTCGGAGGGAATGGTCTCAAGGCCCAGCTCATAGATACTACGGCTGGAACGTGGTGAGAGACGGACCCTGAAGCCAAGCTCAGTGAAGAAAGTGAACCAAAGGGGATAATTCTCGTACATATTGAGGACACGGGGGATACCCACATCCCCACGGGGGGCATCCGCAGGGGCAAGAGGCTTATAGCCGAAAAGCCTTTTATATTTCCAATCGAAAAGGTTTGGAATATCCGCCCTTTCTTTTTTGTCGGCAACAGCAGTTTTCTCAGCATTTCCGGCATCCACAGTCTTAGCAGCGCCATCCTGCTGCTCGGCACCTCTCTCACAGCGGTTTCCCGTAATAAAGCGGCGCTTCTCATCACCGGTGGTGAAGGTATTAATCGTAAGGAGACAATTGTTCTGACAACGACCGCAACGGCGAAGCTCCAAATCTACATGAAAATCCTCCAACTCCTTCAGCGTCGCCAGTCCGGTCTTTGCGGAAATTCTTAAGGCAGGAGGTATATCATGCCATTGGTCACGGGCGATAAGGGCGGAACCATAAGCTCCCATAAGACCTGCCACATCAGGTCGGAAGACATTCACGCCGGATATTTTCTCAAAAGCCCGGAGGACAGCATCGTTATTGAAGGTACCGCCTTGAACAACGACCTTCTTCCCGATGTCAGAAGCCTTTCTAAGCTTGATTACCTTGAAGAGGGCATTTTTTATGACGGAATAGGAAAGACCGGCGGAAATATCCGCGACGGTGGCTCCCTCCTTCTGAGCCTGCTTTACACGGCTGTTCATAAAGACGGTGCAACGGCTGCCCAAATCTATAGGGTGCTCCGCAAGAAGAGCTTTTTTGCTGAATTCCTGAACGCTCATGCCAAGAGAGCGGGCAAAGTTATCAAGGAAGCTTCCACACCCGGAGGAACAAGCTTCATTAAGCTGGATGCTGGTTATGGCACCATCTTTCATACGGAGGCATTTCATATCCTGCCCACCGATATCAAGAAGGAACTCTACGCCTGGAACGAAAAAGTCCGCGGCTCGGTAATGGGCTATTGTCTCGACCTCACCGGCATCAGCATTAAGAGCTGCCTGGAAAAGGGCTTCTCCATAACCGGTGGAAACAGTACGGGCAATATATACATCCTGGGGAAGCTTATGATAAAGGTCTTTAAGCACTCGGACAGCAAGCTCCACAGGGTTTCCTGCGTTCACATCGTAGAAACGCCAGAGTATGCGGCCCTGTACGTCGATAAGCACGGCCTTTGTCGTAGTGGAACCAGCGTCAAGACCAAGAAAGACAGGTCCTTTAGCATCCTCAATATTGCCGGCCGCAGCTTTTTCCATGGAATGGCGTTTCTGGAAATCTGCCAGCTCCGCCTCATCCTTGAAAAGGGGGTCCAATCTTTGAACCTCAGTCATCTCTGCATCCACAAGATTTTTCAAAGCCTCTTTGAATTCAGTGACATTGCGGAAAACATCTGAATCTTCGGAGGGATTTATGCAGGTATAGGTCCTTTCGGCAGAGTATGCGGCACCAGCGGCCACAAAAAGCTGGGAATCCTCCGGGACAAAAACGGCTTCATCGGGAAGTTTCAGCGTTACGATAAAGCGGTGACGGAGCTGATCCAAAAAGTGAAGGGGACCACCCAAAAAGGCCACGTTACCGCGTATAGGCTTTCCGCAGGCCAAGCCGGATATGGTCTGACTTACTACAGCCTGGAAAATTGAGGCGGCTATATCTTCTCGTCTTGCCCCCTCATTGATGAGTGGCTGGATATCAGTCTTAGCAAAAACACCGCAGCGGGCAGCTATCGGATAAATAGTTGTCGCACCGGCCGCAAGCTTGTTAAGACCGGAGGCATCTGTCTCCAAGAGGGCAGCCATCTGGTCAATAAAAGCTCCTGTGCCTCCGGCGCAGGTACCGTTCATACGCTGTTCCACACCGCCGGTGAAGTAGGTGATTTTCGCATCCTCTCCACCAAGTTCTATCACTACATCTGTCTTAGGTATTATCTTTTGGACGGCGGTGGTAGAAGCAACGACTTCCTGAATGAAAGGAATCGAAAGCCATTGAGAAACAGCAAGTCCGCCGGATCCTGTGACTTTTACACTGACAGTCTGCTTTTCTCCGTATTCGCATTTTTCCGCTATAGCATCCAGTGCCCTGGTGACAACCGCAATTATGGTACTGCGTATATCTGCCCGGTGACGTTCATACTCGCTGTAGATAACCGAATCATCATCAGCCAACACAACGACCTTAACCGTTGTTGATCCTACATCTATACCCATTCTTACAGGAACAACATCGACTTCATTTTTCTCTTTAAGGACAATCATCTACACCTCAGTTTTATAGAGCAATTCAAGAAAAAAAAAGTTGCACCTTCAGGAATTGCCGCTAGCTTTCCGACAAAGGGAAAAAACAAAGTCGGAAACACGTATTTTTCAGAATCATATGGAAAGACAATTTTTTCTATTATATAAATTTCGGATTTCAATTACAACACGGGAAATGGGCAAGATACTCTTCAGGTCCCCTTACGTAAAGATCTTTTCCTTTCGTATCAATAACAACAGTCAAGGGCATATCCTTGACCTCCAGCTTACGGACAGCCTCACAGCCAAGATCCGGCCATGCTATGATCTCTACACTTTTTATACTCTCCGCCATAAGGGCACCCGCTCCACCGATTGCCCCCAGATATACGGCCTTGTTTCTTACAATTGCATCTTTTACTGCCTGGTTACGAGCTCCCTTCCCGATCATGATTTTATTTCCAAGATCAAGGAGAAGGGGACTGTATGCATCCATCCGGCCGCTGGTGGTAGGCCCTGCGGAGCCTATTACCTCCCCTTCCTTCTCAGGAGTCGGACCCACATAATAGATTGCGCTGCCTTCAAGCTCGAAGGGAAGAGGCTCTCCTTTTTCATAAGCTTCGAAAAGCCGCTTATGAGCCTGATCACGGGCCGTATACACAATACCTGAAAGAAGGACGGTGTCTCCCGCATTTAGTTTTTCAAGGTCCTCAGAAGAAACCGGTGTGGTAATTCTATGTTCCATATTAATTTCCTTAAAGCACTACGCTGGCTCGTCTTGTAACGTGGCAGCTCACATTCACAGCCACAGGCATACCAGCCACATGAGTAGGCATAACCTCGATGGCAACCCCAAGACAGGTGGTTCTTCCGCCGAAGCCCTGAGGACCCGTCCCAAGCTTGTTGATCTCTGTCAACAGCTCGCCTTCCAGCTCCGCATAAAAGGGATCAGCATTCTTTTGGCATATAGGACGGACAAGGGCCTTTTTGGCAAGATATGTAACCTTGTCGAAGGTTCCACCTATTCCGATTCCAAGAACTACAGGAGGACAGGGATTGGGTCCCGCCAGCTTAACAGTCTCCAGGACAAAAGCCTTTATACCTTCAAGGCCGTCCGAGGGCTTGAGCATAGCAACCCGGCTCATGTTCTCACTTCCGAAGCCCTTTGGAAGGATGGTCAGCTTAATTTTGTCACCTTTCACAAGGTGGGTCGTAATAAAGGCAGGAGTATTGTCTCCTGTGTTTCCCCGGCGAACAGGATCCTGAACTATACTTTTCCTAAGAAAACCATCTTTATACCCCTTACGCACGCCCTCATTGACAGCCTCCTCAAAGTCACCCTTTATATGAAGATCCTGTCCTATCTCAGCGAAAATACAGGCGGCTCCGGTATCCTGACAAATAGGAATATTGCGGGCAGCGGCAAGCTCCAAGTTTTTCTGAAGAAGACGGAGAGTATCGGCAGCTGAAGGGAAGTCCTCCTTTTTCACCGCATCAATAAGAGCATCCTCCACATCAGGGGGAAGCTGAAGATTGGCCTTAATACATAACTGACTTACGGCTTTTGTGATTTCCGCCGCATCTATCTCACGGATATTGCTCATATTCGTGCAACTCCGCTTTTTACAGCGGCCTCAGCCACTGCTTTGGAGACTGCATCAACGACACGGGGATCGAAGGGAGACGGGATGACGTAGTTCTCGTTACGCTCCTCATCGCTTACAAGGTCAGCGATGGCATAGGCGGCGGCACTTTTCATCTGGTCGTTTATATCCCTGGCACGGACGCTGAGAGCACCTTTGAATATACCGGGGAAACCCAGTACATTGTTGACCTGGTTGGGATAATCGCTTCTTCCTGAAGCAACGACTCTCGCTCCCGCCTCCTTTGCCTCCTCCGGGTAGATTTCAGGCTCTGGGTTGGCCATGGCGAAAACCACCGCATCGGGGGCCATAGTCTTGACCATTTCTTTTGTAAGGCAGCCTGGCTTTGAGACGCCGATAAATACGTCCGCGTCCTTGACTGCGTCTTTCAGGCTTCCCTTGACCATACGGGGGTTTGTATACTTCTCAAGCCATATTTTATGCGGCTCCGTGCTTCCAAAGCCGTCATAAATGACTCCGTTGAAATCAACAGCGACTATATCCTTAACACCAACAGTCATCAGCATTTTGATAATTGCCGTTCCTGCGGCTCCAGGACCGTTGAGGACGACCTTAACTTCAGGAATCTTTTTCCCCACCACCCTAAGGGCATTTATGAGGGCGGCAGTCACAACAACCGCCGTACCATGCTGATCATCGTGGAAGACAGGAATATCAAGCTCTTTTCTGAGCCTGTCCTCTATTTCAAAGCACTCCGGGCTTTTTATATCCTCAAGATTTATACCGCCGAAGGTTGGCGCTACAGCTTTACAGAAAGTAACTACTTCATCAGGAGTGTCGGCTTTAATGACCAGGGGGAAGGCATCCACTCCCGCGAATTCTTTGAAAAGAATGCACTTGCCTTCCATAACGGGAAGTCCGGCTTCCGGCCCGATATTTCCAAGCCCAAGAACTGCTGTTCCGTTCGAGATAACAGCGACAGTGCGGCTTTTCAGCGTATATTTGTAAACATCATCTGGATTATCGTGAATCTTCCGGCAGGGCTCGGCAACCCCAGGCGTATATGCTGTAGATAAATCATCCCTGGTCTTCACTGAGACCCGGCTTATGGTTTCAAGCTTACCATTGTTTTTCTCATGCATTTCGAGAGAGAGCTGATTGTAATTCATGCGCTAATAGTAATGCTAATCAAGCACAAATTCAATTATGTATAATATTTTAAAGTTATGTATTTGGGATCATGGCGTGCCCAGCGGAGTCTAATCATCTGTCGGCGCCCAGCCACCGCCGGCCGGGCTTTCCGCACTTCCGGGCTGCCCTACAATCCCTCACGCAGGGTTTCCAAACTTTTTCTTCATTTTTCTCCTAAAATTTAAAAAAACAGGCTTCCTCATTCGTACAACAAATGTGTACGAAGAATTTCAGTCGTATACATTTTAAGCTCAAAGGATTTTTACTATGAATGAAAAGAAACTCACCCCAGAAGAAAAATGGGAACAGGCAACACTCGCAAACAATTTTATCTTTTACAAGGTAATGAGACACCATCCGGAAGCATGCAAGCATCTGATTGAAATATTGCTCAAAATTAAGATTGACAAAATGAACATGAGAAGCGAGGAAACTATTGAACTTGATTATGACGCAAAAGGTATCAGGCTGGACGTGTTAGGCAAGGACACCGGCAGGATGTATGACGTAGAGCTTCAGATGACGGACACGAAAGAACTTCTGGAACGTGCTCGGTATTCTCATGGCGTGATGGACCTTGATACATTGAAAACCGGTCAGAAATACAAGGAGCTTTGCGACTCGCACGTCATTTTTATTTGCCTTGAGGATGTGTTCCATAACGGACTGCCGGTGTCAACTTTTGAGAATATCTGCTTCGAGGATGGCAAAGAAGCCGGTAAGCAGGAAAAAGCCGTGGAAACTGCACTGAATATGTTGAAAATAAATTTGGGTACACCACAGCAGATTTCCCAGATAACCGGGCTTCAGTTGGAAGAAGTGCAAAAACTTGCGGAAGAGTTGGTGTCAGCGGAAGCGTAAAGTCATAGACAATCACGAGGTAGCCGATAGAGCCTTGTTCAAATTTTATCTTTGAACCTTCAGGTATTACAATTGTCATTTTCGAATCACTGCCATAACAAAATATCTTTTTGAATTCCTCTAACTCTCAAAGGAATTTCTTCCACACCTTCCTCAAAAGCAATTTCACCCAGTTTATATACATTTATCTCAGGAATTGCGACATGCCCCCATGTTTTTCAGTTTTTGAGACCTTAGCTTTCATTTAATCAAGCTCCTTTTCCGTTTAATGTCCGCCGACATAATTTCCCGTTGCCGGAGCTCAACTGAATTGCACAGTGCTTCGTAAAATGATATTATCCATGCTATCTTATGGAAGAAAACGAATCGAAAACCGCACAAAGAGAAAATACACCGGAACCATCGCAAACAGAAGGTTCCGCACAATCAGACGCAAAGCAGGCCGAAAGTCAGCCAACCACGCAATCTCGCGGACAATCTGCCGCTTCCGTAGCAAACAAAAAATCGCTTGTACGCTCTGGACTAAGTCTTTCTTTCCTTACCTTGCTCTCACGCATTCTCGGCTTAGTCCGGGAAATGACGAAAGCCGCATTTCTTGGAACTTCCTTCCTCGCCGATGCCTACACATTCGCCTTCCAGCTGCCCAACCTTTTCAGACGGCTTTTCGCTGAGAACAGCATATCCGTGGCCTTTATCCCGACTTTCAAGAGCTATTTGGAGCAGGAACAGACAGACCCCGCGAAAAAAGAAGAGACGAAAGAATTCCTTAAGGCGACTTTCACGCTTATCTCTTTTCTGACGACTGCTTTCACGCTGCTCGGCATTCTGCTCGCTCCGCTTATCACGCCTTTTTTCACCGAAAGCAACGACCCGGAGCTCGTTTCCGAAATGGCAGTCCTCACACGCATAATGTTCCCCTATCTCATCGTTATTTCAATAGCGGCGTTTTTCCAGGGCATTCTGAACGGCATGAAGATTTTCGCACCATCCGGTTTTACCCCGGTTCTATTCAACCTTATAGTAGTTCTTGCCACATATCTGCTTTCACCCTATACAGCCAACCCGGCTCGCGCCATGTCCATAGGCGTTATATCAGGTGGTTCCGTGCAAGCTTTGTTCCAGCTGCCCTTCGTGCTCAAACAACACAGGGCAGTCCGGTTCACGACGCTCAAAAAAGCCTTCACGAACCCCGGAACAAGAAAAGTCCTCCGCCTTGTCGCACCGACAATCTTCGGCATGGCGGCGTATCAACTGAACGACCTTGTCTCCATGTGGCTCGCCGGTAACGCAGGCCCCGGAATCCAGTCCAGTCTTTCCTACTCGCTCCGCTTGCAGGAGCTTATCCTAGGTATATTCGCGGTATCGGTGGGAACAGTCATTCTTCCCGACCTTACTTCTTTCGCTGAGAAAAAGCTGAACAAAGAATTCGATGAGCTTTTGCTCTCATCCATCCGCATAATTACGCTGATTGCGATTCCTGTTACATTCTTCGCCATAACATACAGCGAAAATATAATACAACTGGTTTACAAATCTAAGAATTTCACTGAAGAATCAGTAATGCTAACCAACAAAGCCTTCTTGTGTCACATGACGGGCTTGTTTTTCATCGCCGTGAACAGGATAATCTCCCCTGCCTTCTACGCGAAAAAGAACACGAAGTCCCCGACGATAGCCGGCATTGTCTGCTTTGCCGTGAACATGGTTGTCGCCGCTTGTCTTGCGAAGCCCTTCCAGGGTGCAGGAATTGCCTTCGCCCTTTCTATCGCAAGTGTGGTGAACACCATAGTCCTATTTGTTTTCATGAAAAAAAAGAATATCGCCGACGCAGCCTTCATGATAAAGGGTTCTCTCAAATATGTAGCTCGCATACTCCTTTTCTCTGTCATAGCCACGATAGGTCCCTTCCTATTAAAGCCCTATCTTTTGAAACTCTTTGACACAGGAAACCGCTTTATAGATCAGGGAGCCCCCCTTGTAATCGGAGGAATACTCTTTGCGGCAGTAGGAATACTCCTTCTCGTAATAACGAAGGATCCTCTGCTTTCAACCCTGCTGAAGCGCTTCAGCAGGAAAAAATAATGTAAATAATCACACTTATGGGAAATATCACATATCTTCCATATAAGTGTCTCCCAGGAGGATTTTGATGGAAAATACAATGACAGCTATTTACAAAAGACGTCGGTCTGATTTTGCCACATGGCTTGCCCAGCAGGGAACTGGAGCAATGATTTTTATTGACTCTGAGGAGCACCGCTCTCCTTCAATCCGATATTTCACAGGACATCCCCAGGATGCAGTTTTCTGTATTACTGTAGACGGCAGTTCCGTGCTTATTCCTTGGGATGAGATTCTTGCCACTAAGATAGCGGATGCAGATTATATCATACCATATACCAGATATGAGAGACAGGCAGTGAAAGCAGCGGCCGGAGCATTGAGAAAGCTAAAGGTTCCTGCGAATTCCAGGGTAGAAATCCCCAGCTTCACCTCTTACCCAGCATTCCTTAAATTCGTGGACGGACTTACAGAATTCGATGTAATCTGCCGCGAGAACGGTGGAGAGGAAGCTGCCACAAGGATGAGGTCCATAAAGGACGAGTACGAGATTTCCTGCATAGAAAAGGCGGCTGAAATCACAGACAAGCTTATTGATACCATAGAGGCAGGAGTAAAAGACGGCACGATAAAAACGGAATCAGACGCAGCCTTGCTCATAGAGAGAGAATGCAGGGCGGCAGGATGCGAGGGAACAGGCTTCGACACCTTGGCTGCAGGGCCGGCAAGAAGCTTTGGTATCCACTGCTTCCCGAATTACACCGCAGGAGAATTCCCGGCTCAAGGTCTTTCCATCCTCGATTTCGGTGTTATCTACAAGGGATACACCAGCGATGTGACAATAACAATAGCAAAAGGGCCGCTTTCAGAAGGGCAGGAAAAACAACTGGCCCTTGTAGAAAAAGCCTACAATGAGTGTCTGAAGCTTTATGAGAAAGATGTTCCCGTAAAGGCCGCCTCGCAGAAAGCTGACGAAATATTCGCAAAGGCCAAGCGGACAATGCCCCACAGTCTTGGTCACGGAGTAGGACTGGAATGCCACGAGGCTCCCGGGATACGCCTGAGTGCCCCTCAGGAAGTCGTTTTCAAGCCAGGAATGCTTGTTACTCTGGAACCAGGACTTTATGACGAAAAGCTGGGAGGCTGCCGCCTGGAAAATGACATTCTGATTACAGAAGACGGAAACCGGGTACTGACCCACGCAAGGATTATCCGTATCTGACGACTGCGTATGGCAAGCGTAAATCCCCGCTGGTTGAGCAAAGCTCAAAGGCTTCGGATTTACTGAATTGCCATTGCGAAGTTTTCAGCCTACAGCAACCATGCCTGTGACACTTCAGGCAGACTTTTTATCAGTGTACGCATATATGTCATTTTTTTTAGGAGACTAGGCTTGAGACCTGTCTTAATTCCTTTTATTCCACCTGTCTTTCTTATTGCAGAAGCAGCAGAAAGAAGACCGGGTTTTGAAGAAAGCCTTTCGACGACATAGTCAAGCTTATGCTTATTAAGGCTCTTGAAAAGCGCATCTTTCTTTTCTTGTGACAAACTGGAGCTCAAATTACGCAGAGTCCTGAACATATCGGAAGCATTACGGAATTTCTGCTCTACAGGAATATCCACAGAATTCTGTAACGCATCAAACACCAGATCCATAGTTGTTTTCTCGTCTTTACCTGAAGGCTTATCTTCTTTTATCTCGGGATTCCTTCTTTCCTCTTCCTGTTCCCTGACCGGACTGCTGTTTCCTTTGTATACAGCATCATCAGGCATTTCAAGGGGAACAGGCTCCTCCGGCTCTTCTTCCGGGAAAACATCCTCCTCATTGTCCTCTGCTTTCAAGGCATCGGCCGCTTCCAGCAGCCCCTTTCCCTCAGAATCGCTGTCTTCGGGCGCATTCTCTTCTATATCACTTTCTTCCGGGGCATTTTCCTCTGACGCCTCATCTTCCTCAGGAAGCTCAGAGACCTCAGCCTCTTCATCGAAAGGAACATCAAGACTATCTTCAGCGGCTGTCTGACCATCTTCCTGTGAAGGCAGCTTCTCTTCAGAAGACTCATCTTCCTCAGGAAGAAGCATATCATCCCCTGGCTCCACATCTTCTTCATAGAAAGGCTGCTCTTCATCAGCTTTCTCATCAGAGTCTGCAGGAGCTTCTGAGCTTATGGCGGCCTCAGTTTCTCCAGGCTCTGATGCTTCAAATTCAGGAGGAAGATCCGGATCTTCCTCAGAGTCTTCGTCCATCAGGCTCGGACTTCGGTAGCTCAGCTTTTTCTTAGCCTTTTTCTTTTTCGGCTTCTCTAATTCCTCAAACTTATCCTCCTCAAAAAAAGGTCCGTTCACGTCAAGCACTTCATTCTTTTCTAAAGGCGGATACTTGGATGTGAAATTATAATCGAGGGGATTAAAGGCCACATCATCCGATGTCCCGGAATTAAACTCAAATGGCATATCCTGAGGCATGAGATCAGAGGTTTTCATTGATTCTTTCCGATCATCATATTCATCCGACTCAAAATCTACAGGAGAATCTTCCATTATCAATTCTGAATAATCACTTTCACTTTCAGAATCTGCAATGTCTTTGTACTCAAGCTTAAGAAGCTCATCAAAATCTATTTTCTCAAAAGAATCTATATCCTGCCCGACAGCATTGTCCACAGGCTTCTGATCATCAGAAACCGCGAATTTCTCAATGCTTCCCACTGAATTCTCATACATACGTATCTTTTCTTGGAGTTCTTCGGGAGATTCATTTCCACTGACCCCGGAAAGCACAGTATTCACATCCGCTGTCCTGTCCGTATCAGATTCCGCATGAGAACCGACCCTGGAAACGGCTTCTATCGTAACAGGATTATCTCCGTCTTTCTCAAGAAGCTTCTTGAATACCTCAAGAGATTCGTCATAGCGTTTCTGCTCCTCGTAAATATTTCCCAGACAATTCAGTGCCTCCACATTTTCAGGGCTTTTATCCAAGAATTTCTTTATATAGTCCTCAGCCTTCTCGTAATCCCCCATACGCATGAACTGCATCGCCGTATCTTTCAAGAAGGCTACGGAGCCAGGCTTGACCTCACAAATCCGCTTGAAGCATCCGTGAGCCTTGTCTATTTTTCCTGCACGGACGAAATACTGAGACAAAAGAGACAGAACTTCAGGATCATCGGGGGAGGTGGTCCTCTCCTGATTCAGAAGATTACCTGCATCCTTTAGTTTTCCCTGATTGATAAGCAGCTGTATCTTTCTCTTTGTCAAATCATTGCCGGAGCCTTGAGTATTCTCCATACGATCAAGCATATTGTAAGCTTCATCAAACCTGTTAGTTTTCTCATAAACTTTCTCAAGCCGTCCCATAACAGAATAATCATCCGGTCTTTTATTAAGCACGGACCGGTAGACAGATTCTGCTTCTGAATAGTTACCCCTTTTCACATAAAGCCTGCCCTGGGTAACCTGAAGATTAGTATTCTCCGGATTGATCTTTATCGCCTGGGAAATAAGCTCCTGGGCATTCGGGAAATCTCCACCCTGGATATAAAGCTCCGCAAGGCCATTCATAGCATCCGGCCACCCCGGCTTTGCCCTAAGAGCATTCTCGTAAGAATTACGAGCTTCTTTATAGTCTCCCAAAGCAAGGTAACTGATGGCAGAGTTAAAATGAAGGACAGGATGGTTCTGATCTACCTGCAGCCCTTTCCAATATGTCTGAAGGGCTTTTTTATGTTCTCCCCGGCGGGCCTGTATCGCTCCCAGATGGTTATAAGCAAGAACATCATTAGGGTTATCCTCGATAACAGCTGTAAAACAATCCGCGGCGGAGTCGTATTCTTCCATAAGTCTATAAGTAAAACCCATGTTATACATTACATCACTGCTATTCTTTATCTTCAGTGCTCGTTCCAATACTTTTATGGAGTCCTTGTATTTCCCCAGCCTGCGGAAAACGCCTCCAAGACTATTCAAGGCCTCAAAGTTGGAAGGATCAAGTCTGAGTACGCTTACATATGCGCCCTCGGCCTTCCCGTCCTGACCAGCCTTAACGTAAGTGGAACCAAGTTTCAGCAGGACTTCCATATTTGACGGTTCCTTTGCAAGGATGGATCTGTAAAGGCGGGCAGCCAGAGAAAAATCCCTGGCCAGCAATGCAGAATCAGCTCTATTCAGAGTAAAATTGTTTTTCATTGTACTCATAATCCACTCACTTATTTCTAAGAATCTCTAGCAGTAATATCCAAGATTCAATTCTTTAATTGTCGATGAAGAGGTCTTGCATAAACTTCGGAGGACAGAGGGCCAATCAACTCAGGAGATGATGAGGACACCCCTGCCACCGCGAAATAGTATATCCTTCCGTTATCAAGACCAGTAATACGTATCCTCTCCTTATCACCCACATATATGGGAGAACTTCCCTCTGCCGCATCATTTCCCAGATACTCACCGGGGCGTTTCCCATAATACAGAATATAACCGGCCGTATTGCTTCTACTATTACCTATAGTCCCATCCCAGGACAGGTCTACATATCCATCCCCTGCAACAGCCTTCAAATTATACGGAGTTACAGGAAGCCCATATTCTTCGAATTTTATAGTGAATTCTGAAACCGACGGGGAAATTGAGCAAGCTCCATCTGTGTACAAGTCTGCCGCAAGCTGGAACCAGACACCACCCAGATCACTTAAATCCTGGCCAGGGATAAAAACCTTCCATTCAGGCTGAGTCTCCGTCCAATCGAAGGGAGAATCGGAGGCCCTGACATAGTATTCTACCCAAGTTTCGTCAGGAACAGTGGAAAGAGCATCTATGCTTAATATTTCTGCCCCGTTCTTGCCTAATGAGAAAAGACCAGTCTCAAAACGTCCCCCTTCATAGGGATAAAGGAAAGGAACGCTCTCGTTGCTTGAGGAATCCCGGCGGATACAGAAATTATCTATCCAGCCAGTGTAAGAAGGACAAATATTAAGGGAAGCGGGAACTCCCAAATGAGCCTCATAAACCGTGCCACGCTCATATCCAGTACTTGTGACAAAAAGAACGTCCTCGGTGACTCCGTTCATCTTATACTCAACCATACCCGTATTCTCATCGAATGACAGTTCGTGATGGGACCATGTTCCAGGTATCAGAATAGAAACACCATTAAGAGAGTATGAGGAGTTTTCTTCGGACATAGTATCGAAAACATTGGTGAAATTCCAAACCATCTTGCTTCCGTATACTGAAGCGGCTATACTTTGATAAAGAGAATAACTCTCAAGATTCCTTGAGGAATGCCAGGTAAAAATCAACTCTCCGTTACCGGAGGCAAGAGGACACATCCAGAACTCAATAGTGAAAGATCCCGTAAGTCCCTGCCGGCCAAAAACAGAAGCAGGGTTTCCTGTAAGGCGGATACCAGAGGTCTCGCCTCTGGAAAGAGCCGCTTTCTCTCCTCTTGCAGAATTGTCTCCGATAAAAACATCTGCGGAATCAATGCTGTAGAAGCCGGCTTCATCAACTACCCTTCCATTCTCAAAGGAAAGAAGAAGATCTGTGCTGGAATCCGGGTGTATAGTCTGCTCTGAAAGCATATAACTGTCATAACCGTACCGTCCGGAAGCAAGAGTCACATTACGAGTATAAGAAATGTCTCCCCAGCCCTGATTACCGCCGATTATCTTCGTCTGCTCGCAGAATATCGGCTTAATAAAAGCTATAAACAGTAGACAAAATGCTGAAAAAAAATATATTTGTTTCCTAACCATAATTGCGTATGAATACAGATTTGTCAGTCCGGGAACAGCTGCATGAAACAGCACTCAAAGCGCCTCAATCAAGCGGAGTATACCTCTGGAGAAACGACGAAGGTACCGTTCTCTATGTAGGCAAAGCAAAAAACCTGAAAAACAGGCTTTCCTCTTATTTTTCCGGCCGGAAAGACATAAAAACACGTATTCTTATCTCCCGCGCACATTCAATTGAATATATCGTCACCGAGAATGAGTACGAAGCACTCATTCTGGAGAACAACCTTATCAAAAAATATTCCCCTCACTTCAACATAGAACTGAAAGACGGGAAATCCTATCCCATGCTCCGCATTACAAACGAAGGCTTTCCCCGCCTCTTCAAAACCCGTTCCATGGTAAAAGACGGCTCTTCCTATTACGGTCCCTTTCCAGATGTGGCAGCCTTGGAAACCTTTTTGGAGAACATCAGCATAAAATACAGACTGCGCCGCTGCAAAAAATTCACTAAGAAAGAAAACCCTTGTCTTTATTATCATATGGGGCAATGCTCTGCCCCTTGCTGCGGAAAAATTTCCTCAGAGTCCTATATGGAACTTATCGATGAAATAAAGCATTTACTTGAAGAAAATCCTGAGGAAAACCTCAAAAAACTTGAGTCAGAGATGAAGGAGGCAGCGAAACTCCTTCAATTTGAGAAAGCGGCTCGGATTCGTGACGGAATCAAGGCAGTCAGGATACTCCACATGAAAAACACGGTATCAGACTTCGACCCGGATTCAAGGGATTACATAGGCTATGCGACAGAGGGCAGTCTTGTGAGCTTTGCCGTCCTGCGGATGAGAAACGGCAGGCTTGAGTCCAGGGACATTTTCAGGACCTTCAGCCTTAAAGAGGATGACGAGATTATGACAGAGTTCTTCCCAGCCTATTACGCAGAAAGGGAAAATTGTCCGGCTTTTATTTTCGTACCGCCCAAGACAGATACAATCCTTTTGCGACGCTGGTTCAAAGAGCAGCTGAAGGCCCGTCCCTCAATAAAAATCATACGCACAGAGGGAGCAGCCGCAGCTTCAATCCCTGCAAAACACAAGGCAGCCTTCGAGATGGCAGTGCAGAATGCCAAGGAAGACATTATACGCAGAGTCCGGGAAAGAGGGGATATTCCCGCGATGAGGGAGCTGCAGGAAATTCTCTCACTGCCAAGCCTGCCGGTCCGCATCGAAGGCTTCGATATAGCCCATATCGGAGGAAAACTGCCCGTGGCAAGCTTGATAAGCTTCTACAACGGAAACCCCGACAAGAAGAACTACCGCTTTTTCCGCCTGAAAACCACAGACGGCAAGATAGACGATTTCGCTTCCATGAGGGAAGCCTCCTACCGCAGATACTCCCGCCTGCTTAGAGAAAGCAGCGAGATGCCGGACCTTCTTATGATAGACGGCGGTATCGGTCAGGTAAA
>JAILBN010000040.1 GCA_024680915.1 Treponemataceae bacterium | reverse complement strand
AGCTTCTTGATTTCATCGCTTCTAAAATCGCCGTCTCCTTCTAGATAATCCCACTTTAAGTCTTTTTCATCGATTTTGCCGTCGTTATTTTCGTCTTTTGTAAGCGTAAAAATCTTGCCGCGCTCTTTCGATTTTGTTATTTCAAAGCGTGAATCGACTGTTTCAAACAAAGTGGGCTGATAGTCAAAGCTGACCTTCTTGCTGTTATAAGCGTAAGACGTAGAAATGAGCTTTTTGATGCCATAGCGTTCAAAGTTGTTTACAAAGAACTTCGTAAAGTTAGACCATTCGGGGTCATCGCAAGGCAAGAGAATTGTCTTGTCCTTAAAAACATCAGGGTTATAGTCTATGTATGCGTTTATCTCATTCTGAATGTCTGCATATTGTGTATAGAATTCATCGTTCTTTGCAGATTTTGCTTTGCCAAGATTTGTATTTGCCATTTTACACCTGTCTAAAAATGAAAGTCTAACTATACAACAGTCTAATACAAAAATATAAAATAGACCAGAGTATAGTTTACAAAAGACGTTTTAGGCAGTCGTCCGTAATCTAGTTATATGGATTTTTGGAAACGAGTAGAAGAAGAACTTGATTTTCAAGGTAAGACAAAAAAAGAGCTAGCTGTTTTGACTGGCATAAAAGAACAGACTTTACATAAAGCATTTGAAAGGAACAGCTCTCCATCTGCTGAAACTGCACTTCAAATCTCAGAAGTCCTCAACGTGTCCATCGAAAAGCTCGTAACCGGCACAGACCGCAAAGCATCATCTAAAGACAGCATTTCCCCAGACATAAGAGCAATGATCACAAAAATGAACAAATTTTCTCCAGAACAGAAAAAAGTTATTTTTGATATGGTGAATATTATTGCTGAAAAGTATTAAGTATTTGAATCATTTTACAGAGATTCTAGCAACAATCCTGTCTTAAAACTTAATATTCTCAAACAAATCATCAAGAACAACTTGGCATTGAACGCTGTTGCTGTACATTCCTCGACTTAGGCCATAAGTGGTAATCATGACAAGCTGTAAGGCTTTTTTAGTTTTAGTCACGGTTCTGAATATGCTCATTTTATTGCGGAGTTTTTCATCATACTCTTTTGAAATTTGATACTCGTTGTCAGAGAATTTCATTTCACAAACGCTTATCACTTTGTCACGTCTATCAATCAACATATCGATTTGTGCACCGGAATGTTCCTCTGTTGCAGGAACCGACCAGCCTGATTCAGAGCTTAAAATCCCGGAAATACCTATTTTCTTTTTTATCTGTCTGAAATGATCTTTGCAAATCTGTTCAAACGGAAATCCTTCCCATGCTGTCCTTGAAGGATTATCCAGTGAATTACTCCAAAATCGTTCATCTTTTCCGTAATTATCCTTTACGAATTTGAAATAAAACAATGTGAAATAATCTGCTAACTGATAAAAAGTATTATGTTTTCTGTTTCCAAAATATGGATATGCGCGGACAAACCCCGAATCTACAAGATTGTGCAAAATCTTTGTAAGCTTGCTGTTATCCGCAATTTTGGTTTTCTCTGAGATTTCGCTTCTTGTATAGCCTTGCCTTTTTTCTGAAAGAGTTTCGACTATCTTAGTATAATTACCATTGCTTGAAAAAAGCGTATTATATAGATGCTCGTATTCATCCCATAGTTCTGCTCTTTTTCTGAAAAACAGATTGTCAATATTCGCGTCAAAAGTAAGCTCTTTATCCAATTGCTTCAAATAATATGGAATTCCGCCTAAAACCATATAAGCTTGCGTTATTGTATATCTATTCCAGTTTATATCTTTTGATTCAAGATATTTTTCCGTTTCATAAAGATTAAAAGGTTCCAAATAGATTCTGCAAGTCTGTCGATTGAAAAGCCCGCCCTTGTTCTGATCGATGTTTTCTACCATCCAAGAAGTAGCAGAACCACAAACGATACACATAAGATTATCTTTTGCAGAACCATAGCTGTTCCAAAAATATTCAAACGCGGCTAGAAATCCCGATTTTGGTGTATCAAGCCATGGCATTTCATCAAAGAAAAAGATATGTTTTTCGTTTTCGGAAAGAGTGTCGGTATAATCTCGGAGTTGCCAGAAAGCTTCCCTCCAGTCTTTAGTTTTTGGACAATCTACATTTGAGTGGCGTTTTAGCTCTGAATAGAAATTATCAAGTTGAGCCTGCATATCGGCCTTAAACTCGCCGGTAAGTTTAAAATCAAAACGCCTATTAAAAAAATGATTGATGAGGAAAGTTTTTCCTACACGTCTTCGTCCATAGATAATGACAAGCTGTGCTTCGTTTGATTCAAAAGAGTTTTGAAGTTGTTTAAGTTCTGATTCCCGTCCTATAATCAATTCATTCATGTTTTAAGAATACTACATTTCAACCCTTTATAGGTTATGAAGGGTTGTTTTTTCTGTTTTTTAATGACTTTTCAACCCTATATAAATTTCACTTTACTCTGACTGAAACCTGAACCGCACGCAACTCTCCTTGCTTATATAACCAGTGACGTGTAATATTAATCCATGCGAAGATCCGGACATGCAGACCTCCCTCTTCATACGGGTACTGTGCCAAAATGGCTTGCAGACCGCATGATGACTACAGGCACTCTTATAATTGAAGCTCTCGTCATGAACTACGGACGTAAGGAAGCTCTTGTTCGACTTAGCGATCCTTTATGGTTCCAGTCTTTTGGTGCCGTTATGGGCATGGACTGGCATTCTTCGGGTATAACAACCAGTGTCATGTACGCTTTGAAACGGGGTCTGAATCCTCGGGCAAGGGACTTGGGTATTTGTGTCTGTGGTGGACGAGGCAAATATTCACGAAAAACACCCGATGAGCTTAGAATTCTCGCAGGGATTTCCAGCTTGGACGGAGACGCCCTTATTAAGGCCAGCCGGCTTTCTGCAAAGGTGGATAACACCGCTGTCCAAGACGGATTCCAGCTCTATCAACATAATTTCATAGTTACCTGCGAGGGCGACTGGGCGGTTGTCCAGCAGGGAATGAACGTGGAAAAGAGGTCCGCAAGACGCTATCACTGGTGCTCAGACAATCTGCGTCTTTTCGCCGGGTCAACTTCACCTTCAGACAGCTTTTTGAAGGAACCCCACACTGGTGTCACAGGCGAGAACAAAGGTCAGATCCTCAATTTGACTGCCTCTGAAGCAGATAAAACCAGGAACACCATACTGACGCTCTCAAAGGAGGAGCCGTCCAGAATCCTTAAGGAATGCGAATTGATTGTCGAGAAGGGTGCTTTGACCGGATTACAGGGTGTGAAGGCAGCTGACTATACAGACGAACTAAGTGGCGGAGAAGGTCAGGGGCGGGTTGCTATTCTTCCAGCCCATCACGAAGTCCGTAAGGAGGATGTGAACCTGAAAAGGCTTGGCGCAGTATTGGCCACGGCCTATGAAAAACAGCCGGAGGATTTTTCCAGTCTTCTCCTTACGGAGGGACTTGGTCCACGGACCTTGCAGTCATTGACCCTGGTAAGCGAGGTTATTTACGGCACTCCCAGCCGCTTCACTGACCCCGCTCGTTTTTCCTTTGCCCACGGTGGTAAAGACGGACACCCCTTCCCTGTTCCGCTTAAAATATACGATGAATCTATTCGGATTCTTCAGGATTCAATTGAAAAATCAAAGCTGGGATATAAGGAAAAATCAGATTGTATACGTAAGCTTCACAGTACCGCTCTTCATATAGAGGAGCAATGCGAACCGGAGGCCGATTTTGATGCCGTCCTAAAAAGGGAAAGGCTGCATTCAAAGGAATGGGGTGGAAAGACTGTAGGGGACTGAGGGCACGACCAGGCAAGCAGGCCGAGTCATTACAATATAAATTCGCGACGAGCAAGCGCAACTTCGCGTTGTCAGCAACAAGCAAGAAGCTGGGCAAACAACTACAACTCCGATTCGTCAGCAACGGGCAAGAAGCTGATTCATTTTGTCGTCAAGGATAACAAGACGTCTATGAAGCTCCTCCACCTGGTTCAGACTGGACATTATTTTAGACTGCATATAAACATCCGCAAGGAAACCATCAAAGACAAAGTCTGCAAAGGTAGCAAAGCTGGCTGAACTCATATTGAAATCCGTGGGAATGACGATATCTTTAAGCTCCCTCTGTAAATCACCCAGCAGGATGTTTATTCTGGACATGATATCTCGTGCGGAACCTAATTGTGAATGCTTAATCAGATCGGTAAGAAAACCCCCTCCAAGAATATCGAAAAATCCCCAGTTGCGGGCACTACGGAATTTTCCCATGGCTTCTTCCGTAAGAGGGATGAGTTCGGCCAAAATATCTTTTACGTCATAAATCTCTTTGCGAGAAAGTTGATTGTCCATAAAGTAAAAATAATACGATACAGTAGATATGGCAAGTAAAAAAGTATTGTGATATATTGGGCTGAAACGTAGATTTTCTACGTAATCCTTATAATAGTTATGAGCTTTCAGAAAAGTTCTGAGTTTCATTTATGAAAATACTTTCCTTTTTGAAAAAAGAGCCCGTCCTAGTGGCTGCCTTGGTCTTGGCGCTTGTGGCTCTTTGCCTGGTCCAGCCCTCCTTTGAGACAGTTCTAGCTGCAATCGATTTCCGGGTTCTTTCCTTACTCTTCTGCCTGATGGGTATAATCGCCGCCTTCCGCAGTGTGAATGTACTGGATGCTTTCGCCTGTAAGGTCCTTAAGATATGTAAATCTGAGACTGGTGTTTTTTTCGCGCTCACCTTCCTCGTCTTTTTTATATCCATGCTTGTCACCAACGATGTGGCTCTTCTTACCTTTGTACCTATCTCACTGATAATATGCGGTAAAGCCTCCTTTTCCCGCCGAAAATGTATTGAGCTGGTAGTAATAGAAACCTTGGCCGCAAACCTAGGATCCTGCATGACTCCTATGGGAAACCCCCAGAACCTGTTTTTGTATTCTTTCTATGGAATGACCGCTGGCGAATTTTTCCCAGTCGTGCTAAAAATCGGTCTTCCGTCCCTTCTTTTACTCGCTCTTGCAGTTTTGAAAGCATCTGATAAAAAGAAGAAAATCATCGTTACTGTGGACACCGTAAAAGTGCAGAGCCCTGTGAAAACCCTCGTATACACAGCTGTTCTTGTGTTGATTCTGCTTTCTGTTTTCCGTGTGGTCGATTATCGCATTTCGCTTGCGGTTTGCCTTGTCTGCCTTGCCCTAATGAACTGGCGGCTTTTTGCTAAAATAGATTACTGCCTGCTTCTTACTTTCACCGGATTCTTTATCTTCACAGGATGCATCAGCAAAGTTCCCGCCGTCTCCTCCTTTTTGCGCAACATGCTTGAAACTCCGCTTTCTTGTTACCTGACGGGAATTGTCACATCGCAAGTTATAAGCAATGTTCCAGCGGCTCTTTTGCTGGCAGGATTCACATCTTTTTCGGAGCCACTTCTGCTTGCTGTCAACGTCGGCGGACTGGGCACTTTGATTGCCTCACTTGCCAGTGTAATTTCTTACAAGCTTTACAACAGCTGGATAGATGAGCAGCCGACCGAGCCTGATGTTGCACCAGATTCGGGGGCGAAAACTGCGCCAGATTTTGCAAACGGCTACCAAAATAGCGCAAAATCCCCGAGAAAAGTGTCATATATGGCGGTTTTCACAGTATATAACATCATTTTCCTAGCGATAATTGGCCTTGTCGCTTGGCTATTGTTCCTGATGTTTTAGATATTGGGCAAGGGATGCGGAAGGCGCGAAGCGTTGCGAGTGAGCTTGCGAACGTAGCAAGGGAGCGATAGCGGACCCTGTAGCAGCCCGGTTTTGAGGTTTGACCGTTTACGGGCTAATCTCAAAATGCCCCCATATTAATGAAAAAGCCCCGCAAATCGAAGTTTCCTTCAACCCGCGAAGCTTTCGTTTCACTCACGCACTAGTTTGAATAAACGTTGCGCTCTGTGTATGTTGTGTGCAGCAAGTGATGTGCTTTCTCGCTGTTTGGCTCGCCGAAGTACTCTTTGTAAATCTGAGTAATAAGCGGGTTCTGGTGTGAGCAGCGAATCTCGTGTGTCTCGTCATCGTTGTACAATGCCGCAGCTCTCTTAACACGGAGTTCATCACTGTGTCCGTATGGCTGTCCACCACCGGTAACACATCCACCCTTACAGGCCATGACTTCGATAAAGTCATATGGACGTTCTTTACCTTCGGCAGCTGCCTTGCGGATTTCCTGGATAACTGCATCAACATTAGCCATCTGATGGATAACAGCAATCTTAAGCTTTGTACCGTTAAGGTCAATCTCAGCCTTCTTTACGCCTTCAAGACCACGGGCTGGTGTGTAGTTTACATCACCAAGCTCTTTGCCTGTAACAAGCTTGTATGCTGTACGAACAGCAGCTTCCATAACACCACCTGTAGCACCGAAGATTGTTCCTGCTCCAGAGTATGGTCCGATTGGGCTGTCTGCCTCAGAATCAGGCAGTTCAGCAAAGTTGATACCAGCCTGGCGAAGGACAGCAGCAAGCTCTCTTGTTGTAAGAACCTTGTCTATGTCCTGTGCCCCGGATGATTTCATGTGCTCATCGCGGCGTGCCTCGTAAGCCTTTGCTGTACATGGCATTATTGAAACATGGTAGATTTTGTCAGC
>JAILBN010000033.1 GCA_024680915.1 Treponemataceae bacterium | reverse complement strand
AAAGATTTTACCTGGGAAACCGGAAAAGGTTTTGTGCCATCTAAGGCCGTGCTTGGAGATCCAGTTGGAAACCTTGCCAATAATGACCAGTATCTGATTAATCCAATTTATGAAGAGACCATCATGCAGGAAGCTGCAAAGCAGTCAATGATGATGAACCTGGTTACTCATCGCCCGATGAGCGGACCATCCATCTTCATTCCAGAGCGCGACCGCGGCGGCATTGAATTGAAGTGGCTGACATCTTATGGCCAGAAGATTGATGCCACCAAGTCTAACATGCCTACACGTACAGAGCTCAAAGCTTATACACTTGCAGGCTATGTTCCATTCTTCGATGAGTTCGGAGAAGATGTCTTTGTAGACCTTGGAAGAATGTTCCTGGAAGACTTTACAGAAGCCTACGGCCAGGAGTTTGACCGCCAGTGTCTCATCGCAGACGATGACCCGTTCACAGGTGCAATGAACACTTCTCACGTAGAAACACACGCAACATCAAGTGCATCAATCAACGACCTTTCTTACCTTGACTTCAGAGCTGCAGAGCTCAAGGTTGAACCGGAAGAGAGAAAATACTGCAAGTGGTTTATGAACGAAACAGTTCTCAATTACATTACAAATATCCGTGACGACAACAACAACCCAATCTGGCGTAAGCCGTGGGAAGGAATGCCAGGACGCCTGGATGGTTACGACGTAATCGAAAGCCGCCTTCTTCCACAGTTTACCGATATCGAAGCAAATACACCGTTTGCCATCTTCATGAATCCAAAACGCATTATCCACGGCAACCGCAAAGGAATCGAAATCAAACGATTTGACGAGACCACCGAAAGCCTCGAATACGGAGAGCTCTTTATGCGTTTCCGTAAACGCGACGGCTTCCTGGTTACCCGCCCGAAAAAGAATATGGTCCTTTTGAAAACAAAGACTGCTTAATACAAAAGCCAATATAAATATTGGCCTTTGGAAAGCGGGGGCGAAAAAACTTAAAACCGAAGTGAAGGGGAAAGCAAGGCTGCGAAGCACCGCGAAGCGGCTTGGCCTTGCTTTTCACTGAACGGAGGTTATACTTTCGTGAGCCTCGCTTTTCCATATTGCGAGAGATTTATGAATCCATTCCCATTTGAAGAACTCCAGAAAATACTTGAATTAAACGATACAGAACTTGTTACAGACGAGCTTTTGTATAAGTCTACAATTTCATACATAGAGAAAGAACTGGACTATCCATTAGAAGACAAAAATTACAACGAGCTGCAGACGGTTAGAGACTGCAAGGTGTATACAAATCAAGACAACATAACAGAAATGGTGAACATCATAGATATGAATACAAAGCTGCGAGTTCCTCATTGTGTTATAGACGGGAGGACTATCTTTTTATTAGATATCAAACTTGAGGGACATGTTTTATTCATGAACTACAATGCAGGCTTTATTCCGGAAACATTCCCGGCAGATTTAAAGGAAGCAATTATCAAAATATTTCTGCTTAAAAAGAAAGAGTTTATTAAGCAGATTAATCATGAAGATGATTACAGTTTTGAAGTTCCAATGGACGTTCAAAAGATAATAGAACATTACAGGAGGAAGAACTACTAATGATTTTATTTGAACCAGTATATAAGGAAGTAGAAGACTACTTTATAAATAAACTTCCAAAGTACATTGATAAGATAAACAAAAATCACAATGATGGAATTATCATAAGGCCTTTTGAAAACCCGAAGCTTTTTGATAAAATCATAAACCAACCTTCTTTTAAGTGTAAGCTGGAAATGGCTGAATCAACTACAAAAGATAGGCTGATTGATGTTTCAAACTTCTATTTTACTTTTGAAATTAACGTATTCCCAACCGGCCATGACCCGCAAATCATATTCTGGAGATATGCAGAAGCTGTTGCCCTGATGTTTAATGATGAAGAAACAGATTTTTTTTTGAGCTTTCAAAGGCAAAAGACAATATGCTGTATGTTAGGGTAAGCAATGAATATGATTAAATAAAAATTTTACTTCTATTGGTATTCATAGATAATAGAAGTATGAATATCACATTTTTTACAAAAGAAGAAGTGAAGCAGATCAAAGAAAGAATCTTTGCATACTGCACCTGGGACGATACGATTATGAACAGATTTGAAGATCTGTTTACTAAATGGAATTTTCCTGATGACTGTGTTCTTGAAATGCGCAGTGAGGTTAAGTCTACTAAGCCCCCAAAGATGGAAATGAAGCAAATACTAATCAAATAATTTATACCCTGTATCATTATTTGAGACAGGGTATTTTGTATAATATATCTGATGAAATTTGTTTAAGGGATTTAGAATTTATCCCTTTTTTCCATAAAATATGGTATAATTATTTGTTAACAAGTGA
>JAILBN010000128.1 GCA_024680915.1 Treponemataceae bacterium | reverse complement strand
GCATGCCATGGAAATTATATCAGGGCTCCTATGGGATACTATAAGTTATAATGATTATCATGAGGACTACTATCATGCATTTCTTACCGGAGTATTTGTCGGAAGGGGATATAGTGTAGATTCCAATAAGGAAAAGGGCCTTGGAAGACCTGATATTCTGCTGAAGGATAAGAAGAACAGACGCGCAATTATTATAGAAGCGAAAAAGTCGGATAAAGAATCTGATATGGACAAGGATTGCAAGGAAGCCATCAAGCAGATTGTTAAGGAAAAATATGCCGAAGGTCTGAAAGGATATGAGCAGATAATATGCTATGGGGCAGCATTCTTTCAGAAGCAGGTTAAGCTTAAGTTGAAGTAATGGGTTTGACAAAAACGGAAATATCGAGACCAAGGCAAAGGGAAGAAAAGGTTTTTAAGGACAGAGTCTGTATAAGGCTTTGTCCTTTTTTGTAGCCTGACCAAAACATGACTAAAAATATATTTTTGATTTGAAAAAGGCATAAATATTTGGTATAATAATTTTATATTGAAATAAATTAGGGTCACGAAAAATAGGGTTTATGATGGAAGAAGTATACAGGCAAAAATCCCTGGAATACTGGGATGAAATACATAAGGATTACAATAGGGAAAATATAAAAGTAGATGACTGGCTTGACCGCTTTGATGATATAATCGAGGCTACCACAAAGCCTATCCTGGATCTGGGATGTGGTGGTGGAAATGACACCCTTTACCTGATAAATAAAGGGAAAAAAGTCATCTCGTGTGACCAGTCACAGAGTGCGATATCTAATATCAAAAAGAACTTCCCGGAAGTGTATGATGTAAAATGTTTCAACATGCTGGATGGCATTCCATTTGAAGATGAAAGCTTCGAAGTGGTAATAGCTGATCTGTGCCTACATTATTTCCTGGAGAAGGATACACTGAGGATACTTGATGAAATAAACAGGATATTGCAGCCTGGCGGACATATGATACTGCGGGTAAATTCAGTCAATGATGTCTTGCATGGTGCAGGTGACGGCAAGGAGATAGAGCATCATGTATATGAGATGGAAGGTAAAACCATAAAGAGATTCTTTGATGAAGATGATATCAGATATTTCTTTAAGGACTTCGACATAGAATATATGAAAGAAGAGATAATGACAAGATACAAATTGGAGAAGCGTCTATACAGGGTTTGTGTTAGAAAAAGGTGATGTGTGATGGCTGAATTTGATGGTCCTAAAAGCGGATATGAACTTAAAATAGATAAAGGGTACTATAGTTCTCTTTGTATAGAGGGTTTTTCACAGATGCTGAAGGACCCTTCGTATTGCTATAAGTTTTATTGGCTGGAGGCTTTAGTTCAGCTTATCTCCGAAGGTGTGATAGAGACTACATTCGATGCTGTCATAAACGAGATGATATGTAATGCCTGGTATTCTGTTCGGGAGTTTCATATTCATTTGAGTGGTATGCAGGCTGATGGACTAGTAAGAGACGGGCTTGAACGGGCAGTAATCAGATTATCAGAACTCAGCCAGCTTCCGGCGAATGCATCAAAAGTAGAAATAAAGAACGCTATCACGAAGTATGATACGGAGCTTAAAGCATTTAAGGAACAATTGACAAACATGGTACCATACAGAGCACTGGCGGGTTTCTTTTCGGGGGCTGTTACAGAAGCTGAATGGAGCAGTGTCAGAAAAATGGTAGCCTACATTGAAAAAATAAACCGTGATGTAGTTCTGCTTCCTTATACTTTAGGTGATTCAAGCAAACTAAAGAAGGAGATTTGTTTTCAACCTGCTTGGGTGAAAATGATACAGGATAACACAGTAACGATTTTAGGGTGGATACAGTACGAAAAGTTAAAGTGGCTCCAAAATAATAATCCTGAAGTACCTGGACTTATATATAAACTTGCTCCGATGGATGAAAAGATGCGAAAGTTAAATAACGTCCATAAGCTGTGGGATGGGATATTGTCACTAAGTGAAGTTCATGATGTATTTACTGGTGAATCAGTTATATCCAAAAAGTATGATGTGGATCATTTTGTCCCGTGGTCATTTGTAATGAATGATGAACTATGGAACTTGATGCCGATGGATTCGTCTCTGAATTCTTCAAAGAGTAACAAACTTCCTAAATGGAATCCCTTTTTTACGAGGTTTGCAGAAAACCAATATATTATGTATAGTTTGATACATGATAAACCCGGGATACATAAACTTTTTGAAGCATGCTACAGGGACAACCTACATTCTATCTGGGCAGGACAGGAG
Source organism: Treponemataceae bacterium (assembly GCA_024680915.1). Lineage (GTDB taxonomy): Bacteria > Spirochaetota > Spirochaetia > Treponematales > Treponemataceae > Treponema_I. The sequence continues at coordinate 3,922 of JAILBN010000128.1, read as the reverse complement.
TTATACCGGAAAGGAAACTCTCAAGAAGAATTCTATAATATCCTTCAGAAAAATATGCAGCCGGTCTATGATTCAGCTAGAAGGCAGGGATATGAGGTTTGGAACTGGAAAAAGTGAAATGAGTTTTTGATGAAACAAATCATAGTGAAATACGGTATTTAGTGGATATATGATATAGATATTTCGTTTGCGTCAATATGGAGAAAAAATGTATATAGCTTTAAATGAAAATGATGAACGCGTGGATATAAAACATGTAATAACGGGAGAAATATATTACTGTCCTGTATGCCACGAGTCATTATTAATTCGTCGAGGACAAGTAAAACAACATCATTTTGCACATAAAAAGGATACTCAATGTAAAGATTCTTGGAAACATGATATGACAGAATGGCATTATAGCTGGCAGGAATGTTTCCCTATTGAGAATCGAGAAATTGTTATGCGGTCCGGAGATGTCATTCATAGAACGGATGTTTTTACAAATGGGACTGTAATAGAATTTCAACATAGTCCCATGAGTCCAGAAGAATTCAAAGAACGAAACGAATTTTATAATAGTCTTGGATATAAAGTTGTATGGGTGTTTGACCTTATTGATGAGTATAACAAGGGGAGAATAAGATGTAGCGAGTGTAATGGATATATTTATTTCGAATGGAATACTCTTTTAGTTCCTAATCCACATAAAGGCAAAGAAAAGGTATTTAAAAAATATGATATAATAAATGGACAGATTGAAGTTTTCCTTCAGATAGACGATAAAGAAAAAGAAAAAGCTATGGTTTGTGTTAGTAAAAAGACGAAACTGAATTGGAAACCATATTCGGTTTGGTCATTTACGCGTTTCCCTTCGCGGAGATGGTATTCAAAAAATGACTTCATAAGCTATATAGAAGATACGCTTGACGGGTTAGAAGACACAAATGAGCATCAGGATGGGTATACTTCTACTGAAGAAAACATATCAACTGCTTCAGAAATAATTCTTAAACATTGGCTTAATGATAATTTGCAATTGGCAAATATTGAAACCAAGGTTCCGATTACAGCATTTTCAGATACTACAAAAAAATATGAGTTTTCTTTTATATCACGTAGATATAGGATAGCGGTCAATTACTGTCATGAAGGGGAAAATCTTACTGAAGAAAATATCCAGATCCTTGAGGAGAATGCTAATGGAATAAAAATCATATTTATTAATAATTCTTTGAATTTTGGAAGTGATGGAAAGGGAGCTGAAGAACGTATAAAGATTCAAAACAGACAAGGGTATTGTTTGTTGTTAACTGTGGATGCTTCCAGCTCCGATAAGGCTGATTTACGCGCTGTTTATTATGAAAAGGATTTTGATGGAATTTGGAGAGAATTGATTTTTGCTGACGGAGATTTAAAGAATTTTAGGATTAAGCATGATGGAAAAATAATGTTTAAGGACAAGTATTTGACTGATCTTTTAGCGTCATCAAAAGAACAATTTGACGTAAATCTTGATAATGAAAGAAGAAAAGCGGAAAAGCAACAAGCTGAATCGTTAAAACAACAGAAACTAGAAGAGGAACGATGGAGAGAAGAACAAAAGAAACGTTTAGAAGAAGCAGAAAAGCAACGAGTAGAAAAAATTAAAAGACAGAAACTTGAAGAGGAACAAAAGAGAGAAGAACAAAAGAAGCGTTTAGAAGAAACGGAAAAGCAACGAGCAGAAAGATTTAACAAACAGCGACTAGAAGAGGAACGATGGAGAGAAGAACAAAAGAAACGATTAGAAGATGTAGAGAAGCAACGAGCTAAAGATGCAGAGCAACGTAGGCTTGAAGAGGAAAGGGTTGATGAAGAAAAGAAACGGTGTGATGAAGATTTCAGACGTAATCTTGAAGAAGGATTAACGCAACAGGAAACGCAGGTTAGGGACCGGTATGGTAATAGATGGATACGATGCGAGTTTTGTGGAAGGATATCTAAGGATTCTGATTTTGTGTCTTTTGGCGGTCCAATAGGAGTTCATCTTAATCTTGGAACATGTAAGCTGTGTTATAAGAGTAATCCTGGAAAGAAAACTTCACAGAACATTGTTATGCCGGAAAAAACAAAAAAGGAGTGTGATTCCACTTTATGTCCGGAGTGTGGAAAGAAACTTATTGAGCGGAATGGCAAAAATGGAAGGTTTATTGGATGTACAGGATTTCCTGGCTGCAGGTATTCGAGGTCTATAAGACAATAATGTTTATAAATATATATTATAATGTATATGACAGTTGATAATTATTTTGGCGAGAATATATAATTCTCTTAGCTTTTTATACGAGAAGGTATCTTATGAAAAAGGTTTCGGAGGACATGGAGAAAATTTTATTTTTATTATGCACATTTGATAGAGTATTATCAACGTATTGAAGATGATTTGGAAAAAATATATGCACGAATCAGTGATAATGTTGTACAGGGGTTTGAAGAAGTTGAAAGGGATAGTATTTCAGCAATTATCAGAAAGATAAGAAATGCTCAACTTCAGAAGAATACTCACATTATTACTGACGAAGAAATGAGAAAAATAGAAGAAATGTGTAAGAGAAGAAATTACTGGGTGCATAATTGCTTCCTAAAATTTCCGCTTGATGATAGGATTAAGAAAAATACGGAAGTAAATACAACACAGGAGTTAATAAATGATTTTTTTGAGGCAGAAAAAATTGTTGAAATTTTAATGAGTAAGTTTTAAAGAAAAAAAGTTAAACGCTGAAGACTATAATACATATCTAACAGAAAATTCGTATTCATTTTTGACCGATATTACAACCAATGAAGCATTTTCATTCCTTTAATTATCGTATTTTTGTAATGAAACCATAAAAAATGGGTCAGCAAAAAAGCCTTATACACTTTTATGCAGTTATATCAGGCTAGGGGCGATTACAATGGTTGTATCGGGTATTATTGGGTTTCGAATAAAAAAAAAAATAAGTAAATAATTCACTAGGTGAGGTATTATTCATATCTTATTATATTTTGGTACTTAAATCATCATTTTTTATAAAGAAAGCGAGAAAGTTGATATGAAAAGATTATTGTCAAAAATTTTTACAGTATTAGTTGTCATGAGTTTGTTTTTAGGATGTCTTGTTGGACTAAGTTTGATTCCTGCTCAAGCAGCAACGAAACCGGTAGGAGTATCAATAAAAAAAATTACTTCAGGAGAAACATATATAAAAGTAACGTGGAGTGAGGCTCCTTCAGGCATAACAGGCTTACAGGTTGCATATAGTACAAATAAGAACATGAAGGCTTCACAGAAGAAGAATGTTAAAGCTTCTGCTACAAGTCTACTGATTAAAGATCTTAATCAGAGTACGACATATTATATTAGGATTAGAACATATAATAAATCTAGCGAGACAAAGAAGAAGACCTACTCTGATTGGTCAAAAATCAAGAAATGTGAAACCAAAGGAACACCGGATGATCCAAGCACATGGACTATGGGACAGAAACAAGCCCTTAAGTCTGCAGAAAGTTATTTGAATTTCAGTTCATTCTCGAAAAAAGGCTTGTATGAGCAATTATCAAGCGAATATGGAGAAGGTTTTACTAGGGATGAAGCACAATTTGCGGTAGATCATGTTAAAGTAAATTGGAAGCAGGAAGCACTAGAATCGGCAGAGAGCTATCTGAGTTTTGGTTCATTTTCTAAAAAAGGTTTGTTCGATCAGTTAACAAGTGAATATGGAGAAGCCTTTACTAAAGAAGAAGCACAATATGCCATAGATAATGTGAAAGTGGATTGGAGGCAGGAAGCCGTTGAAGCAGCTGAAAGCTATCTTATGTTCAGTTCATTTTCAAGAAAAGGACTTTATGATCAATTGACAAGTGAATATGGGGAACAATTTACACATGAAGAAGCTGAATATGCTTTACAACA
>JAILBN010000062.1 GCA_024680915.1 Treponemataceae bacterium | reverse complement strand
GATTCCGCGCCGCTGACGCGGACCTGGTTCTGTTCGGTTTGGATATCCGACAGGACGTACCCTTCGGCAGGCGTTCCCGAGGTCGTGGTCTGGAGCGTGAAAGATGAAGTTTTCCGCATCTGGATATCGAGGCGGACGCTGTCGTTGCTGCCCTGGATACTGTCAAGCCGCGTACCGTAAATATTCGTTGACAGCATGATCGGGATAGTCCCGACCTGCGTCAGGTCCGCCACGTCGGCCGTCGCGATAATATTGTCGCGGGACAGGTTATCCGATATACTGCGCGGCGCCCCGACCGTTACCGTCGAAATCACGTCGGTCCCGTCCAGCACTTTATAGACCTGCCCCTGCTCCGTAATCATTTCCGTATGCAGGAGCTGGACAGGAATATTCGGGAAAGGCTTGAAAAGCTCAAGAGCCATCTTTGTAGGAAGTCCGCACTGCCATAGCTTCAGCTCAGGACCGACGACAATAACGGAACGGCCAGAATAGTCAACACGCTTTCCAAGAAGATTCTGGCGGAAACGTCCCTGTTTACCTTTAAGCAGGTCTGAAATTGACTTAAGAGGTCTGTTAGAAGCACCCTTTACGACACGTTTTCTCTTTGAGTTGTCGAAAAGAGCGTCCACAGCTTCCTGAAGCATACGCTTCTCGTTGCGGATGATGATATCCGGAGCAGAGAGCCCCTGAAGCCTCTTAAGGCGGTTATTTCTGTTTAGCACACGTCTATAAAGATCGTTAAGGTCAGATGTAGCGAAGCGTCCTCCATCAAGCTGAACCATAGGACGAAGATCCGGCGGAATGACAGGAACCACATCAAGAATCATCCATGAACACTTATTCGTAGATGCACGGAAGTTCTCAACTATTTCAATACGTTTAAGAAGACGTTTATCACTCTTTGCACCTTTCTCAATCATCTTGGCACGAAGCTCCACAGCAAGCTCATCAAGATTAAGATTCTCAAGCAAGGTCTTTATGGCTTCAGCACCCATACCTGCGGAGAAAGCGTCTCCATATCGTTCCTGAGCCTCAATGTACTCATCCTCTGACAGAAGCTGCATTTTCTTAAGGTCAGTATCACCTGGATCAATTACGATGAATTTCTCATAGTAGAGAACTGAGCGCAGAGCAGCTACCTGAAGATCGAGGAGAAGACCCATGCGGGAAGGAACAGAACGGTAATACCAAATATGGGAAACAGGAGCAGCAAGCTCTATATGTCCCATACGCTCACGTCTTACCTTAAAGTGTGTGACCTCAACACCACAACGGTCACAAATCACACCCTTGTAACGTACGGACTTGAATTTACCACAATAACATTCCCATTCCTTGGTCGTACCAAAAATACGCTCACAGAACAGACCGTCTTTCTCCGGTCTTAACGTACGATAGTTTATAGTCTCAGGCTTCTTTACTTCTCCATATGACCATGCCCTGATGGTTTCAGGTGAAGCGAGCTTAATCATCAAGCTGTCAAAATCCTGGATATCACGCATTTGCTTTCTCCTATATAAATTACTCAGCCATACTAAAACCGGACCGGAAAACCAGTCCGGAGAAACATTTTAGAAATTAGATCCCTGCTTGTTAATCAGTTCTTCGTCACGTTCCGTAAGCGGAATCTGCTTACCCTTCGCATCATAGATGGTGAAGTCAAGGGCGAGACCTCTAAGCTCCTGAACCAGAACATTGAAAGCCTCAGGAACACCAGCGGCAGTTGAAGGCTCTCCCTTCACGATTGACTCGTAAATCTTTGAACGACCTGTCATATCATCAGACTTGATCGTAAGAAGCTCCTGAAGCGTATTAGCCGCTCCATATGCCTCCAGAGCCCATACCTCCATCTCACCAAGACGCTGACCACCGAACTGAGCCTTACCACCAAGTGGCTGCTGAGTAACGAGTGAGTAAGGTCCTGTAGAACGGGCATGCATTTTATCATCAACCAAATGGTGCAGTTTGAGGTAATAGATAACACCAACGAAAACCGGATTCTGGAAAGGCTCACCTGTTCTTCCGTCACGGAGAACTGCCTTAGAAGTCTTGTCGAAGCCTGCCTTCATAAGCTTTTCTTCAATCTGCTCATTGGAGGGAGACTGGAAAACCGGGGCCTCATACCATTCATTAAGGTATTTACCGGCAAGCCCAAGCTCAGACTCCATAATCTGACCGATATTCATACGAGACGGAACACCAAGAGGGTTAAGACAAACATCAAGAGGAGTACCGTCCTCCAAATATGGCATATCCTCTTCTGGAAGGATTCTTGCCACGACACCCTTGTTTCCATGGCGTCCTGCCATCTTATCACCTTCACGGAGCTTACGTTTCGTTGCGATAAGGATCTTTACGACCTCATCTACACCAGGGTTAAGGTCGTCGCCTTCTGTACGGCGGAGACGCTGCACATCGATTACCGTACCTTCAACGCCATGTGGAATTCTGAGAGAAGAATCCCTGACTTCCTTAGCCTTCTCACCGAAGATCGAGTTCAAAAGCTTGAATTCAGGAGTCGTCTCAGTCTCGCTCTTAGGAGTAACCTTACCCACAAGGATATCACCAGAACGAACCTTAGCACCGATACGTACGATACCTTCTCCGTCAAGATTATCCAGCGTTTTCTCAGCTGTATTAGGAATATCACGGGTTATTTTCTCAGGACCAAGCTTTGTCTCACGGATTTCCGTCATAAATTCCTTGATATGAATAGAAGTATACATATCTTCTTTTACGACACGACGTGAAATAAGAACAGCATCCTCGTAGTTGTATCCGTTCCACGGAACGAATCCGACAAGAATATTGCGGCCCAAAGCCAGCTCACCATTGAATGTAGCAGGTCCATCAGCAAGCACATCGCCTTTCCGGACAGTCTGACCAAGCTCAACCACAGGACGCTGATGATAACAAGTATCCTGATTTGTTTTCTGGTACTTCAACAGCTTATATGAATCATATTCACCGGTCTTTTTCTGCTCGGGAGTCTGGACACGGACTTCATCAGCCGTAACTCGGATAACCTCTCCATCTCTCTTTGCCTTGATAAGAACACCAGAGTCATATGCACACTTTTTCTCCATACCTGTTCCAACGATAGGAGGCTCCGGGAAAAGCAGAGGAACAGCCTGGCGCTGCATGTTACAACCCATAAGGGCACGGTTAGCGTCATCATGCTCAAGGAAAGGAATAAGTGCCGCAGAAACTGAAATAACCTGTTTCGGGGAGACATCCATGAACTGGACATCCTTAGGAGGACGGGCAGAATAATCACCCCTCCTACGACAGGCAATAGTACTGCTAAGGAAGTTTCCTTTCTCATCCATTGCGGCTGACGCCTGTCCGATATAGTACTTATCCTCATCCATAGCAGAGAGGTACTCTACCTTATCTGTTGCACGGCCGTTCTCGATTTTTCTGTAAGGTGCCTCAAGGAATCCATACTCACTTACACGGGTATAGATTGCAAGAGAAACGATAAGACCGATATTCGGACCTTCAGGAGTTTCGATAGGACACATACGTCCGTAGTGAGTATAATGAACATCGCGAACTTCAAAGCTTGCACGATCGCGGGAAAGACCACCAGGACCGAGAGCATTAAGACGTCGCTTATGAGTCAATTCTGCAAGAGGATTAACCTGATCCATGAACTGAGAAAGCTGGCTGGAACCAAAGAACTCTTTGATAGAAGCCACAATCGGTTTTATAGATATAAGATCCTGAGGCTTCATCGTCTCAGTCTCTTTAAGGTTCATTCTTTCTTTTGCAATTCTTTCCATACGGCCGAAAGCTGTTTTCAGCTGAACGGTCATAAGCTCGCCTACAGAACGGATACGGCGGTTTCCAAGATGGTCTATATCATCGACACCTTCAGCCTGGATAAAGACCTTAACAAGGAATTTCATAGTGGATATGATATCCTGCTTAACCAGCGTATTCTCCTCAATCGGGGGGTCATAATCAAATTTTTTATTCAGCTTATAACGTCCGACTCGTCCCAAATCATAGCGCCTAAGAGAGAAGAACATGGTCGTAAGATCTTTTTCAGCGGCCTCAACTGTTATAGGCTCACCCGGCATAAGGACGGAATAGACAGCGGAAAGAGCATCTTCCTTAGTGGGCTCATCAAAGCCGGAGCCTTCCTTAGTATAATGTATCTCCTCGCGCTCAAAACAATTGATTATAACCTGTGAATCAAGAGAATTCTCAGCTTCAAAATCAATAACAACTATCTCTTTTATATCATCATGAGAATAAAGCTCATCTATATCATGGGGATGGAGCTTCTCACCAGCACGGAAAACCTTCTTTTTCTCTCCATCCTCTGTTTTCTCAGAATAAACTGCCTCAGCAAGGATTTTTCCGACAAGGGACTCTTTGAAATCCTTTGTATTCTTGATTTTCAGCTTCTTTGTCTCATAGAAAGCCTTGATTATCTCTTCCCGTGAGTTATATCCAAGGGCGCGCAGGAAAATTGTACCGAGGATTTTCTTCTTCCTGTCGATTTTCGCATAAATCAGCTCTTTCTTCTGGTCAATCTCAAACTCAAGCCAGCTTCCTCTGTAAGGAATGATACGGCTGGAAAGGACACCTTTCTCATGGCAGAAAATAACACCCGGAGAACGATGAATCTGAGATACGACGACACGCTCAGCGCCATTAACGATGAAAGTACCCCTATCTGTCATGAGAGGGATATCACCCATATATATATCTTTCTGGCGGATCTCACCAGTCTGCTGGAAAACAAGATTTATCCTAGCCTTCAGGGGCACCGAATAAGTAAGCCCCTTCTGCTTGCACTCTAACTCCGAAAACTTTATATTCTGCTCATCAAGCTCATAATATTCATATTCAAGGATCATATCCCCATTCTGACTTTCAATGGGGAACGTGGAATTGAAGACCTCCTGGAGGCCCTGCTCCGCAAGCGGTTCTTTATTATCCAACTTCGTTTTCTGTAAAAAACTTTCATAGGATGAGAGCTGAATATCTATTAAGTCCGGCAGCTCCATAAAATTCTGGATATTCTTACCAATATACTGACGATTGACCGTCCGGCTCTTTGCGAACATCAAATCCCCCTTCAAACTTTTTGCGGTAATAAAGTCTGTACTCTATACAGTCCGCTTATCTTATCACATACATATAGCCGCCGAAACAATACTATTCCGGCAGCTTAAATAAGAGTAAATTAATTCAATTGTAACAGGAAACAGACTCTGACATCTGTTTCCCCACCAACAAAGGATGCTTAAGCAATCTTAACCTTTCCGCCTGCTGCTTCAACAGTTTCCTTAATTTTAGCTGCATCTTCCTTAGATACGCCTTCCTTAAGAACTTTAGGAGCACCTTCAACAAGATCCTTTGCCTCTTTAAGACCAAGTCCTGTAACTTCGCGAACAGCTTTGATAACTGCGATCTTCTTTGAAGGATCTGCGCTTTCAAGAGATACATTGAACTCTGTCTGCTCTTCAGCAGCAGCGGCACCACCAGCTGCTCCAGGAGCTGCAGCAACAGCAACAGCTGCTGTTACACCGAATTTCTCTTCCATAGCTTTTACAAGCTCAGAAGCCTCAAGTACTGTCATTGATGCGATTGCATCCAAAATCTGTTCATTTGTGAGAGCTGCCATATTATCTTCTCCTTAAAAGTTATATTTTTTTGTAAGCACGACAGGACGACAGCTATGAAGCCTGACGTACATCAGGTACGAAGTTACTCCGCTGCTGCTGGAGCTTCTCCGCCCTCTTCTGATTTTTTGTCCACATAAGCCTGCAATGTTGCCGCAAGTTTCTGTACAGGACCATTGATAGCAGACATAATCATAGCAATGAGCTGCTTCTTTCCAGGAAGCTTTGAGAAAGCCTCGATTTTAGCAGCGTCATAAAGCTCTTGCTCTATTAAGGCACCCTTTACAGAAAGTGCCGGAGCTTCTTTCTTAAAATCAAAAAGAACTTTTGCAACCTCGTTAGGGTCTTCTTTCAGAAGAGCGATAGCTGTCGGGCCTGCAAGGAAATCCTTGACATTCTCAACCTTCATCTCTTCAAAAGCTACACGTGCAAAATTATTCTTGATAACCTTGTACTCACAGTTCTTTGCTTTAAGCTGTTTTCTCAGGTTAGAAATCTGCTCTACCGTAAGCCCGCGATACTCTGTGAAAATATAATCACTGTATCCTTCGAGAATACCTTTAACAGCAGAAATAGCCTCGACTTTTGCAGGCTGGAGTTTCTTTGCTTTTACAGCCATATTACTCTCCCTCCTTATAGTCTACCCAAACACCAGGGCCCATCGTTGAACTTACTGATACTGACTGAACATAACCTGACTTTGCATCAGCAGGCTTCTTACGAGAAATCTCTCCAAGAAGAGCCTTGATATTCTCAGCAATCTTATCAGCATCCATTGATGTCTTACCGACAGCCATATGAAGAACACCCTGCTTGTCAGCACGATACTCCACACGACCTTTCTTAAGCTCACCAATAGCAGCGACAATATCATTAGTTACTGTACCTGTCTTGGGATTAGGCATAAGACCTTTGCGTCCGAGAACCATACCAAGACGACCAACATCCTTCATCATATCAGGAGTAGCCACAGCAACATCGAAATCGAGCCAGCCACCCTTAACCTTGTCTATGTACTCAGCAGCACCTGCATAAGCGGCTCCCGCATCGAGAGCTTCTTTAACACGGTCTTCTTTACAGAATACAAGAACCTTTTTCTCGCCCTTAAACTGATTGGGGAAAACTACAGTATCACGTACTGTCTGGTTCTTTGCAAGACGAAGATTAACATGAACTTCTACAGTCTCGTCAAACTTAGCGAATTTCAACTCTTTGACAGTCTCGCAAGCCTTTACGACATCAAAAACCGCAGTTGTATCATATTTTTTAAGGGATTCGAGATATTTTTTTCCGTGTTTCATACTACTTCTCCACCTCTACACCCATACTGCGTGCGGTTCCCGCAACAATACGCTTGCAAGCTTCAAGATCATCTGTATTAACATCTGGAAGTTTGATTTTTGCGATTTCTTCAAGCTTTGCTTTAGAAAGTACACCCACTTTATTCAGAATGGAGTTTCCTGAACCTTTATCAATACCAAGAGCTTTCTTGATAAGGACTGCAGCAGGAGGAGTTTTCAGAATAAATGTAAATGATTTGTCCTGGTAGACTGTGATGATAACCGGAATAACAAGTCCCGGCTCCATAGTCTTAGTCCGGTCATTGAACTGCTGAACAAACTGAGGGGCACTGACTCCATGAGGTCCAAGAGCAGGACCTACTGGCGGAGCAGGGGTTGCCTTTCCTGCAGGACACTGCAGTTTGATAACAGCCGTAACCTTCTTTTTAGCCATTTTATATCTCCTTACATTGGTATGACAGAAATGCACTGCATTTTCTGTCTAGCGAGACCCCTGTGTTCGACGAACCGGAAATCTCTCCCAAAACAAAGAATAACACCGAAAGCCCGGTCTTAAGCCGGGCTTCCAATACTAAATCTTTTCAACTTGTAAAAGATCAACTTCAACCGGTGTTGAGCGCCCAAAAATCTGAACGATAACACGAAGTTTATTTTTCTCAAGATTCACTTCTTCGATAGAACCTGTAAAGGTAGCAAACGGTCCATCGATAATCTTAACCTGCTCGCCGACGGAGAAAGATTGTTTCATCCTGACGAACTTCTCACCCTTGATCTCACCAGACTTCTGAAGCAAGGCCTTTGCCTCATCTGCGGTAATAGGGCGAGGACGAACATTACTTCCAGTTCCTACGAAACCAGTTACACCATGAATCCTACGAATAGCAGAGCAAGTATTCTTCCAACCGAAATCAGGAAGATCAAGCTCTATCATTATATATCCAGGCAAAAATTTTTTTGTGACGAATTTTTTCTTGCCGTCTTTTACTTCACACACATCCTCAACCGGGACCTTCACATCCAAAACCACTTCTGGAGATAAATCACCATTCTCAAGCATAGTGCGAATAGTGCGTTCTATCTTCCCTTCGTATCCGGAATATGTATGGAGTATATACCAGCCCTTTGCCATGTACTATTACCTAAAAAATGAGAGTAATACCTGTATTGAACAGGAAATCAAAGAGTCCAAGAATCACAGCGACAATAACAGTAGAAACGAGAACCATCTTCACAGAAGAGAGAACATCATCTCTGCTCGGCCAGACAACTTTTTTTAATTCTGCACCACATTCTTTTACGAACTGGACGATTTTCATATTTCAGTCCTCACAATATTAAGATAACAGGCCAGGCAGGATTCGAACCCGCAACAAACGGTTTTGGAGACCGCCACTCTACCATTGGAGCTACTGACCTAAATATATTATTCTTTCTGCCAGAGGCAGAAAGTAAATATACAATAATTATTTTGCTTTTGTTTCTTTGTGTAATGTATGCTTGCGATCAAATGGACAATACTTATTCAACTCAAGCTTACCCTGAATATTCTTGCGATTTTTATAAGTTGTATAATTCTTACGTTTGCATACAGTACACTGTAGTGCAATAATTTCAACAGCAGTCTTTTTTGAAGCCATCTCTATACTCCTTTACTTAAACTAGGTAACAGCCTCCAAACAGAATCGAACTGTTGACCTCAACCTTACCATGGTTGCGCTCTACCGACTGAGCTATAGAGGCATAAAAAAGAAATCCCCCATATGCATATACGCACCGGGCAAGATGTCTTACTAATATACTTATAGGTCTTCTTTTTGTCAATAGATATAAAAGTGATATATCGGGAAAAAAACTTTTTCATCAATTGTCTTTTTCAGCGATGCCATGTATATTTTATCCCATGAATAACATAGATCTTCTTACAGAAACAATCCTCGAATCTTACAGTATTCACGGCGCGATAAACATGTCCGAGAGTGAAAGCTTCCCAAACAGGGAGAATGTAATATCAGCATTAAAAGACATACAATCTCTTATTTTTCCAGGGTTCAGGAGCGCAGAATATATCGATGAGCACAATCTGAGGTACGTTACGGGAGAAAAAATTCATCGCATAACGTCAATTCTTACAAAGGAAACTCAAAAGGCACTGACCTACCTAAAGAAGGACATAGACGAATCCCAGTGCTTTGAGCTTGCAGAAAAAACAGTACTTTCACTGATAAAAGAAATTCCTGAAATACGCAGGAAAAGCATGCTGGACGTAAAGGCTTGCCTGGAAGGAGACCCCGCAGCAAAAAGCGCCGAAGAAATAATACTCTCTTACCCAGGATTGGAGGCAATCCTTGTCTACAGAATAGCCCATTTCCTTCACACCAGCGGAATCCCCATGATCCCGAGGATGATGACGGAACACGTACACGGAAAGACAGGAATAGACATTCATCCAGGAGCAAGCATAGGTGAGTCCTTCTGCATAGACCACGGAACCGGCATCGTAATCGGAGAGACAACAATAATAGGAAATAATGTCAAGCTTTACCAAGGAGTAACTCTGGGAGCCGTCAGCGTCAAAAAAAGCATGAGCAACAAAAAACGGCATCCAACTATAGAAGATAACGTAACTATCTATGCAGGAGCTACAATCCTGGGTGGAGACACGGTGATCGGAGAAGGAAGCACTATAGGTGGTAACGTCTGGCTCACAAGCTCCGTCCCGGCAGGAAGCACAACAATAGCCAGACAAGAAACCCTGAAAGAATAAGCACGAAAGCAAGCCACAATGACAGAGCTTTTTTTTAAGCTCTGGATAAAAAAAACGGGGCTCGACAGGCAACGCCCGCCAAGCCCCATCGTCCAGCAAGCCGGACATCGGAGAGAGTTTATCAGCTTATTTACAAGCTGACATAAACATACCATAGTCAAAAAAAAAAGTCAAGCAAATTTTAGAATTTGTTAAGAATTCAAAATAACAAGTCAATT